>JBKHCS010000130.1:0-7908 GCA_046541715.1 Spirochaetaceae bacterium
TTGTCGACCGAATTTATGGTAACCTTATTCTCTCAATCTACCCAAGATCGACTTTACTCGGATACTTCCTTCCGGCGTCTCGAGGGATTCGTTGCGTCGGAAGAGCCCTCCTTGGACGTTCAGGGCCTCCGGGGCTCCCACCTCGCATTGACGCTGGCTCAACTCGCCCATCCGATGATGATCGTCCTCCCGACGCACCGGGAGGCGCAAGCCCTTGCCGAGGACTTTGGGACCTTCGGTCTGCCGGCGGAGCTCTTGCCGTGGTGGGAAACCACTCTCTACTCCGAATCTTCGGGAATCTCGCCCATTCACGGGACCCGGGCTCGCCTTCTCGGGGAATTGGCCCTCGATCAGGTGCAGGTGGTCGTCATGGGACTCCGGGCATTCCTTGGGGCGGTGCCGCCCCGTGACTACCTCCGGGACAAGAGCATTGGATTAGCCGTCGGCGACGCGATAGATCCCCCGGAAATCGCCCGGGACCTCGAGCGCCTCGGCTATTCCCGGGTCCCCCGGGTAAGTGTCCGCGGGGAATTTGCCCTTCGGGGAGAGGTCCTCGACGTGTTTTCCGGGGGGCAAGAGTCGGCGTTCCGGGTGGTCTTTGAATACGACGAGGTCGAAGCCATCCGTTCCTTCGACGTCGCTACCCAGACATCCGACGAAGCCCTCTCTTCGGTTACGATTGTTCCGACCCGGGAGGTGATGTGGGAGGACGAAACGGTTTCCACCCTCAAGCGCCGATTGGCGGAGCTGCCGGAGATTCGTCCGGAGCAGGCCGCCGCGGCAATCGAGCGGGTCGAGAGCTTCGAAGAGGCGCCGGAGATTCTCTTTCCCCTCGCCTTCGACCGTCCGGGAGGCGTCGTCGACTATCTGCCCGAAGGGGGGATCCTCGTTCTTCAGGACCTCGAGCGACTCGTCGCCGGGGCGTACGCCCTACAGAAGGAGCTTTCGGGGCACTACCGTACCGAAGGGCACGCCCTGGGGCTGCCGCGTCCCGAGCGAATCATTAACGAGTTCGAGCCCCTTGCAGAAAAGGCGCCTCGCCGGATTCGCATTCAGGGCCTCCGGGGCGAGTCCGCCGAGGCTCTTTCCTTCGTGTCGGATCCTCCCCATTCCTACTTCGGAAACGTCTCCTTCTTCAAAACGGAGGTCCGGAACCGCATCGGCGCGGGGTATGAAGTATACATATTTGCGGGCTCCACCTCTCAACAGCACCGTCTCGAGAGCCTCTTGCAGGACCTTCCGGTAACCGTTCTTCCGGAATCGATCTCCGAAGGCTTCGGCCTTCCGGAATGCAAGCTCTTGGTCATCGAAGAGAACGAGATCTTCGGCCGCCGTCGGCGGATTCCCCGGTCGGTAAAACAGGTCGAGAGTAAGGAGATCGACACCTTCGTCGACCTGACCCCCGGGGACCTCGTCGTCCACGTTAACTATGGGATCGGGCGGTTTAAGGGGATCGAGCGGATCGAGGCCGCCGGAACGGTCCGGGACTACATCCACCTCGAATACGCCGGAGAGGAGTTCGTCTACCTGCCGATCGAGCAGGTAAACTTGATCCAACGCTATATCGGGGTGGGAGATACCCACCCCCGGTTGGACCGGATAGGCGGCAAGTCCTGGGAGGCCCGGAAGGGCAAGGTCCAAAAGAGCGTCGAGGATCTCGCGGGTCGGCTGATTACCCTCTATTCCCGGCGCCAAAAGACCCAAGGATTCGCCTTTCCGCCGGACGCCGAATGGCAACTCGACTTCGAGGCGAATTTTCCCTACGAAGAGACCCCGGACCAGCTGCGGTGTATCGAAGAGGTAAAGGCCGATATGGAGCGACCGACGCCGATGGACCGGTTGGTCTGTGGGGATGTCGGCTACGGCAAGACCGAGGTCGCCATGCGGGCAGCCTTCAAGGCCGTCTCGGCGGGCAAACAGGTCGCCTTTCTCGCGCCGACTACCATTCTCGCGGAGCAGCACTTCGAGACCATCACCGAGCGGACCGACGGCTTTCCGATCGTCGCGGCGATGCTCTCTCGGTTTGTTCCCAAGTCCGAACAGCGCAAGACCCTCAAGGGTTTGGAGGAGGGCAAGGTTGATCTGGTTATCGGGACCCACCGGATTCTCCAGCGGGACGTCAGGTTCAAGGATTTAGGACTTATCATCGTCGATGAGGAGCAGCGATTCGGGGTAAAGGACAAGGAGCGACTCAAGGAGCTCAAGACCTCGGTCGACGCGTTGGCCCTGACCGCCACGCCGATTCCCCGGACCCTCCACATGTCGCTCCTGAAGATACGCGATATGTCGGTACTGAACACCCCGCCCCACAACCGCAGGCCGATCGAAACGCATATCCGGGAGTTTTCCGAAGAGCTCGTTACCCGGGCGATTCGCCGGGAGCTCGACCGGGGAGGCCAGGTCTACTACCTTCATAACCGTATCGACACGCTGGAGAACGTCCGGGAGTTTCTGACGCGCCTGTTGCCGGACGTGGTAATCGACACCGCCCACGGGCAGATGACCTCCGAAGAGCTCGAGGACATAATGCACCGCTTCGTCCACGGCGGCTCCCAGGTCTTGGTCTCGACGACGATTATCGAAAACGGGATCGACATCCCGAACGTCAACACCATCATTATCGACCGGGCGGATATGTACGGAATCTCCCAGCTCTACCAGCTCCGGGGCCGGGTGGGTCGTTCCGAGCGGTTGGCCTACGCCTACCTCTTCTACCCCGACCAGAGGGTCCTTTCGGAGCTTGCGATGAAGCGACTCCGGATTATCTCCGACTTTACCGACCTCGGGAGCGGGTTCAAGATTGCCCTCAAGGACATGGAGGTTCGGGGAGCCGGAAACCTTCTCGGGCGGGAGCAGAGCGGAGATATTCTCTCGGTCGGATTCGACATGTACCTGAAACTCTTAGGGAACGCCCTCAAACGCCTCGAAGGGGGCGCGGAGGAGGCGGCGCCGGAGGTCTACCTAGAGCTTGACTACTCCGGGTTTATTCCCGACTCCTACATCGAGGAGCCGATGGAAAAGATGGAAGTCTACAAGAAAATTGCCGCCATCTCCGACGAAGAGGAGCTCTCGAGTGTCCACGCCGAGCTCGTCGACCGCTTCGGGCCCCTCCCGGAGGAGGTCGAAAGCCTTCTTTCCCTGGCCGAGATCCGTATTCTCTGCAAGCAGCTCTTTATCTCCAGCTTGAAGGAGCGCCGGGGAAAGGTAGAGGTGACGTTCTCAAAGGTTGCCAAAGTTTCGGTCGATCGAATCCTCCACGTCATTGCCACCGGTGGGAACACGGTCCGCCTGGACCCGAATAGGCCCAATACCCTCATTCTGGATACCACCGCCGTGGGCTTACGAGAAAAGAGCGAGTTCCTCCGGGGCAGACTTTCGGCATTGGTCTAGCCGTGTTACAATGGCTATTCAGCGAAACAGGCGTTAACCATGGGTAAGAACAATATCGACTTGGTGTGGAGTATCGGCGAGCTCTCGGGACTCTTCGAGAAGCGGACCAACATGGGGGAGTTTCTCCAGGACGTGGTGGACCGCATCGCCGACCACATGGACGCCGACGTCTGCTCGGTCTATCTCTACGACGAGGCCGCCCACCGTCTGATTCTCCGGGCTACCCGAGGTTTGAACGCCGAGTTGGTCGGAGAGGTGGAGCTTTCGGTGGGGGAGGGGATTACCGGACGGGCGCTGAAGGAATTGCGGCCTATCCGGGAGGCCCGGGCCAAGAAGAATCCGCACTTCAAGTTTTTCCCGGAGCTCGGGGAGGAGCCCTACGAATCCTTCCTCGCGGTGCCCATAAAGCGGGGCCTCAACCGGATCGGCGTTATGGTCCTGCAGCACCGGCGTCCGGATTACTTCGATATCCACGACACCCGGGCTATCCAGGCAATCGCGAGTCAGCTCGCGGCAACCCTCGAGAACGTCGAAATTCTAATGGAGATTCACGCGGAGCGGCAAAGCGCCGCGGCGGCGGAAGAGCAGGTCGTTCAAACGGTCCGCGGCAAGGGCGTGTCCGACGGACTCGCCCGGGGCGTCGCGGTAACCCTCGGTGAGCGAACCGCTCAGCTCAACTCGGTTATCCATCTCCAGGTAGACGGGGAAACCGGGGCCCAACGGTTCCAAGATGCCGTGACCCAAACGCAGCGGCAGCTCGAGGAGCTTCAACGAGAGGTGGAGGATAACCTCTCGGACGTGGCCCGGCTGATCTTTAGCTCCCATCTCCTGATGCTCAAGGACGAGGAGTTTACGGGGGAAATGCTTCGCTTGGTTCGGGACGGGGCGCCACCGGAAAAAGCCGTCGTGACCGTCGTGAACCACTACGTAGACATCTTTTCCAAGAGCAAGAACTCCCGAATCGCCGAGAAGTCTCAGGACGTCAAAGACCTCGGCCACCGGTTACTCCGGAATCTTTCGGGCGGAGTCGACGACGAAGGCGACTACTCGAACCAAATCGTGGTGGCCCGGGAGCTCTTTCCCTCGGAGCTAATCAAGATCTACGCCCAGCACGCCGAAGGCGTCGTCCTCATGGACGGTGGCATGACCGCTCATATCTCCATCCTCGCCCGGTCTCTCGGATTCCCCGTCATCCTGGTTCGGGATAGCAGGCTCTTGAGTCTGCCGGTCGACACGGAGCTGATTATAGACACCCAGCACGGTGTCGTTTACGTCTCTCCGGACGAGACGGTCCTCGCGAAGTACAACGAGGCCTTGGCACTCCGGCGCGGCGAAGGGGAGGTCGACGTTCCCCGGAAAGCCTTTACGGCAGACGGCGTGCGCGTTCGAATAATGGCCAACATCAACATTATCAACGACGTTCGGAGCGCCGTCGCATACCACGCCGAGGGAATCGGTCTCTACCGGAGCGAGTTTCCCTTTCTGGTTCGCAGCGATTTTCCGAGCGAGGAGGAGCAGTACAGCATCTACCGCCGGGTCCTCAACGCCCTCGGACCGGAGAAAGAGACCATCCTGAGGACCTTGGACATCGGAGGTGATAAGGCGATGCCCCAGCCCGGTTTCGAGGAGACAAACCCCTTTCTCGGGTTCCGGGGAATCCGTTTCTCCCTTTCGAATATCGAGATCTTCAAAGAGCAGCTCCGGGCGATGCTCCGGGCCGGGGTCGACTCCAAGCTCCACATCATGTTTCCGATGATCTCCTCCCTCGACGAGTTCTTGGCGGCCCGGGATGTTGTCGACGCCTGTTTGCGAGAGCTCGACGCCGAGGGGACCCTCCACAACACCGAGCCTTCCCTCGGCGCGATGATAGAGCTACCGAGCGCCGTCGAGTCCGCCGGTGCGCTTGCTCGAGCCGCCGACTTTCTGTCGATCGGTTCCAACGACCTGGTGATGTACCTCCTCGGTGTGGACCGGGGAAACGACCGGGTCAGCGGCATGTACAAACAGCATCATCCCGCGGTCCTCGGGGCCATCCGGCGCATAGCCGATGCGGCGGCCGAGGCCGACTGCCCCCTCTCTATTTGCGGTGACGCCGCCTCGGATCCCGTCATGCTCCCCTTTTTCGTGGGAATCGGAATTCGGGCGCTCAGCGTGGAGCCGCGGCATATCCCGCAGATGAAGCGACTCGTAGCAGCCCTCAAAACCGAAGAGGCCGAGAAGCTTGCGCAGTTGCTCCTCGGGTGCGATACCATTCTGGAAGTCGAGGCCCTTCTCAACCTGTCGGAAACGGTGGAGAGCGTCTGAGCATGCCCGGCCCCAGATCCCCCTCGGAGGACCGGGAGTACCGACCAGTAGGCGAAGTACGCACCTTCGCCCTTCGCCGGACACGGATGACCGACGCCCAACGGCGGGCGCTGGAGGAGCTCGGACCCGCCTATATTGTGGAGCCACCGGAGCCCCCCTCGGTAACAAGGATCGCCTCGGGGGCCACGTCTGCCGGCTGGCCCCGGAACGCCTTTCCAAACCCGGGTCTGCCGTTGATTGTCGAGTTCGGCTTCGGCATGGGGGAGGCGACCGCCGCCTTTGCGTCGTCCCAGAAGCGCTTTAATCTTCTCGGGGTCGAGGTGCACCGACCGGGTGTCGGAAAGCTTCTGCTGGATATCGAGAAGCGGGGTCTCGACAACCTGCGGATTGTCACCGTCGACGGCGTCACCCTTCTGCGGGATTATCTCGGCGACGAAAGCCTCGACGGGGTTCATATCTTCTTCCCCGATCCGTGGCCGAAGAAACGCCACCATAAACGGCGGCTGATCCAGCCGGAGTTCCTGAAGCTCTTGGCGCACCGGGTGGCCCCCGGTGGGTACCTCTATGTGGTAACCGACTGGCAGGACTACGCCGATCAGATGCGGGAAGCCCTGGAGGTGGCCTTCTGCCGGTCGGCCGGCGGTCCGTCCGTCGACGGCGACGGTGGCGCCCCGGCCCCGGCAGCAATGCCGTCGGGCCCACAGCCGGTCTTCGTCAATCCTTACCCGGGCTTCGCGCCCCCCCGGCCCTGGCGCCCGACGACCGCCTTCGAGCGGAAAGCCCGGAAGAAGGGTCACGATATCTTGGAGTTGTTTCTTCTCCGCAGTGGTTCTGCTATAGTCTGAATCTATGGAGACAGCAACAGGTTCCCTGACGGATCGCTTTCTAGACTCCCACGCATCGATGGCGGAGTCCTACAGCTACATCGACCCGGAGCTTCACAAGAAGTACAACACCAAGCGGGGTTTGAGGAACGAGGACGGCACCGGCGTGCTGATCGGGCTAACCGAGATCGGCGAAGTCCACGGGTACGTCATAGACGACGTGGAGAAGGTTCCGACGGACGGCCGCCTCTTCTACCGGGGTCTCGACGTCTACGATATCGTTCGAGGGTTCCAGGCGGATCAACGGTTCGGTTTCGAAGAAGTAGTCTACCTCTTGCTCTTCGGGCATCTCCCGTCGATGGCGCAGCTCGAGGAATTCAAGGAGGTCCTTGGAACCTATCGTCAGCTCCCTGAAAGCTTTACCGAGGTGATGATCCTAAACCACGCGAGCTCGGACATCATGAACAAGTTGGCGCGGTCGGTCCTTGCTCTCTATTCCTACGACGATGATGCCGAAGACCTCTCGGTTAAGAACGTATTGCGTCAGTGCATTAGTCTAATCGCAATGTTTCCGGGATTCGTCGCCTACGGTTACCAAGCCAAACGGCACTACTACCACGAGGAAAGCCTCTACATTCACACGCCGAAGCCGGACCTCTCGACCGCCGAGAATCTGCTTTTGATGATTCGCCCCGATCAGAAGTACACCCGCCTCGAGGCGGAGACCCTCGATCTCTGCCTGGCTCTCCACGCCGAGCACGGCGGCGGAAACAACTCCGCCTTCTCGGTCCACGTGGTTTCCAGTGCCGCGACGGACACCTATTCGGCTATCGCTACCGGGGTCGGCTCGTTGAAGGGTGCGAAACACGGCGGGGCCAGCGCAAAGGTCGCCTCGATGATGAACGACGTAAAGGCGAACGTCTCGGATTGGGGTGACGAAGAGGAAGTAGCGGAGTATCTGCGAAAGGTTCTGAAAGGGGAGGCCCACGACGGAAGCGGGCTTATCTACGGGATCGGTCACGCGGTCTACACGCTCTCGGATCCCCGGGCGGTGCTCCTCAAAGAAAAGGCCCGGGAGTTGGCGGGAGATAAGGAGCACATCAAGGAGTTCGATCTCTACACGACCGTCGAGCGCCTTGCGCCGAAGCTATTTGCCGAAGTAAAAAAGAGCGACAAGCCCCTGGCGGCGAACGTCGACTTTTTCTCCGGCTTTGTCTACAAGCTTCTAAACATCCCGGAAGACCTCTACACGCCGATCTTTGCGGTGGCCCGGGTAGCCGGGTGGAGCGCCCACCGCATCGAGGAGCTGGTGAGCGGCGGCCGGATTATCCGTCCGGCCTACAAGAACGTCGTGCCGCATCGGAAGTACGTGAGTCTTAAGGACCGGTAG
>JBKHCS010000131.1:0-7897 GCA_046541715.1 Spirochaetaceae bacterium
AGGATGTCGGTGCCCTGCGGTTCGATACCGACGCGACCTTACGCAACCGGAGCCTGACGCAGGAGTGGTCCCTGGACGGGCAGTCGCTCTGGAGCGACCGGTTTGCGATGGAGAGCCTGGTGCGCTTCGGCCACCAGGCCGGGGGGTACGAGCTCTCCGCCGCCGGCTACGGCGAGTCCTGGGTCGACGGCTACACCCTCGTGGCCCCCTTCTCCGAAGGCGACAAGCCGACCCGGACGGGGGAGAGCTCCCAGAGCTTCGTCTGGAGCGACCGCTTCGTCGGGACGAATATCGAGATAGACCTCGGCTACGAAAACCGGAGCGCTTCTGAAGGGGTCCAGATAAACCGCGGGAGCCTCGGTGTCTCGACACCCATCGCCTTAGTCGACGCGCCGCCCCGGAGCCTGACGCTGACCCCCGGCTACCGCCGGAGCTACTCCTTTACCGCGTCGGAGAGTGACAACACAGTCTACGCCGAGGACCTCTCTGATTGGGGCAGCGACTCAGGGGCTCAGCGCTATCTCTTCGCTTCGGCACCGTTCTGGGAGCTCGGGGGCACCCGGGAAAGGGAGCTCTTCGTCCGGGACACCCTGGGATACGACTACGCGACCTACACCCCGGAGGCCTCCCTGGCTTTGACCCGGAGCACTCACTCGGAGATCCGGGACCTCTTCGTCCCCGCCTCCGCCTCCACGGCCTTCGGCCGGACCCTGACCCGGGAGAGCGATGCCCTCACAGAGCGCTACAGTTGGAACCTGGAGCTGACGACCATTGCGCTGAACCTCTTCGGCCGCTTTGGGACCACCCCGACCTTTAGCTTCTATCAGAGCGACGAGATAACCAACAGCGCTTCGGTCACGATCGACCGGCGGCTCCCGGGGGACGAGGTAGACTGGCAGCTCGTTTTCCAGACGCTCGTCGCCCTCTACGGTGCAAACTTCCGGCAGTTCACCCTGGAAAACAGCCTGGATTTGGACCGCCGGGAGGACCCGGTTACCACGGTGGACACGGCCCTTCGATACAGTTGGCGGAGCTATCCCGTCGCTCTCTTAAGCCGCCCGCGCCTGGAAGGCCTCGCCGAGCGAGGGGCCTATTTTCTCCATACCGAGTCGTTGACCTTTTCGAGCATCGTCGCCCCGGAGGAAATTCCCCCCCGGCGACAGACGGTGGTCGTCGGCCACGAGACATCGCTGGAAATCCCGGATCGCGGCCGGATTCGCGTTTACGCAGATGTCGGCTTTGGGGTCGAGCCCTTCGAGCTTGAAGGTAAACAACAGAATCAGTACCTTCTTGGACTCCAAGGGGGCATCGAGGGGCAGCTGACCTATTAAGCCTGCTCGGCCCAGCCCCGACCGGAGCCCGTGGTCAATCCAACCCAATCGAGGTATAGTCTGTCAGTAGTGAGAAACTGGGCATTTGTAGCTTTGCTTGTGTTTTTTGGAGCCCTGTCTTTTGCCCAGGAGTCTTCCACCGACGAGAGCCCGGCTCCGGAGCTTTCCTTTGGCCTGTCGCTCGGCCTCGGAGTCCAAACGTATCCCGAAGGGTCCGGCACCGAGCCCGCAACGTACCAGTTCTTGGCGTTCCGACCGGAGATCGCATACGGGAAGCTCGGCCTTGGCCTGGACCTGGGTTTGAACTACCGGTTTACCGGTGGTGATGGAAACGACTTCGCGGTTCGAAGGGAGGACTGGGTTCCCTCAGAGGACCGCAGCTTTCTCGAGATCTACCTCGCCAAGCTCGCCTACCTCCGGTGGGCCCAAAAGGGCGATCCCCTCTACGCCCGCTTCGGCTCCCTCGACGATGCCACCTTGGGAAACGGTTTTATCGTCGGTGGGTACGCGAATACCCGGTACCTCCCGGATCTCCGTGTCGTCGGGGTGCAACTCGACGTCGACGGTAATCTGGTCGGATTCCCCTACGTCGGCCTCGAGACCCTCGCCGGAAATTTGGCGGCCCTCGACATGCTGGCAGGAAGGCTTTTTTTCCGGCCCCTCGCAGGGACGCAGATCCCCCTAATATCGGCTCTCCAGATCGGCTCGACCGTCGCAACCGACAGGGACCCCTACTACTTCGCCGAGAAGAGCGAGACCTTCGACGGCACGGTCGATTCGTCCGCAGAGGTCCTCATCTGGGGTGTCGACTTCCGGCTCCCGATTCTTTCCCGGGACGCTCTTACCCTTGCGACCTTCGGCGACTACGTCCGGCAGGATGAGAGCCCGGGTGGCATGGTCGGTTTCGGGGGACGACTATTCGGCCACCTCCTCTACGGAGGCCAACTCCGGTACCTCGGGGAAAACTTTGTTCCGGTTTACTTCGACGGTTCCTACGATCTCTTTCGCCTCGAACAGTTCTTACTCTACGACGCCGACGAAACCATCACCCCGAAGTACTGGGGATGGCAGGGGACCCTCGGGATCGCCTTCTTCGACGACTCGCTACTCTTTCGGAGCTCGGTTGAGGGCCCCTTGGGAGCGGGTTCCGGCACCAACCCCACGCTCCGGAGCTCCCTTGCCGTGGGTCCCGGCCTCCTCGCCGGCTTCTCCCTGGAAGGAGAGTACACCAAGCGGGACATTGGAAGCTTAGGCGCCCTGGGCGACCCGGAGAATTCACTGATTCTAGCCCGCTTCGGGTATCAAACCGGGCCGACTACCCTTTCCATTGTCTACCGGCTCCGGCACGATCCCTTCGCCGAGGGAGATCCCTGGCAGGTCTCCTCGGGTTTGGAGAGCACCATTGTCTTGCAGTAAGCTTCGGTTTCGCAGTCTTCTTGCCGTCGCGGCGCTCGCCTCGTTCACCTGGGCTACCCCCGCCGTCTACGCCCAGACCGAGCCCCGGGCGGTCCTCGAGTATTTCGAGGACGAGTTCGAGGTTGAGATTACCGATGCCGATGGAATCCCCCGGGACGTCTTCCTGGGGCAGGCCCTCTTCCCCGGAGACTTTATTCAGACCTTCGACTCGACCGTTGAGCTCCGCCTCGAGCCGAACGGCACCATCATCAAAGTCGGTTCCCAGACCGCCTTCGCCATCGACTCGATTCAAGGCCGGGAAGGGGCCGACCGAAGCACCTTCGACCTTTCCGTCGGTCGTATCCGGGCCGTAGCCGCCCGGGCCGGGGGCTCCGCGTACGAGTTCCGTACCCCCTTCGCCGTCGGGGGCGTCCGAGGAACGGACTTCGTACTAGACGTCGTTCCAAACAGAAGCAACGCGATCTTTGTTCGATCCGGTGGTGTTGAATTCACGAATCTTACCACCGGAGAATCGGTCCTCGTAAGCGAAGGCCAAGGGGCAGACGTCTTCGCCGAGATCTTCGGAGCGGACCCGATCCCCGCCGATCAGTTACGCTCTCTCTTCGATAGCCTGGAGTTCCAGGCCCTGGAGCCCCTCGATGTAAACCCGCCGGAGGGTGAGCCGCCTTCGGACACCGAGACCGCGGATCCGGAGCCCGGGGGAACCGAGGAAGAACCCCAACCTTCGGACCAGTCCCGCCGGGCCCCCGACCCGACGGTCGGGAACGTGGTAACCGACCGATTCCTCGAGTTTGCCCGCCTCGAGGCCGGGTCCGTGCTCCTCGACGGCCGGACCTACGGCAAGCTCGTCGTTCAGCCGGAGATTCGGCGGGACCGGTTTGCCCTGGGCTTCTACGTCCCGATCGTCTATTCGGACAATCTCTTCGACGCCACGAGTTGGTATCGCCCCGGAGGAAACAACGAATGGTCCTTCGGCGCGGACCAGGACTGGGGGGAGGATCCCTGGGGAGCCCTCGGAGACCTCGCGACCGACGCGGCACTCAAGGTCCGGTACGCCCGGTACGGCGAGCAGGGGGACCCATTCTTCGCGAAGGTGGGAAACCTCACGAGCATGACCCTCGGTCACGGCATCCTCGTCCACGACTATGCCAACGACTGGGACTTTCCCGCTACTCGACGAATCGGGTTAAACCTAGGCATAGACCGTGTTCGCAACGGCGTCGAGATTCTGGTCAACGATCTGCTCCATCCGGCACTCTACGGCGCCAGGTTCTACTATCGCCCCTTTTCGGCTCCTCTCGCTTTTGGTCTTTCGGCGACGGCAGATCTGGGTCCGTCGTCAAACCTCCCCCAAGGCACCGTCGATCCGGAGCACGAACTGCTGTACGCCGAAACGCGCACAACCGACCCGATTCTGATCAACGTCGGCCTCGACCTGGAGTTTCCCGTCGTCGATTCGGAGAGACTACGCCTGGTGGCGTTCTCGGATATCGCTGCCCCGATACCCTACCTTCGGGAAGACGTCACGATCGGGAACGGAGCCGATAGAGGCCTCCAAACCGGTATTGTCGTGGACCCGGAATCGGGAGAGCTCTTGAACTTCGGGACCATGACCGGCGTTCTAGGGCGGTTCGGCGCCGTTCGTTTCCGGGGTGACTACCGGACTTTTCGGGGAATCTTCCGCCCCTTTTACGTGTCGGGCCCCTACGACCGCCTTCGGGGCCGCCTCGCGGCGGAGACGGTCGGCTACTTCGTGGACAACGAGGCCGACCGGTACGCCAACTACGGGATGGGGTTCTACGGGGAAGCGTCGCTCTCCTTAGTCCGGGAGCGCCTGTTGCTCCGGGCCGGCTATCTCTGGCCCTGGCAAGTCGAAGAAACCGGCGGGTGGCAACCTGCCGACGACGATCAGCTTCTCGTCGAACTCCGGGCGGAGGAGGGGCTCCTTCCGATTCCTCTTTCGGCGGCGTTCCGGTACGAGCGTCGCGGTTTTGTTCCGACCCTCTACGGTCGCGGGGACTACGACGGAGCCGGCCTCTTCGACGCGGATACGACGCTCCGAGGCGAGGTCGCCTACCGCCTCTCGCCGGGACTTTCGCTGGCGATGACGGCCTCTACCGCCCTCGTTTATACTGACGGCGGTGAGATCGCCTATAAAGACGGCCGCCCGGAAACGGCGACCACCGTCACCATCGAAACCAGAATCGGATACTAACGGGAAACGGCATGTCATCCGCTAATCTCCCTTCTCCTCGAAGACCGATCCGGATCCTCGACGACGCGGTCGCCCGGCGTATCGCCGCCGGGGCCGGGAGTATCGAGGTACGGCTGCGGCAGGGCGGATTGGAGGAGATCGTCGTTCAGGATGACGGGTCGGGCATGCCCCCGGAAGACCTCGAGCTTTGCTGGTACTCCCACGCCACCTCTAAGATTGCCGGCGAGGCCGACTTGGAGACGGCGACCTCCCTCGGCTTTCGGGGTGAGGCCCTGGCGAGTATCGCATCGGTTAGCCGCCTCGAGATAATCTCCCGGCCGCCGGAGAGCGATGCCGCGCAGCGGCTTCTTGTCGTCGCAGGGCGCCGCGAAGCCTCGGCGGCGGCGGCCGGAGCCCCGGGAACCCGTATCGCCGTCTCGGGCCTCTTTGCCGACCTCCCGGCGCGGCGGCGTTTTCTCCGGCGGCCCGCGACCGAATCCCGAATGATCCGGGACGTGTTTCTCGAGAAGGCCCTCGCCTTCCCGGAGATCGGCTTCCGTCTCTTTTCCGACGGCGCCCTCAGAGACCATCTTCCCCCGGAAGGCCGAATCGAGAGAATCAAACGGGTCTTTCCGGAGCTCGTCGATCTCCGGGAGGTCTCGGGGAGCGGCCCCGGGTTCGAGGTGGTTCTGGTTACCCCGGGGCCCGCACTCTGGAGAAACGACCGGAAGCTGATCCAGAGCTTCGTAAACCGGAGGCGGATCTGGGAGTACGCCTTCGTCCAGGCGGCGGAGTACGGCTTTCAGGGCTATCTTCCCGGGGGACGGCATCCGGTGGTTTTCACCTTTCTCTCCCTCTCCCCGGAGCTGGTCGACTTTAACGTCCATCCGGCCAAGCGGGAAGCCCGGTTCAAGGACCTGCCGACGATTCACCGGCGTATCACCGAGACTCTCCGGAGCCTCTCCCACAGCTTCGATCTTCGGGCGGCCGGACGCAGCCCCAGCCCCGAGGGACTGCTCGCCTTCGATCGGTTACCCCGGGACCCCGGAGCCCGGGACCGTGGGGCCGGGCCCTGGGGCGGCGGAAACGGGCCCTGGGGCGGCGGAACCAGTACCGGCGGGCCGCCGGACGGAGGCGTCCCGGCCCGGCCGGAGAGGGCTAACCTCCCTGCCGCCTGGAGCACGTCGCCGCGAGGCGAGGCCGGCGCCCCGCTTCTGCCCTCCGCCGGCGCCCGCCAAGGAGGACCCAAAGACCAGGCCTTTGATCTTTCCCGGGCACTGGAGCTGCCGCCTGCCTCCGGCCGCCTTCGCTACCTCGGCCAGCTCTTCGGCGTCTTTCTCCTCGGGGAGATGGATGATGTCTTCTACATTGTCGATCAGCACGCGGCCCACGAACGGCTCCTCTACGAGAAGATCGCCCGGAACTCGCCGGCCCAACGGCTCCTCCACCCGATACCCCTGGATCTCGAAGAGGAGATGGCCCGGTACCTGGAGAATCAGGCTCCGAGGCTGGCGGAGATCGGCGTGGAACTGCGGAAGAATGAGGAGGACGGGACCTGGGAGATAGCCGCGGTACCGGCAAGCGCCTCCGGGAGCCCCCGGGCCCTGGCGGACACTCTGACCAACCTGGACTTCGACGAGGGAAACCTAAAGCAGGAGTTCTTCGCGATCCTGGCCTGTAAGGCGGCAATCAAGGAGGGGGACCGGGTGGACCCGGCTACGGCTCAGGCTATCCTCGAGGAGACCTTCGCCCTGGACAACGCCCGGTGTCCCCACGGGCGGCCGGTGTGGCACGCCATAAGCCGGGAGGAGCTTTACCGGTTGGTGGGCAGGATCCCCTAGGGCCAAGTTCGATAAAGGATGCCACTGACCCCGGGATCGGTATCGATCTGAATTCCGGCTCGGAGGAATGCACACAATCATCGAGGCGGTTAGGCTTCTCTCGCCGCCGCACCTCTGGATGGTCAAGCGCGCAGAGCTCGTCGTGCTCTTCCCGGACGACTTGCTGACCGGTCGGTGGCGACGGGGCAGTGCGCTTGCATTCCTCGCTGGAACTCCCCCGAAATTGTAGGAACCTGATAGTCTCAGAAGGAGACAAATTTGGTCTTCCCCGGTTTTCTGGACACGGCGAGTATCATTAAATCGGCCTAACAGGCCGGGGCACGAGCAACTGCTCCCGATAGAACTCAGTCGGTGTCCTGTTCTGAATCGAGCTATGTGGACGGAATTCATTGTACCCGATCCGCCAATTTCCTATCGTGATCCGGGCGTCTGGAAGAGAAAGAAACCTGTGTGTTTGCAGACACTCGTTCCGGTAGCTGCCGTTGAACGACTCGATCGTGGCATTATCCGTCGGCTTGCCGGGCCGATGTCAACAGCGGTTTGAGAGTTCCGCTTTGGGAATCAGGACCTTGCAAAGAACATGGGTGGACCGATAAGGCCGTGATCTCCTGATCAAGCCCCGAGCGCAGGCCGGAAGCCCACGAATCCAACCACGTGGCGGTTCTCATCCTCCCGATGTTCCCAACTGGGTCTATCGAGCAGATCGACGCGGTACGTCAGTGGCTTCCGGAGAGGCACGCTTCCGGAGCATCGGCTTGACAATAATGTATCACTAAAGTATCACTATGGCATGAAAACTGAACTCGTTACCAATCTCAAGCGGCAAGCAACCCGCATCTTGTCTGACATACGCGAATCGGGTGAATCCGTGCTGATTACCGAGCATGGGAAACCATCAGCGTATCTCGTGGATGTCGACTCCTTCGAGTTTATGCAGAACAAACTGCGAGTCTTGGAAGGTATCGTTAGCGGGGAGCGGGCATTACTGGAAGAACGGACGTATTCTGAGGAAGAAGCGAAGAAGAAGATGAGCAAGTGGCTCGACTGATCTGGTCGCGGCCGGCTCTGCGCGATCTGGAGGAGATCGCTGAGTACATCGCACTGGACAGCCCGTC
>JBKHCS010000025.1:0-32587 GCA_046541715.1 Spirochaetaceae bacterium
CGGCTTCGCCCGCCGGGATTTGATGCTTATGCATCAACAAAGTGGTTGATACTTCCCCGGGGGCCGTGGCAGATTCTCTTAAAAGAGGAGTTCATCACCGTGTCTACGCGCCTTTCCGATTTTTCCAAGAAACACGACTTCTTCGTCGGCATCGACTCCGACGGATGTGTCTTCGACTCGATGGAGATAAAGCACAAAGAGTGCTTTTGTCCCGCTTTCGTCAACCATTACGAGCTCCAGGCGGTTTCAAAGTACGCCCGAGAAGTTTGGGAGTTCGTCAATCTTTACAGCACGACGCGGGGTATCAATCGTTTCAAGGCGGTTCTGCGGGCCCTCTCCCTCGTCGAGGAGCACCCCGAGGCCAAGCGCCGAGGTGTCACCCCCCCGAAGCTTCCCAATTTGGCGGCCTGGGTCGAACGGGAGAACAAACTCGGTAATCCGGCGCTTCAGGAAGAAATCGAACGGACGGGAAACGAGGAGCTTAAAAGGGTAATGGCCTGGTCCCTCGACGTTAATGCTGCCGTCGAGAAGATCGTTCGGGGAGTTCCTCCCTTTCCCTTCGTCCGGGCGGCCCTAGAAAAGATGCAAAACGATTGCGACGTCGTCGTCGTATCGCAGACTCCCTTGGAGGCGCTGGAACGGGAATGGCAGGAACAGAACATCGATTCGATGGCGGCCCTTATCTGCGGGCAGGAAATGGGAACCAAGGGCGAGCACCTGCAAGGCACCGCCGGGGGAAAGTACGAGGCGAGCCGTATCTTGATGATTGGTGACGCCCCGGGGGACCTGAAGGCTGCCGAAGCGGTGGGCGCGTGCTTCTTTCCGGTCGTCCCGGGACGCGAGGAAGAGTCCTGGGAGCGCCTCCTCAACGAAGGTCTCGAGACCTTCCTGAGAGAGCAGTACGTGGGCTCCTATCAAGAGGGCCTCTTAAACGATTTTCGAAGCGCCCTGCCGGAGCATCCGCCCTGGACCGGCGCCTAACCGACGCCGGACCGGCGTCGCAACAGAGGAGATTCACAGTGGCACAACAAGCAGACATCGGGCTCATCGGCCTCGCGGTAATGGGACAGAACCTCGTTCTCAACATGAACGATCACGGCTATTCGGTAGCCGTCTATAATCGAACGACCAGCAAGGTGGACGACTTCGTCGAGGGTCCCGCCGCGGGACGAGACACGATTATCGCGACCCGCTCGATCGAAGAGTTCATCGGGGTGCTCAAGAAGCCCCGGCGAGTGATGTTGATGGTCAAAGCCGGCGAGGTGGTCGATAGGTTTATCGAAGGCCTCCTCCCGCACCTGGAAAAGGGTGACATCATCATCGACGGGGGAAACTCCCACTTTCCCGACAGCAACCGCCGTACCCGAGACCTCGCGGAGAAGGGTATTCTCTTTATCGGTACCGGCGTATCCGGCGGGGAGGAAGGGGCTCGATTCGGACCGTCCATCATGCCCGGGGGTCACCCCGACGCCTGGCCTGCCGTCAAGAGTATTCTCCAGGACATCTCGGCCAAGACTCCCGACGGCGAGCCGTGTTGCGACTGGGTCGGTGACGAAGGAGCGGGACACTACGTCAAAATGGTCCACAACGGCATCGAGTACGGCGACATGCAACTGATCGCCGAAGCCTATCACCTCCTAAAAGCAGGGCTCGGCCTCTCAGCCGAGGAGATGCACGAGGTCTTCGCCGCCTGGAACGCGACCGAGCTCGACAGCTTTCTGATCGAGATAACCCGGGACATCCTCGGGTATCGGGACGAGGCCGGAGAACCCTTGGTCGAGAAGATCCTCGACGCGGCGGGGCAGAAGGGGACCGGAAAGTGGACCGGTATCGACGCCCTGACCCTCGGCGTGCCCGTCACGCTCATCGTCGAAGCCGTCTTTGCCCGGGCTCTCTCGGCGATAAAGGAGGAACGGGTCGAGGCTTCCAAAAAGCTCAGGGGTCCGGAGCAGATGATCACCCTCGACAAAAAGAGCTTTATCGAAGACATCCGCAAAGGGCTGCTTGCGTCAAAGGTCATAAGCTACACCCAGGGCTTTATGCAGATAGCCGAAGCGGCCAACGAATACGGCTGGAACATAAATTTCGGCGCGGTGGCAAACCTCTGGCGGGGGGGATGCATCATCCGAAGCGCCTTCCTCGGGGACATCAAGCGGGCCTTCGACCGAAACAAGGGGCTCAAGAGCCTACTCTTGGACGACTTCTTCCGGAACATCATCGACGACTGTCAGGATTCTTGGCGCCGGGTGGTTGCCCAGGCGGCCCTCGCCGGCATCCCGATGCCCGCCTTCTCGACGGCCCTGGCCTTCTACGACGGCTATCGGAGCGCCTGGGTCCCGGCAAACATGATCCAAGCCCAGCGAGACTACTTCGGAGCCCATACCTACGAGCGGGTGGATAAGCCCCGGGGCGAGTTCTTCCATACCAATTGGACGGGAACCGGTGGCGACGTCGCTTCCGGTACGTACAACGTCTAGGACGACCCGGCTGCCGGGGACCGCGGCCGGTCCCCGGCCACGATCATATCAACGTGTCGATCGCTTTAGCTTGCCGATTGCTTCAGTTTATCGGCAGCCTCGGTTAGCAAACGTTCGGTCGTCTCCCAACCGATGCAGGGGTCGGTAATCGATACACCGTAGGTGAGTTGTCGGGGGTCCTCCGGAATGTCCTGGCGCCCCTCCGAGAGATTGCTCTCGATCATAAACCCTAAGAGCTCCCTCCGGCCTTCGAGGCGCTGTCGGATCACCGACTTCAGCACCTTCTCCTGTCGAGTAAGATCCTTCCGGCTATTGCCGTGGGCGCAATCGACAACGATGCGCCCCCGGAGACCGGCATCCCGGAGAGCAGTGAGGGCGTCCTCTACGGCCTCGTCGTGATAGTTGGGGCCGTCTTTTCCTCCCCGGAGGATCAGATGGGTGTCTTCGTGCCCCGAGGTCTCGAGGATGCTCGTACGGCCTTCGTTGTCGATACCGATGAAGCTCCGGGGCGACTTGGAGGAAGCCATGGCGTTGACCGCGGCTTCGACGCTTCCGTCGGTCCCGTTCTTGAATCCGACGGGCATGGAAAGTCCGCCGGCCATCTCCCGGTGGGTCTGCGATTCGGTAGTCCGGGCACCGATGGAAGCCCAGGATAGGAGGTCGGCGATGTACTGGGGCACCAGGGGATCGAGCATCTCGGATCCCGCCGGGAGCCCCATCTCGTTTATCCGTAGGAGCACCTCCCGGGCGCTTCGCAACCCCCGGGGAATGTCGTAGCTTCCGTCCAGGGCCGGATCGAGAATCAGACCCCGCCAACCGAGGCGGGTTCTCGGCTTCTCGAAGTAGACCCGCATCACCACAAAGATCTCGTCGGCGAGGTGATCCCGGAGCCTCGTCAGCCGCCGGGCGTAGTCGTACCCCGCCTCCGGGTCGTGGATCGAGCAGGGACCGACCACGGCGAGCATCCGGGGGTCCTGCCCGCTGAGGATTCGGCGGACCGTCTCCCGCCCCTCGATAACCGTCCGCTCGGCAACATCCGAGATCGGCAACTCTGCCTTGAGCTCCCGGGGAGAGACCAAGGGAGTCATGCTTCTAATGCGTAGATTGTTCGTTCGTTCCATCGGTCCGGCTACCCTACCCTTCCTTGGCCTGTTCCGCCCAGTCCTTCCATCGATCCGGCTCGTACCCGGCTACCGCCTTTCCCCTGTAACGGACTATCGGGGTCCGCAGGAGCCCCTGATCCCCTTCCAACTCTTCCTGCGGATCGTAGGTAAGGTAGGCCAAATTACGTTTCTTGAACTGTTTCGAGGTCTCGTCTATCGCCTCCTCCGGCGGGACGTGTTGAAAGATGTTTTCCAGCTCCCCAGGACTCAAGCTTCGTTGATCGAGATCTACATACTGAGGTGAAAGTGCTCGCTCCTTGAAGAACCGAAGGGCTTTCTGAGTGTCTTTACAGGATTTTCGGCCGATTACCTGAAGTGCCATGGGGTGAATCTACCGGCAGGCTCCCCGGGGGTCAAATGGCCCCGGGTGGAAGGTTTTTCCCTTGGGAGCCCCCGGCAACACCACCCTGCCCCAGCACTTTACCCAATCGCCCCGACGTGATACCACCTAAAACTATGCCGAGATCAACGACAGACAGACGCATTGCCGAGGTCCTCTCCGAGGGAACACCGGGTGAGGAAACAACGGTTGCCGGGTGGGTCCGGACCAAGCGAAGCGGGAAGCAGTTGAGTTTTCTCGAGATCAACGACGGATCCTCCTTCGACGGCCTTCAAGTAGTCATCGAGCATCCGGAAGGGGCGGAGACCCACGCCCTCAAGGCCGCGGGGACCGGCGCCAGCGTCCGGGTAGTCGGCACTCTCCAGGAATCCCCCGGGAAGGGACAGCGGGTGGAGCTCTTGGCCTCCTCGTTAGAGCTCCTCGGGGATGCGCCGGAGTATCCGCTTCAGAAAAAGGGGCACACTCTCGAGTTCCTCCGGGAGATCGCCCACCTCCGGGTCCGGACCAATACCTTCGGAGCGGTGACGCGGGTGCGCAACAGCCTGAGCTTTGCCGTCCACCGATTCTTCCAGGAGCGGGGCTTCTTCTACGTGCACACTCCGATAATCACGACCAACGACGCGGAGGGCGCCGGCTCCCTCTTTCGGGTGTCCGGCGAGCTTGAGGGGGAGGAGGCAGGAAGAGAGTTCTTCGGCAGACCGGCGTACCTGACGGTGAGCGGACAGCTCAACGCCGAAGCTTGTGCCTGCGGGCTCTCCCGGGTCTACACCTTCGGCCCGACCTTCCGGGCGGAGAACAGCAACACCTCCCGTCACCTCTCCGAGTTTTGGATGATCGAGCCGGAAATGGCCTTCTGCGACATAGCCTGCAACATGTCCCTCGCGGAGGAGTTCGTCCGGTTTCTTATTTCCGTAGTCCTCGAGGAGTGCCCCCGGGAGGTCGAATTCTTCGAGAAACGCTACGCCGAAGGCTTGAGCGCTACCCTTCGGCAGGTGGTCGAAACACCCTTCCGGCGCATCACCTATACCGAGGCGATAGCGGCCCTTTCAGCTCCCGGGTCTCCGGAGTTCGAGTTTACCCCGGCCTGGGGGAGCGACCTACAGTCGGAGCACGAGCGCTACCTGACGGAGACGGTGTTCGGCGGTCCGGTGATCGTCGGTGATTACCCAAAGCAGATAAAAGCCTTCTACATGCGGCAGAACGACGACGGAAAAACCGTCCGGGCGATGGACGTCCTGGTGCCGCGCCTCGGGGAGATTATCGGCGGCAGCCAGAGAGAGGAGCGCCTCGAGGTCTTGGAGGAGCGGATGAGAGAGCTCGGGATGGAGCCGGAGGATTACGGCTGGTACCTCGACCTCCGGCGGTACGGTACCGTCGAGCATTCCGGGTTCGGCTTGGGGTTCGAGCGCTTCGTTCAATACGTGACCGGGTTGGGTAATATTCGAGACGTTATTCCCTTCCCCCGGTCGGTAGGAAGTGCAAGCTTCTAGTCCGCCGCCGTGGCGACCCACTCCTTAACCTTGAGGGCGAGCTCCTTGCCCCGCTGCTTCAAGAGTGCGGCGTCCTCTTCCGTCGGGGCACCTTTGAACTCTACCGGCTCGATAAAGTCCCAGTTCATCTTTGTTCGCTCGACGATCTCTTCGAGCTCTTTCTGCGCACCCCCGGACCAGCCGTAGGAACCGAACCGGAAGGCCTTCCTGTTGAGCACCTTCTTCTTACCTATTTCGTCGAGCACGGCGGCCATCGGGGGAAACATCTTGTATTCGTAGGTCGGCATTCCGAGGACGACTCCGGAGGACTGCCAGATCGATTGTAGGATGTAGCTGAGCTCGGTTTCGGGCACCCGGTGGACGTGCACCTTGACTCCTTCGCCTTCGATTCCTTCAAGAACCGGGGCGAGGCCCTGTTCGGTCATACCGTACATGCTGCCCCAGATAACCGTTACTTCCGGCTTCGCCGGTCCCTTCGAATAGCCGGCGTACCGGACGTAGTCGTTAACGATTTTCTCCGGGTTCTTCCGCCAAACGATGCCGTGCCCCGGGGCTATCGTCTTGATCTCGATACCGCCGAGCTTTTCGATGGCCTTTTGCGTCGGAAGCGAAAAGGCCGCGACGATGTTAGCGAAGTACCGCGTCGCTTCCCGCTCGAAATAGTCGATCTGCTCTTGGGTAAGTTGATCGTCGTACGGCGCGTCGTCGGAGACAGCCCCGAAGGAACCGAAGGCGTCGCAGGGAAAGAGCGT
The DNA here is from genome assembly GCA_046541715.1 of Spirochaetaceae bacterium. Classification (GTDB taxonomy): domain Bacteria; phylum Spirochaetota; class Spirochaetia; order DSM-27196; family PWMO01; genus CAYPUT01. Next base: position 6,223 of record JBKHCS010000025.1, read on the forward strand.
CTTCGACTTGGTGTCGTAAGTCGCCATAGTTTCCGGCCAATGGACGTTCGGTATGTCTTCGAAGACAAGAACCCGGCCGTTGCCCAGATCGAGTTGGTCCCCGGAAGATACGGTGTGTACGTCGTTGGTAATCCGGTAGAAAGCATCCAAGAGCGGTTCGGCCCGCTTGCTCGCGTAGACGGTAAACTCCGGTCGCACCTTCTTGAACATTTCGAGCCATCCCGAATGGTCCGGCTCCATGTGGTTGATGATTACGTAGTCGATGTCCTTCACATCGACCTCTATCTCGTCGAGCATCGCCAAGAGTGTTTCCGGGACCCCGTCCCAACCGCAAATCCCGTCGATGATCGCCGTCTTTTCGCCCTTTACGATGTAGGAGTTCATAGCAATGCCGTTCGGAATCGGCCAGATTCCTTCGAAGAGGATGTTGTCGACGTTGGCCGAAAGACGATAGATGCCCTCACTTACTTCCGTGGTTCTCATAAGTAATACCTCACAATTCCGCTCAGGCTTGTGTATAGATAAGTTAATAACGAATTACTCTTCCTTCAAGCGCTTTACCAACTCGCGGTCGAAACTATCGGCAAAGCGTCCGACCTCTTTCCGGCCGTATCGCCGGGGCCCCGGTACCGACAACCCGTCCCTCCGGAGGGCGTAGGAGAAATCCCGCAAGGACCGCCGCTCGGCAACGGTATCGGGGTCGAAGCGCTCTCCCCGGTCGTTGAGGACGACAACGTCCCTCCGTACGAGCGCTTCGGCGAGGAGGATGTCCCGGGTTATCACCAGGTCGCCGGGTTCGACACCGCGACTGATCTCCCGGTCCGTCGCTTCGGGCCCCGGGGGGACGACGCGCATCTCGACACCGGGGTACTCCGGCGGAGAGACATCCCGGTCGGCTACAAAGACGGTCGCCACCCCTTCCCGAACGCACCGCCTTGCCACTATCACCCGGACGGGACGGGGACAGGCGTCGCCGTCCACCCAAACTCTCATGCCGAGGCGAGGTACGCCTCGCCGGAGCCGGAGAGCGTCAGCCCTCCGACCGCCGCGGGAACGAAGACCGACTCCCCCGGAGCGAGGGTGACCGATTCCTCCCCGGGAAACGCTTGCGGGGGGTCAACGGAACGGCCGGCCGCGGGGTTTCCTGCCGAATCGCCGGCCGTACCCCGGCAATAGATCTCTCCACGGAGTGCGAAGAGTATAGCAGGGGTATTGCCTTTCTCGAAGGTGTAGCCGCCGGCAATCTCGAGCTTCTGCAAGGCGAACTCCTCGACGGGCGGAGCAAAGGTGGTTACCACGGCCCCGGGAAGCTCCCGCCGGACCCCGGGGAACCGGGGGTTCTCGGTCGCCTCGAACCGGACGATCCGCAGCAGCTCCGGAAGGTCGACGTGCTTGACGGTACACCCGCCCCGGAGCACGTTGTCCGAGTTTGCCATCAGCTCGATCCCGGTTCCCCGGAGGTAGGCATGGAGAAGCCCCGATTCGAGAAAGAGCGCCTCGCCGGGGACGAGATAGAGGCAGTTGAGGTATAGGGGCGCCAGGGCCCCAAGATCCTCGGGAAACTGCCGGTTAAGCTCCAAGACCCAGGAGAAGCGGCAATCCGGTCCCGGCACGGGAGCCTCCGGAGAGGATACCCTGCCGCCGTCCCCCACTCTCGTCCGGGCGTATTCAAGAACCCGCCGGAGAATACCGCTGCTGCCGGACTCACCCCCGGCGGCAGCGGTGTCGGCGGTGGGCGCCATCAGGGTACGGTAGAAGGACTCGAGATCCCCGTTTTCGAGCCGAGAGACCAGGTCACCGGGCCCTTCAATACCCCGAAAATCCTCGACAATCTCCTCCGGTTTACGAAATCCCGAGAGGGCCCAGAAGGGCGTTACCGCCAGCAGGATTTCCGGTTTATGATTGCGGTCCTTATAGTTTCGGTACGGCGCATCCAAAGGGACTCCCGCGGCTTCCTCCCGTTCGTAGCCCTCGACGGCCTGCGAACGGCTCGGATGGACCTGAATCGAAAGCCCCTTGGCCGCCGAGAGGAGCTTAAAGAGAAAGGGAAGGCGTGTTCCGAATCGCTCCCGGACCGTCTCCCCCAAAGCGAATCGAGGATAGGTCTCGAGAAAGGCGCCGAGCCCCTGTTCCCGAATACCGGAGGGGTGACCGCCGTTGCCGGGGGGGCCGGACCACAGGCGCGACGGGAGCCGCGGGTGGTCCCCCATCCAGAGCTCCGCCATCGGCTCGTCGTCGGGGTTTGGGATTCCGGTCAACCGGGGAATGTCCGTGGTGCTTCCCCAGGCGTAGTGTTGTATGCCGTTGCGCATCCGATAAAGAGCCACTTCATCGTACTGTAGTCCCCCGGCGGGTCGGCGTCAAATGGCTCGATTGACAGGCACACGGCCCCGTTTTAAGGTATCCCCATGGCAGAGATATCTCCCCTCGAACGGGCTCGTCGTGGATACGCTCCCCGACTGCCCCGCAGCATCGCCGGCGACATCTCCATGGTGTCGGTTTCGTTCGGCGACGCGACTCGGTCGGAATCGGACCAGAGCGAGATAGAAGAGCTTTTTCCCAAGACCTACGGAGCCCCGATCGCGACCGTGGAGGCCGACGGCGGCGGCACCGGAGAAGCTCCGGGAAAGCGCGTCGCGGTCATCCTTTCCGGAGGACAGGCGCCCGGGGGCCACAACGTTATCGCCGGACTCTACGACGCGCTTCAGGAGCTCTCGGGCGACTCGGTGCTCTACGGTTTCCGCGGAGGTCCCGGCGGCATCCTCAAGGAAGATATCGTCGAGATTACCTCCGAGATGGTAGCCGAGTACCGCAATTCGGGTGGATTCGACATGATCGGATCCGGTCGCACCAAGATAGAATCGCCGGATCAGTTTACCAAGACTCTGTCGGTCGTTCGGGACCGGAAGCTCGACGCCCTGGTCATCATCGGTGGCGACGACTCCAATACCAATGCGGCGCTCTTGGCCGAGTACTTCGCGGCGAACGATCAGCCGACGGCGGTCATCGGAGTACCGAAGACCATCGACGGCGACCTAAAGACCGGGTTGATCGAAACATCCTTCGGGTTCGACACCGCGACCAAGACCTACTCGGAGCTCATCGGAAATATCGAGCGGGACGCCAACTCCGCCCGGAAATACTGGCACTTCATCAAACTGATGGGTCGGAGCGCCTCCCACATCGCCTTGGAATGCGCCCTCCAAACGCGGCCGAATATCTGCATAATCTCCGAGGAGGTCGCGGAGCTCAATCAGACCATCGACCAACTGGTCGACCGGGTCGTCGAGGTCATCGCCGCCAGGGCTGCCCAGGGAAACAACTTTGGGGTGGTGTTGGTCCCCGAGGGACTCATCGAGTTCATTCCGGAGATGAAAAAACTCATCGCCGAACTCAACGACATTCTCGCGGAATCATCGGACTACTTCGGCACCTTGAACACCTTCGAGGCTCAGTCGGAGTACATCAACCGGAAGCTGAGCCGGGATTCCTCCTACGTCTTCTCGAGCCTTCCGAACGAGATTCAGCGGCAACTCTTGATGGACCGGGACCCCCACGGAAATGTACAGGTATCCCGTATCGAGACGGAGAAGCTCCTTATCGACATGACCAAGAGCCGCCTCGATCAGATGAAATCGGAAGGAAGCTACAAGGGCAGCTTCAGTGCCCTGCAGCACTTTTTCGGTTACGAGGGCCGGTGCGCCTTCCCCAGCAACTTCGATACTAACTACTGCTACGCCCTCGGCCGGACGGCCTCCGTCCTGATAAAGGAAAAGCTGACCGGTTACATGGCGACGGTTCGCAACCTGACGAAGGACCCGGAGGAGTGGCAACCCGCAGGTTTGCCGATAACCATGCTCCTGAACTTAGAACAGCGGAAGGGAAAGCGGAAACCGGTTATCCGGAAGGCCCTCGTGGATTTGTCGGGACGTCCCTTCCAGGTATTCAAGGAAGCCCGGGACAGCTGGGCGGTGCCGACGGCGTATACCTACCCGGGAAGCATCCAGTACTTCGGTCCCGGAGAGCTTGCCGACGCCACCACCATCACCTTACGTCTTGAGGCGCAGCCCTAGGCTCGGTAGCTCTATCCGGTATCCTAGAGCGCCGCGGTAAGAATCCGTACCTTAGTATCCAGGTCGAGGTCCGCCGGATGGTTTTTGACCCCGGCTTCGGCTGCAACCTTTTCGAGATCCTCCCGCGTAAAGCCGAAGCTTTTCAGGGTCGGAAGGGCCGCAGCCTTCGCGAGCCGGCGGAGCCGGTTGACGATGTCAGGCACCTCGGAAGAGTCCGACGCTTCCGGGGAGAGGAAGCCGGCGGCGGCGTGGTACTTCCGGAGGGCTTCGGACCCGGCCCGGTCGTGAGGATCGAGGAGCGGGAGGGTTTCCTCGACGGAAGGACAGAGCGTCAATCCGCAGAACGTACCGTGGGGAACCGGCCTCATCGCACCGATGGGGGAGGCCGCACCGTGGACAAACCCCAGGCCGGCGTTCGCGAGACAGACACCCGAATAGTACGCCGCGAGAGCCATCGCCTCCCGGGCCTGAAGATCTTGCGGATCCTCGAGGACCCTCTCGAAGGACCATCCCGCCTTCCGGAGCCCCTCCGCCGCGAGACAATCGGTAAAGGGGTTCGCGGCGGTAGACACGTAGGCCTCCAAGAGTTGGGTAATCGCGTCGAGACCCGACGCGGCGGTCACCTCCCGGGGACAGGAGACGGCCGCCGCGGGATCGAGAATAGCGACATCCGGAATAAAGGCCTCGTGCCGGAGAGACTTCTTGAATCCCTTCTCACCGATCCGACTGAGAACGGCGTTCTTCGTCGCTTCGGAACCGGTCCCGGCGGTGGTCGGTGCCGCGAAAAGCGGCAAACGCCGCCCCGCGGGCTTCCGGCTACCGACCCCTTCGAGATAGTCGATAGTCGGCCCTTCTTCCTCGGCCACCGCCGCAGCGGCCTTCGCGAGATCGATGGTGCTTCCCCCGCCTACCCCTACGACCGCTTGCAAATCCTGCTCTCTAATCAACTCGACGGCCCGGTCGACGCTCTCTGGAGAGGGTTCTCCGGAGTGCCTAAAGAGCTCTACCCGGATACCCTGGTGTGAGATTGTCGCGAGGAGCTCTTCGGAAAGGGCGATCCGGTCGAAGGAGGCTCCCCCTCCAACAAGACAAATACTCCGCACTTCGGCCTCTTTGAGGAGGTCGGGAAGCGATAGAAGCGCCTTTTCGCCGACAATTAGCCGCGGAGTTCGCGAGTTTTGAAACCTTCTGCCTAAACTCATTGTTTTCTAACTGAGTGTATACCAATCTATAATTATGATACACGTGTATGGGTTCGGAGTGCCACGGGTTGCCGGGGCCTCTCGAACATCGCCCCATGGACTCGCGTCTCGCGAGGGTAGAGGCGCGGAAGGAGGAGAAGAGACATGAAGAAAGTCTCGGTCTTCGTAGTGATACTGTTACTGTTCGCCTCCCTGGTGTATGCCCAAACGGTGGTGGAACGAAGCAGCTTCTCGAACATGCAAGGTTGGAGGCCCGGAGGCGGCGACTGGGTAACCAGCGGCGGTCGACTCGTCCAGAGGGACTCCCAGGACCCCCTTGCCCGAATCGACAAGCAGGTTGATGCCCGGGGGGTATACCAGATTGATTTCGATATCCGGTATGTCGACGGCGGCTACGCTTCGGAACAGGACCTACGAAACGGATACTATCATGCGGGATTCGGCGTCCACGTCGGCGTTGCCGATCCTCCTCTCGGCCGCACGGCCTGGGGAAACGGAGAAAGCTACCTGTTGTGGTTGAACCTAGACACCCGCCCGGAAACACGCCGGAATGCCCCGGAGCACTACGGCTTCCGTGCGCAGGTCTACGAAAGCGTCTCCCATTCCGAGATGGAACTCTGGGAGACCGCTTCGGCCCGTCGGATGTTCGGCGATCCGGTAATGAGTATCGACCTAATGGAGGCGCTTCGGAATTACGGCGTCAACATGACCGTCAACGACCTGATGAAGTACCTCGATCGTGATGTTCCGGTCAGCATCCGGGTCAATACCCGGACCGGAGAGATCGGCGTCAAGGATCCGACGGCACCAATTCGGTTCTACTTTACCGTAGACCCCGCTTTGGTTGAAGGCCGCTACGTCTCCCTCCGAACGAATTCCCTCTCGGCAAGCTACGACGACTTCGTCGTCACTCAGCGATAGGCTCGAGGGAAACAACCGAAACGGGCCCGACTCGTTGGGTCGGGTCCGTTCTCTCCGCCCGCTCTAGTAGCCCTTCCATCGCGTCGAGAAGCTTCAGAAGCCCAAAGGTATCGAGGCTGCAGTAGCGTTCGAGCTCGTCGTCGATCCACTGCCGGTCCTGCGATCCGACGGGCGTCCGGTCGTCGAGATGGGCCCAGTAGTACGCGAGGCTCGCGCTTCTTCCGTCTTGAAATCGCCGGCCTGCGTAGTCGATGCCCGTAAAAGCCGGCAGCACGCTCTTGAGGGAGAGGCTTCCCTGCTGCCGGGGATGGTAGAGGGCAAAGGCCTGAAACAACAGATAGAGGTCGACGATGCGTTCAGCCGCCTCCTCGAGAACGTCCCCGAGATACGGGAACCGCTGGGCCAGGTAGCGGAGCGACCGGGCTTCCATCTCCCGGTTGTAGACGACTACGCTGCCGACTCCCTCCAGAGCTTCCGCCAGAATCCTCGCCATCGTCTCGAGTGATTCGAGGCCCTCCCGACAGAGGTAGGCAACCTGGGAGGAGACCCCTAGCCCCCGCTGCTCCGGAGAGCTGGTATGAAGGGAGAAGAGAAACGGCAGATGCTGCCACGGTTTCGCGAGGGGCACCCGGGGAACGGCTTCCTGAACTGCTTCGAAGTCGAGAAATCCGAGAGGGTAGACAAGCTTCTCCCGAAAGGCCCGGAGCGGCTCGAGCTCGATATGAATAGTCGAGGTCAGGTGGCTCTCCATCTGGATCCGCTGCCGCCGGCCGAGAGCGTAATCCGGTGGTATGTCCCGCAACCGCCTAATCCCTCGTTCAAACAGGGGTAACACCTTTTCCCGTCCCCGGAAGAGGGTAAAGATACTTTCCTCCCCCTGGGCGTCCACACCGGCGGAACAGGCGGGGCACCGGTCGGGTCTCGCGCATCGGTAGCTGTCACCCCGGACCGCCTCCGGAGCCCTCTGAAGATACGAGGCGAACTCAGCGAGACGCTCTCCGATTTCTCCGGCCATCGCGGCGGCCTGGTAGCTTACGTCCTCTTCGTTAAAGAGCGGCGCCTCTGGTTCCTCCGGTGTATAGTTCCGGTTTAGGTAGACGAGAGTGACCGCGGTCTCCGGTGGGTCTTCGGACTTCTGCCGGAGAATCCAGATGGCGCCGGCCGCTTCCAGCAAGGCGCTTCGTTTCACCGACATCGCCGACGTGACTACGGTTATGTTCGTCGTGGATCCCTGCTTTTCGAGGCCTGCCACCTCGACCCGGAGAAGCGGATGCTCGAGAATTGCAGGCCACTCCCCCCTCCGGGGGCTCATCGGGGCGTAGTATGCCTCCCGGGTGAGTCGTCGCTGGCGGTCGAAATAGCGCCCGTCGTCCTCCCAGACCTCCCCCCCTGCTTTTTCAAGGAGTCCGTGGTACGCGAGATAGAGGTGCCGTTTGCAGACAAGGCCGGTGGCGAGCTCTCCGGCCTCGAGGGGCCGAGGAAGGCTAACGGTCGGGAAAGACAAGCCTGTACGCGTCTAGAGCGATCTGGAGCTCTTCGTTGGTCGGAACGACCACGATGGTAATCGGGGAGTAGTCCCGAGAGATTACGCCCTTCCGGGGCCCGTTTTCCAGATTCTTCCGATAGTCCATCACGATGCCGATGTTCTCCAGCCGGTTGCAGATTCGCTCTCGCATCCGGGTGCCGTACTGACCGATGCCCCCGGTAAAGACCAGGGCGTCGACCTTGACCATATTGGCGACGTAGGACCCGATATACTTCCTGATGCGGTACGCGTAGACGTCGAGGGCTTCGATCGCGTTCCGGTCCCCCCGCTCCGCCGCGTCCTCCAGGTCTCGGAGGTCGTTCGAAATCCCGGATAATCCGAGAAGACCGGACTTCTTGTTCAGAATCTCGTTCAGCTCGGCGGCGGTATAGCCCCGGTCCATCAGGTAAAGGAGGACGGCCGGATCCACGTCTCCGCTCCTGGTCCCCATCATTAGTCCCTCGAGGGGGGTAAAACCCATCGAAGTGTCGATCGACCGGCCGCTCTTTATGGCGGTAATCGAGGCGCCGTTTCCAAGATGGCAGGAGATAACGTTGGTGTTTTCCTGGTGCCGCTTGAGGTAGGCGACCGCCTCCGCGGCGACGTAACGATGGCTGGTCCCGTGGAAGCCGTAACGGCGGATGCGGTACTTCTCGTAGAACTCCCGGGGGAGGCCGTAGAGAAACGCCGCCGGGGTGAGCGTCTGATGAAACGCCGTGTCGAAGACGGCAATCTGGGGCTTCTCCGGAAGGAGCTCCCGAGCCGCCCGAATGCCGGTAAGGTTCGCCGGATTGTGGAGCGGGGCGAGCTCGATATTCTCCTCCACCGCCTGTTCGACCTTCTCGTCGATGACTACCGAGTCGGCGTACTTCTCGCCTCCGTGTACGACCCGGTGACCCACCGCGGCGATCTCCTCGACGTTCTCGACGCAGCCGTTGTTCTCGTCGGTGATGGCCTCGGTCATGAGGCGCATGGCCGCGGAGTGGTTCTCGACGGGAACCTCTTTGGTAAGCCGGCCGTTGACCGACTCCTGGGAAATGCTTCCCATCCCCTCACCGATCCGTTCGACGAAACCCCTTCCCAGACTCTCCCGGGAAGGCATCTCGAAGAGCTCGTACTTCAGGGAGGAGCTACCGCAGTTGATGACCAGAATGATTTCTTGTGACTCTCGTTGGCGTGGCATGTGGCTCTATTGTATCGATTACAGCGACTCTTCGACCAGCAGAGCGGATAAGAGATCTCCTAAGAGGTTGAAGGTCAGGATCATCCAGGCTAGGGCGAGACCCGGAAAGTACGCCAGCCAGGGGGATTGGAACAGATGATTCCGGGCATCCTTGAGCATCAGCCCCCAGCTCGGGTTCGGTGGCTGGGTCCCGAGACCCAAGAAGGAGAGAGCCGCCTCGATCGAGACGGCGAAAGCAAAGGTGACGGCGGATTGGACAATCAGCTTTGGAAGCATGTTCGGAATAAAGTGAAGCAAGACCCGGCGGAACGCCCCGGTCCCCAAGGCTTTCGAAGCCTCGACGAAGGGCTCTTCCCGGATCGCCATAACCTCTCCCCGGACAAGACGGGCGTAGACCGGAACGAAGACGATTCCGAGGGCCACGGTCACCTGACCGAGGCCGTAGCCGAAGGCCGCCACGATGGTAATGGCCAAGAGTACCGTCGGGAACGAGAGGACCGCGTCCATCACGATCATGAGGCTTCGGTCTACGGTCCGCCCGGCGAGCCCCGCCGCCAGCCCGACAAGGGTGCCCCCGAGGAGGCTCAAGGCGACGGCGACGGTTCCTACGAGGAGGGCGGAACGCCCGCCGTAGATAACCCGACTCAGGATGTCCCTTCCGAGGTTGTCGGTACCGAAGAGAAAGCCGTCGCTCCCGGGGGGGAGAAAGCGCTGTTCCAGACGTTGGCTCACCGGGTCGTAGGGGGCGAATACGGGCGCGAAGAGAGAGGCTCCGAGAATTACCACCAGGCTTCCCAGGACTGCGATCTCGAGAATCCGCCGTCCCGTGGGCAGCCTCCGACGACTCACCACGACCTGCGTCCTACCTCAACTCGACATTCCGCAGATCGAAGGTGTCGAGCTTTGCGTCCATCTGAAATCCGTGGACATTCTCCCGGAGCCCCACGTGGCGATAGTTCGAGCCGATGTAGACGTGGGGCAACTCGACCGCCATGATCTCGAGAACGCGGGTGTACATCCGTTCCCGGAGCTCCTCGTCGGTCTCCCGGCGCGCCTCGGCGATCAATTCGGCCGCCTCCCGGTTGTACCATCCGACGTAGTTTTCCCGGGAGTCGTAGGGGCCCAGGGCTCCGTCCGGATCCAGCTTACCGGTGTGTCCGATGACCGTAAGATCGAAATCGCTTCCCCGGTAGACTTCCGATAGCCAGGTGGACCAATCGAGAAGGCGCAACTCCGCGTTCAGCCCGACCTCGCTCAGCATGTTCTGATAAATTTCCGCCGCCCGGACGTGGGGCTGGAAGTTCTGCGGAACCGCTATCCGCAGGACGAAGTCCTCCGGCAGATCGATCTCTTCGACAAGCTCCCGGGCCCGGGGGGGATCGTAGGGATAGACGTCGGCGAAATCCGGGTACGCCGGATCTCCGGAGTCGATAAAGCTCCCGACGGGTTCGCCGCCGCCGTAGGCGACGTCGAGGACCGATTGACGATCGATTGCGAGGGAGATTGCCTGCCGGAGCCGCAGGTCGTCGTAGGGCTCCCGGGCGTTATTCACCGCGACAACCATCACCAGGCTCGAAAGGTCGGTGTCGACCTTGGTTTCCGGGTTCTGCTTCAAGAGATCTATGTCGGTATCCGTTACGATATCGACGACGTCGAGCTCTCCGGTTATCAAACCCTGAATCTGGACCGCCCGCTCGGTAATCACAAAGAAGGTAACCCCGCCGATCCGGGGTCGCCCGTCCATCCAGTACGCTTCGTTCTTCCGGAGGACGATCCGGCTATCCCGGACCCACTCCTCGAAAACAAAGGGCCCCGTCCCGACGGGCTCGCTTCCGAAATCGTGCCCCGCGGCTATCAGGTCCCCCGGGAGGATCGCCGCCCACCCGGAGGCCAGGGCCGCGAGAAGCGGCGCGTGGGGTTGGGAGAGGAGGAGACGTACCGTGAAACCGTCGACGGCTTCGACGGCTTCGATCGCCTCGAAGTCCGAGATGTTCGGCGACGCGAAGGCCGGGTCGATTATCCGGTTGATGGTTGCCACGACGTCCTCGGCGCTGAGCTCCCGGCCGTGATGGAAAACCACGTCCCGGCGGAGCCGGAAGACCCATTCGAGGCCGTCGGGAGAGACTTCCCAGGAATCCGCCAGGGCCGGGACGAGATCCCCCTCCGCGTTCGGCTCGAGAAGCGTATCGTAAATGCTCCGGGTTACCTGAAAGGTCAGAGTGCCGCTCGTCGCGTGGGGATCGAGGGTATCAGGGTTTCCCGAAATCGCGAAATCGAGATGGCTCTGGGCCGGAACCCGGGCACCGGCCGCTCCTTCCCGCCCCCCCCGGGCATAGCCGGGAAGAGAAACCAAGAGAAAAAGCACGACGCTACCGAGGAGGATGCTCGTATGTCGACGTTTCATGAATACCCCTTACGTGTCGTCCTTCCGGTCGACGAGGGCTGCGCTCTCGAAGAGCCGTCGTGTGTAGGGGTGTTGCGGCGCACTAAGTACCGTGTGCGTTTCCCCTGCTTCGACCATTCTCCCTTCCCGGAGGACTATTATGTAATGTGAAAGGTAGCAAATAAGCGTCAGATCGTGGGAAACAACCACCAAGGTAAGCCCTAACTCTTCCTGAAGATCCAAGAGAAGGTTCACCACCCGTGCCTGGACCGACACGTCGAGGTTCGAGACCGGCTCGTCGAGGAGAAGCACCTTCGGTTCCATAGCCAAGGCCCGGGCGATGGCCACCCGTTGCCGTTGCCCCCCGGAGAGCTGTCCCGGAAAGCGGTTCAGTACCGCCGGGGAAAGGCCGACGAGGTCCAAGAGCCTCTGCCCCCGGTCGAGATGCTCCTTTCGAGGAATCCCCCTGTTCCTGAGGGCTTCACCGAGGCTCGTGCGGACCCGGAGCCGGGGGTTGAGGCTCGTTCCCTGAAAGACAAGCTGAATCTCCCGCGCGGATCCGCCGTTATACCGGATCGATCCCCCGGTCGGTATCTCGAGTCCGGCGAGGCACCGAACCAGGGTCGTCTTCCCGGACCCGGATTCTCCGACGACGCCGAGAATCCGTCCTTCGTAGGCGTCGAAAGAAACGTCCTCTAGTGCCGCAGTCGAGTGAAGCGTCCGGCCAAGGCTGCCATAGGAATCGAAGCGTTTGGAAAGGTCTCGCACTTCCAGGAGGGGTCCGCCGGGGGTTCTCATCCGTCGGCGCCCTGTGAGTTTCCGGGATCGCCGGAGACCTGAAGAGACCCCGGGAAGTGACAGGCGACCCGGTGTGCTTCCCCGGATCCCGGTTTGCCCTCCAAGACCGGCAGCTCCCGGCGGCAGACCTCCTTTGCCATCGGGCACCGGGTGTGGAAGGGGCATCCCCCGGGAACCGCCTCCGGTAGGGGCGGCGTTCCGGGAATGGTGGCCAGGCGGCGGCCGGGATGCCCCGGCCGGGGAACCGCCGCGAGGAGCAGGGCCGTATACGGATGCAGGGGCCGGCCAAAGATCGCCTCCCGGGGAGCCGATTCCACGATTCGTCCGGCGTAGAGGATGCTAACGCGATCGGCTATTCGCTCGACGACCCCGAGGTCGTGGGTGACGAAGAGAATCGACAGCTGTTGCTTTCGGCGAACCTCCAAGAAGAGCTTAAGAATCTGATCTTGGATTAATACGTCGAGAGACGAGGTCGGCTCGTCGGCTACCAGGAGGTCGGGCCCGCAGGCGGCGGCAACGGCGATGCCGAGACGCTGCTGCATGCCACCGGAGAGCTCGTGGGGATAGCGACGAAGGAGAAGCTCCGGGTTCGTCAGCTCAACCCCCCGCAGGAGCTCCAGGGACCTCGTCCGGACCGCCGACGGGGAGAGCCCGAGGTGGCGCGAGATGTGCTCTCCGAGTTGTGTTTCCACCGTCAACGACGGGTTGAGAGCGGTCCCCGGCTCCTGGAAGACCAATCCAACCCGGCGCCCCCAGACATTCCGGAGCTCCCTTCCGGAGAGGCGTTGGAGATCTCTCCCGTCGAGGAGCACCTCGCCGGCGTCGTAGTGGAACGGAGGCGTCCCGAGGAGACGCAACGCACCACGGCAGGTTACCGTCTTCCCGGATCCCGACTCCCCGGCGACGCAGTGGATTTCCCCAGGGGCAACCGATAGGTCGATGCCGTGGAGCACGGGAACCCGGTGTCCCCGGCTCCGCAAGGAGATCTCTAGTCCCCGGATCGCTAGGCGAAGCGGAATCATGGTGCTTCCCCCCGGCGGACGCGCGGGTTCAACACGACGTAGAGGGTATCGACGAGGGCGCTCAGGAGGGAGAACACCATCGCGACAAAGACGACGCCCCCCTGAACGACGGGAAAATCGCGGTTGTGAATCGCCGTGAGGAATAGACGCCCGAGGCCCGGGAGGGAAAAGACCTCTTCGATCACGATAGCCCCACCGATCAAGTAGCCGAACTGAATCCCGGCGACGGTCAACACCGGGAAGAGGGCGTTCCGGAGAACGTGAACGTAGCGAACCCGTCCCTCGGTAAGCCCCTTCGCCCGGGCCCCGACGACGTAGTCTTTTTTGATCTCTTCCAGCACCGCCCCTCGGACGATCCGCAGCAGAAACGCCCCCCGGGCGATTCCCAGGGCGAGGCTCGGAAGCACGAAGTGCGCCGGCGTACCGACACCGAAGAGGGGGAACAGGCGTAGCCAGACGGCAAATACCAGAAGAAGCAGAATGCCAAGCCAGAAGCTCGGAAGAGCCATCCCCACCTGGGACACCGTCATTCCGAAATAGTCCAGGGGCGTCCAGGGACGGACTGCCGAGGCGACACCGAGGGGAACGGCGATCGCAAGGGCGACGAGAAATCCTCCGAAGGCCAAGCCGAGGGTAATCGGGAGGCGCTCTGCGATCAGCGACCGGACCGACCGGTCGGTGGAGAACGAGTTTCCGAAATCGAGCCGTGCGACGTCCATGAGCCAGGAACCGTACTGCCTAGCAAGCGGACGGTCCGTTCCAAGGCGCGCCCGGATCGCCTCGATCTCCCCCTCCCCGGCTTCGATTCCGGCGAGCGTTCCGGCAGGGTCTCCGGGGATTACCCGGAGAATAAGGAATACTACGGTAGAAACCAGCCAAACCGTCACGATAAGACGGAACAGCCGGGAGAGAAGGAGCCGTGCCACGTCGGCTACGACTATTTCTTGAGGCTGTGGATTATGCGCTCGAGAACCTTGGCCCGGTCCAGCGGTTTTACGATGTAGTTCTTTGCTCCGATCATAAGCGAGTTCTTCACCAGATCGTTCTTGCCCAAGGCGCTCACCATCACGACCGTTGCGCTCTTGTCGAACTCCATGATCTTCTCGAGGGCCGTCACTCCGTCCATCTTCGGCATGGTGATGTCCATAGTTACCAGATCGACGTTCGGGTGCAACTCTTTGTACTTCTCGACGGCTTGCTCTCCGTCGGAAGCGGTCCCGGCGATTTCGAAACCCGCTGAGGTAAGAATTTGATTCAGCTGCTTTGCGACGAACATGGAGTCATCGACGATGAGTACACGGTACGGTGTCCCGTCCGGCTTGAGCCCTTCAGGCTCCTTCTCGTTCATGCTCGGGTAGTCGACTTTACTTTTCATCGTCTCTCCCTCCTCACTTACGTATTCTTACCCTATATCGAAACGTTTTTCAAGAATCTATAGACATTGGAGTAAAAAAGTGCTCCGGGGAGACGGCGGCTACCCCGGAGCGAAGGAGGAGTAAATCGATTGGAGAGTCGTCTGATCTCCGCAGCCGGTCTTTTTACCTGTTTTTTACATCGTTTCTTAACTGTCACTCTTAATGCAGTAAACGTGCCAACTCGGGTAGAATCCGTATAACTGCTTTTAGGGTATAACGTTAGGGACGCACCAAACGCAGGTGCCCTTCGGAGAGCCGTATGCAAAATGCATAACTCCAGGAGAATCGTCGGACATATTTTATTTTAGCGTATAGAGATACGGTCAGATTGCAGTATGGGTGACGCTATTCGTTTTGCATCGGGTCCCGACTCAACCAGCGGCTGAGCTTCGACTGGCTGACTCCCAAGAGGCGTGCTGCGGCGGACTGGTTGCCCTCAGAGAGAGAAAGCGCTTCCCGGATAAAGTGTTCCTCCACTTGTCCGAGGGTCGGGAAGGCCCCGGTGTAGTAGATTCCCGGCTCCTCTTCGGTCTCTTCCCGATTCCCGGTTTGCAGGGCTATGTACTCCGCGATGTAATCGTCGGGTATGACGCCGGTACCGCTGCGGCTTGCGGCGTCTAGGAGAAGGGCTTGGAGCTCCCGAACGTTCCCCGGAAAGCGATAGGTACTGAGCATCTTCAGGGCCCCTGCGGAAACCTTCGGGGGAGGGGCCGTCTCGGCCCCGGCGAGGCTTCCGAGGATGCGTTCCACGAGTAACGGGATGTCTTCCCGACGTTCCCGGAGGGGCGGGAGGGAAACGTGATGGGTCAGAAGCCGGTAGTAGAGGTCCTTCCGGAAGGAGCCGTCCTGCTGTTTCTCATGGAGGTCGGCGTTGGTTGCCGCGACCACCCGGGCGTTCGACAACCGCGGCTGATCGGCCCCCAAGGGGTAGTACTCCCCCTCTTGCAGGAGTCTGAGCAGTTTGACCTGGGCAGGGAGATCGAGCTCTCCGATCTCGTCGAGAAAGAGGGTCCCTTCGGCGGCCTCTTCGATCAGACCCGCTCGCGCCTTGAGGGCACCGGTGTAGGCCCCCGCGATGTGACCAAAGAGCGTGTCGGAGAACATGGTGTCATCCAGACCGGCGACGTTTACCGCGACAAACTTCCCACGCCGTCCGGAAACGTGGTGGAGCGCCCGGGCTATCAACTCCTTCCCGGTTCCGCTCTCACCGGTAATCAAGAAGGCATAAGGCGTTGGTGCGGCGTTTTCGATGTAATGGAACACCCGAAGCATACGAGGGCTTGCGGTCACGATTTCTCGAAACGCCTCCGGATTCCTCAATGCCACTTCGTCTTCGGCGCCCGAGAGAATCTGGACATTCTTCTGAAGCTCCCGGAACTTGAGGGCCTGAGAGACGGAGGTCGACAGGCGGTTCTCGTCCACCGGTTTGGTCATGTAGTCGAAGGCCCCGAGGCGCATACACTCTACGGCAACATCGACACTGTTCTCGAGAGTCAGCATGATGGGGAGGGTGGTCGGGGCTACCTCGACAATATCCGGAAGAAGCTCCTGCCCGGTCTTATGGGGCATGTAGAGGTCGAGAAGCACGACGGCGATGTCGTTCTCCTTGAGAATCTTGATGACGTCCCGGCTATCCGTACAGAGCATGGTGGTTCCCAAATCCGCACCTTCGAGGATAGCTTCGGACAGCTCCGCGACAACCGGGTCGTCGTCTACAATCAGAATGGTTGGTTTACCTGCCATGCCTCTCAGACACTCCCGACAAACCGTCTATCGATTCGATCTTTCAAGCGAAACGCCGGGGTCCCGTCGAGCACCAGACCCCATTTCGCCGCCACACCTCTTCCGTCACCCAGATTAAGGATAAGAAGAAACCGCGACTGCGGCGAGAACCGCCTCGGGAGCTCCCGGTCCGCCGCCCCTCCGGCTTCCGCCGCCGCCATAAGATTGGCGAGGAGCACGCTCTTCTGCCTGACGGCATGAACGCCGACCCGTCGAATCGGCTTCGGTTGAAAGCTCAGGCAATCCCCTCCGGCGAAGACATTAGGATGGCTCACCGACTGAAGGTACCGATTTACAAGGATACCCCCGTCATCCCCCAAGGCAAGACCGCTCTCTTCGAGCCATTCCGGGGGGCGTACGCCGGTCGCAAGTAGGACGACTTGCGCGTCGACGATACTGCCGTCGGCGCATTCGACGCCCGTCGACAGAACCTTTCGGATGTAGCCCCGGCGTATCGCGACGCCCCGAGACTCGAGCGCACGAAGACTAATCCGCCGAAGCCTTTCGGGGAAATGACGAAGAAACTCCCCGCCGGCGCAGAGGTAGACCGGCGGGGGCAGGACACCGTTTTCCCGGCTCCTTCGCCCAAGGAGCGCCGCGGCGTTTCCGGCAATCTCCACCGCGGCGGGACCTCCGCCGACGACGACTACGGAGCCGCCCCCTTCCGCTCCCAGCTTGGACAGCCGTTGGTGCGCCGCGTAGAGATTCTCGATCGGCTTGACCGGAAAGAAGCTATCCCGGGTAACGTCCTTGGCGACTTCCAACCCTTCGGCGTCTACCCGGCTTCCGACGTTGCACGAGAGAAGGTCGTAGGCGATGGTCTTCCCCGAGGCCAGGTGCACTCTGTTCGTATCCGCTTCGATGGCAACCAGGCGGTCCTCGAGAAAGGTCCCGCCTCCGGCGTCGGTCATTTCTCCGACGGGAATCCGGGTTTCCGCAGGAGCGTAATCCCCTCCGAGGAGACCGGGCCCCATTCCCGAGTAGTAGTGGTAGGCGGAAGGCGCCACCACGGCGACGTCCCACCCCAACTCCCGAAAAGCCGATAGGCTCCTCAGCAAATGCAGGTGGGCGTGTCCGGCGCCCGCGAGGAGAAGACGCATTAAAGCTCCGCCTCCGTTTGGACCATCGTAAGGAGGGGAAATGACTCGACCCCGACGAGCCCTTCGGCAAAAACCAACCGCAGAACCTCACCCCGCCGGATCGGAAGGTCCCATTCGTCGCCGACAAGCGGTCTTGTTACAACCGCTCGCCCCGCGTCGACGGAAACGAGTTGCAGCTGATTCCCGCCTCCGAGGAGCTCGTCGGGAACCGCCGAGTAGGGCTCTTCCACGAAGGCGTCGATAGCTTCCGAACCGCGCATGGTGGATCGGACGATGATAACGTCGCCGCCGGTCAGGCCGACCCCGCCCCCGAGCACGAGGGCGGTCCATCCCCGCAACCGGACGGGAAACGACACCGTGAGTAGCTCCCCATCGATCCGCCAGTCGATGGTTTCCCCGGCAAAGGTGAGGCGCCGGGAGCCCGGGTCTCCGGGGGACGCGGCAACGAGACCCGGTTCGAAGCTCCGGCAACCAGTTAGGAGCCAAAGAGCCGCAGACCATAAAGCCGCAGAAAGGATGAGCAGTCTGAGAATTCGGCGACGGTCGACACGGGACATGCCCCTGCAGGCTATCCGATTACCGGTAGCGTCGCAACTGCGGCGACACTTGTAGCGTATCAACAAGCCTGTTGATAAAACCGAACTAATTTCCGGTGAAGAAAAGATCTGCAGCCACCAGGACCCATGGATTCCGGCTGCGCCGTCGGGTTCGGTGCATTTTCCAGCCAAGAAAAGAGTTAGGCGAGTCTCGTCAACAGGCTTGTTGATACTACCCGACACTTGACAGGTCAAAGGCGGCCTCACTACTGTATCGCCCGGAGGCCATCCCCGCATCATGCGAATACGCTACAACGCCCCGGTTACCCTGACCTACGCAATCGTGTGCACCTTGGTGCTCGTTGTGGACATGGTGTCCGGTCGGGCGCTTACGCCGGCGTTCTTCTCCATCGGACCGTCCCTGAACACGGGAAACCCCTTGGAGTGGCTTAGGCTGATAACCCACGTCATGGGCCACGTCGATTGGACTCACCTGATGAGCAACTTCGCGTTTATCCTGCTTCTCGGTCCCATTCTCGAAGAGAAGTACGGCTCCGGGGGTCTCTTCGTCATGATACTCCTGACCGCCTTGGCAACAGGGGTAATGAACGTCCTTTTCATGAATACGGGCCTCTTAGGAGCGAGCGGAATCGTCTTCATGATGATCTTGCTGGTTTCCTTTACCAATATACGTTCCGGGGATATTCCCCTTACCTTTATCCTGGTAGTCGCCCTCTACCTGACGCGGGAGATTATCGCCTCGGTTCGGGAAGACAGCATTTCCCAATTCGCCCACATCGTGGGTGGGGTCTGCGGAAGCCTCTTTGGCTTTATCCGGCCGGGCAGGTCGTAGGAACAAGATGATTGAGAAGCTGCGCTCCATGGAGGAGCGGTTTAAGGAAGTCGAGCAACTGATCTCGCAACCCGAGGTCCACCGGGACCAGCAGCGCTACAAAGAGCTGATGCAGGAGCACGCCCACCTCTCCGAGGTAGTCGACGCCTATCGGCGGCTCCAAGAGGAAGAGCGCCAACTCGAAGAGAACAAGGAGCTTCTCCACAACGAGAAGGACCATGAGCTCAGAGAGATGGCCCGGGAAGAGATCGAAGGCCTCGAAGCGCACATCGAAGAGCTTACCGAGGAGCTTCGTCTTCTTCTTGCACCGAAGGACCCCCTCGACGGCAAGGACATCATCATGGAAATTCGCGCCGGTACCGGAGGCGACGAAGCGTCTCTCTTTGCCGCGGACCTCTACCGGATGTACGCCCGGTACGCCGAGACAAAACGGTGGAAGATTGAGATGATGGACTCCAGCCCGACGGAGGTCGGCGGCTTCAAGGAGGTTGTCTTCTCGGTCTCCGGGAAGGCGGTCTACGGCGAGCTGAAATACGAGAGCGGCGTCCACCGCGTCCAACGCATCCCGGAGACCGAGTCCGGCGGACGGATCCACACGTCGGCGGTTACCGTCGCCGTCCTCCCGGAGGCCGAAGACACCGATATCCAGATAAACGCCGAGGAGCTCCGGGTCGACGTCTTTCGCTCTTCGGGTCCCGGCGGACAGAGCGTCAACACGACGGACTCGGCGGTGCGGATTACCCACCTTCCGACGGGCCTCGTCGTTATCTGCCAGGACGAGAAGTCCCAGCACAAGAACAAGGCGAAGGCCCTCCGGGTGCTCAAGGCCCGCCTCTACGAACAGGAAGAGCTCCGGAAACGAAACGAGCGCGACACCGCCCGGCGGAGCCAGATCGGCTCCGGGGATCGCTCGGAACGTATTCGGACCTACAACTATCCCCAGAACCGGCTGACGGACCACCGGATCAACCTGACGCTCTACCGTCTCGACTCGGTTCTCCAGGGCGACCTTACCGAAGTCGTGAACGCCCTGCAGATGAGCGACCGAGAGGCCTCCCTTAAAGCCGAGCTTTCCTAGACAGCGGAGAAGTACCATGCCCACGGTCCGGGAGCTTCTCAGAGAAGCCGCGACGCTCCTCCGGGAAGCTGGTCTTGACTCCTCTACCCTCGACGCCGGAATACTTCTCGGGCTCGCCCTGGATCTGACCCGGGAGCAGCTCTACGCTCGGTTGACGGATTCCCCCGGCCCGGAAGCCGAGGCTCGTTTCCGGAGGCTTGTCTCACAGCGCCTCGCCGGGGTACCCGTCGCTTACCTCCGGGGTTTTAAGGAGTTCTACGGCCGGGATTTCGTGGTGGATTCCCGGGTGCTGATCCCCCGGCCGGAAACCGAGATCTTGGTCGATTGCGCCTTAGAGCTAGTCCGCGAAGTCGGGCACTCCGGAGGTCGCGTGCACGACTGCTGCACCGGGTCCGGGTGCGTCGCTATCACCCTCAAGGCGGAGTTGCCCCACCTGGAGGTCTCCGCCTCCGACATCTCTCCTGGTGCCCTTGACGTGGCCAGGGAGAACCGCCGGCGCCTCCTCGAGCCCGCCTTCGGACCCGAGGCGGTCACCTTCTTTCCTTCGGATCTTGTCTCCCAAGCGGCCGGAGACCTGAACATGATTACTGCCAATCCGCCCTATGTTGCCGAAGATGAAGTGAGAGAGATTCTCGCGAAAGGTTCTCCGGAGCCTCCGGAGGCCCTCATTGGGGGCAAGATCGGGATTGAGACGCCAAGGAGGCTTTTCAACGGCGCCCTGGAACATCTCGGTGTCAACGGTTATCTTCTAATGGAGGTAGGATTCGGTCAGGCATCCGGCTTAATGGAGGAAATGGAGGCCACTGGATACCGGGGCATCGGTTCCCGGGAAGACCTCCAAGGAATACCCCGGGTTGTCTATGGCCGAAAAGAGTAATGCCGACGAAGCAACGGACGAATCCAGTCTACACCGTCTCCGAGTTCGCCTCCCGGCTCGAGGAGTATTCCGAGGAGGATCGGGCCCGAATTCTCAAAGCGGCGGAAGTCTCGAAGAAGCTCCACTCGGGACAGTACCGGGATAGCGGAGAGCCCTTTTTCGTCCACCCGCTTCAGGTCGCCGACATCCTTCGGTCCCTCCGGATGGATCCGGACACCCTAATCGCGGCGCTCTTGCACGACGTTCTCGAGGACACCAAAATTACCCGGCAGGAGTTGCGCAGGGAGTACGGCCGGGACGTCGAGGCGCTCGTAAACGGCGTCACCAAGATTGCCTTAGTCAAGGCCAAGAACAAGAGCGTTCAAGAGGCGCAAACCATTCGGAAGATGCTCCTCGCGATGGTCAAGGATATCCGGGTCATCCTGATTAAGCTCGCGGACAAGCTCCACAACATGCGAACCCTCGAGTTCAAGGAGGCGGAACGACGCCGCGACATCGCCCAGGAGTGCCTCGACATCTACGCTCCCCTCGCGAGCCGCCTCGGCATCGCCTGGATCAAGGACGAGCTCGAAGACCTGTCCTTAAAGAATCTCCACCCGGATAGCTACGACTACATACGGCACTTCGTCGCCGAGAAGCGGGACGAGCGCTCAGACTACCTCGAACGGGTTCGCCGGACCTTGGAGACCACGATCGAAAAGGCCGGCCTGCAGGTTACCGTCGAGACGAGGGCCAAACACTTCTACTCGATCTACCACAAGATGAAGAAACGCGGGAAGGCGATAGACGAGATCTACGACCTTCTCGGTATACGAATCGTCTGTGACACCGAGACCGAGTGTTATTCCACCCTCGGGTTGGTCCACGGGCTCTGGCCCCCGATCGAGGGGCGGTTCAAGGACTACATCGCGATGCCGAAGGCAAATCAGTACCAGAGCCTCCATACGACGGTTCTTTCTTTCGGCGGAAAGATGATAGAGATCCAGATCCGGACCCGGGAGATGCACGAGACCGCGGAGTTCGGAATCGCGGCCCACTGGTTCTACAAACGGGAAGCCCTTCCGGAGCAACAGCGCCGGGAGGATTTGGCGATTCTGACAAAGGTCAGGAATCTCGGGGGAATGCGGGTGACCTCCTCGGAGTTCCTCGACGAGATCAAGCGCGAGATCCTCAAAGATTCGATCTACGTCTTTACCCCCCAAGGAGACGCTATCCAGCTTCCCCGGGGCTCGACGGCCATCGATTTCGCCTACCACATCCACACCGAGGTCGGAAACCACACCACCGGGGCAAAGGCCGACGGCCAGATTATTCCCTTGAAGGCGGAGCTTTCGAATACCCAAGTTATCGAGATTCTCACCTCCCCGAACGCCCATCCTCACCTGAACTGGCTCCGATACGTCCGGACCAGCCGGGCCCGGCAGAAGATTCGGCAGTGGCTCAACAAGCACGACGAAAACCTGATCATCGATCGGAGCATCGTTGCGCGCAAGGAAACCGGGCACCCGCACCATCAACAGCTTGCGCCGAAGGAGCCGCAGCACTCCCGGCGTATCCTTGACAAGACGAAGATCGGCGTACGGATCGGCGACGAGCGTAACATGATGATTCGCTTTGCCGGTTGCTGCTCGCCGACGACGGGGGACGAGATCGTCGGGTACGTCTCCCGGGGGCGGGGAATCATTGTCCACCGGCGAGACTGCAAGAACGTGCGGAAGATCGAAGACTTCGAGGAGCGGCGCATCGAGGTCGAATGGGAGACCGTCTCTCCGAAGGCCACCCGGCGGTTTCGGGTCGTCGCCCGGAAGACTCTGGATCTTTTCTCGGAAATAGAGGGTGCGGCCAAGAAGTACCACGGCCACCTGATCGAAGGGCGGATCGACGAGAACGATAACGGCCGCCTCGAAGCGACCTTTACGATGGAGCTCGAGCGCCGGGACGACTTCAAACGCGTCATGAAGGCCATTCGGACGGTCCCCTCGGTCTTGAGCATCACCGAAACCACCGAGCTCGTCTCGGCCCCGGGGTAAGGACCTCAAAGGCTGCGAACCCGGACTCTTCGATCAAAGTTCCTCCCTTCGATTGTCCGAACCTTACAGAGTTAGTTATCTTTCCGCCGAGGAGGAAACATGGCTCAGATAACATTCAAAGGAAATCCCGTGCACACGAGTGGAACGCTTCCGCAGACCAACTCCGCAGCGCCGGACTTCGTACTTACCACCGGCGATCTGTCGGACGTCTCCCTGAAGGACTTCGCCGGAAAGCGAAAGATTCTTAACATCGTTCCAAGCCTCGATACCGGTGTCTGCGCCGCGAGCGCGGTCCGCTTTAACGAAGAGATCGACAAGGTCGACAACGCGGTGGTCCTTACCGTCAGCGAGGACCTTCCCTTCGCCCAGAGCCGCTTCTGCGAAAGCAACGGCGTCGACAAGGTCGTGACACTCTCCCAGCTCCGGAACAAGGATTTCGGCAAGGCCTACGGCGTCGAGATGGTAGACGGTCCCCTCGCCGGGCTCCTGAGCCGGGCGGTAGTGGTTATCGACGAAAACGACAACGTCATCTACACTCAACAGGTACCGGAGATTACGCAAGAACCGGATTACGACGAGGTATTACAAGCGCTCTAATGACGTATACGCTTATCGGCTTCGGTAACATGGGATTAGCCCTCTTTGACGGCCTCGGCAAAGAACACCAGGGCCGGGTCGTCGAGCCGAAGTCCGAGCGGCGGAAGCTCGCCGAGGAGCGGGGAGCAAAGGCTTCCCCGGCTCCGTCGGCGGAGTTCCTCGAAGGAAGCGACGTGGTTATCCTGGTGATAAAGCCTCAGGATGCGGCGCAGCTCGCGAGCTACCGCAGCTTCCTCGGTGGTTATCCAATCGTTTCTATCCTGGCGGGGACCCCGACTTCCCGGATAACCGAGGTGACCGGAAGTGCCCAGGTCGTTCGGCTGATGCCAAGCCTCGCCGCGTCGGTCGGCGCCGCGGTGGTCGGTGTCAGTCCCGGGCAAGAAGCCGCGCCGGAGACTCTTGATCGAGCACTTCGGGTCGCCGAGGCCCTCGGACGGCCCTTCGAGCTCCCGGAACGACTGATGCCGGCGATAACCGGACTCTCGGGTTCCGGGATCGCCTTCGTCTTTTCCTTCGTCCACGCCCTGGCCCTCGGCGGCACCAAGGCCGGCATCCCCTACGACACCGCCGTCGACATCGCCTTCGAGCTTCTCAAAGGCGCCTACGAAACCCACAGAGCCTCCGGAGAGCCTCCCATGGCAACGGTAACCAAAGTCTGCTCCCCGGCGGGGACTACCATCGACGGTATCCAGGCCTTGGCGGAGTACAACTTCGACGCCGCGGTAATCGCCGCGGTAACCGCAGCGGCGGACCGGGCCGAGGAGCTCGAGCACCCGGGAGACTGAGCCGACACCAGCCACAGGCGGCGGCGCACCGCCGGCACAGGCAGCACCCGGCGCATAACCTTGCAAGCCGACACCCGTCGGTCTATCATTCCCCCCATGCTGGATCCCAAGTTCATCCGCGAGAATCTCGACGCAGTCAAAGAGAATATTGCCAATCGAAAGGTAACGGCCGATCCGGACAGAGCCGTCGCCCTCTACGAGGAACGCAACGCCCTAATCCAAGAGCTCGAAGCACTCCGGGGCAGGCGTAACGAGAACGCCGCCGCGATGAAGGCAAAACCGTCCGCGGAGGAGCGGGAGGCCCTGATCGCCGAGGGCAAACGCCTCAAAGAGGAGATACCCCGCCTAGAAAGCGGGCTCTCGGAAGTGGAGGGCCGCCTCTCGGCCGAGTTGGAGCGTATCCCAAACATGGCGCACCCCGAGGCCCCCGTCGGTGGCGACGATGCGGCGAACAAGGAGATTCGGGTCGTTGGTTCCCCGACGACCTTCGACTTTCAGCCGAAGGACCACGTCGAGTTGGGGCAGTCCTTGGATCTGATCGATTTCGAGACCGGGACGAAGGTGTCGGGGACCAAGTTCTACTACCTCAAGAACGAGGCGGTCTTCCTCGAGTTCGCCCTCGCCCGGTACGCCCTGGACGTCGTCGTTCGCCACGGCTTTACCCCGACCATCACCCCGGATATCGCCCGGGAGGAGGTGGTCTCGGGGATCGGGTTCAACCCCCGGGGAGAGGAAAGCAACATCTACACCATCGAGGGAGAGGGCACCTGTCTCGTCGGGACGGCGGAGATTACCCTCGGAGGCTACCACGCCGACTCGATCCTCGACGCCGAAGCACTTCCGATCCGGATGGCGGGCTTTTCCCACTGCTTCCGCCGGGAAGCCGGGGCGGCGGGGCAGTTTTCGAAGGGGCTCTACCGGGTGCATCAGTTCAGTAAGGTGGAAATGTTCGTCTACTGCCGCCCCGAGGAGTCCGAGGCGCTGCACAAGGAGCTCTTGGGGATCGAGGAGGAGATCTTTAAGGGGCTCGAGGTGCCATACCGTGTTGTGGACACGGCGACCGGAGATCTCGGCGCCCCGGCGTACCGGAAGTTCGACCTGGAAGCCTGGATGCCCGGCCGGGGGGACGCAGGTGACTGGGGTGAGGTGACGAGCGCCTCGAACTGCACGGACTTCCAGGCCCGGCGCCTCGGGGTCCGATTCCGGGAGGGGAACGAGCGCCGGTACGTCCACATGCTCAACGGCACCGCCATCGCCGTCTCCCGGGCCATCATCGCCCTTTTGGAAAATCATCAGCAGGCCGACGGGAGCATCCGTATTCCGAAGGCGCTGCAGCCTTACTTCGGAGGCGAGAGGATCGGCCCCCGAGGCGGGGGCACAACCGGGGGCGGCAACAAGGCGGCGGCCGGGCCGCCGGCGGCTCACAGCAAGACCGGGGCCGGGGGCGAGGCCCCGAAAAGCTAAGCCGGCGGCGATGGCCCTCGAGCGATTGCTCCGCACCGGAAGGACCTTTATCATCGCCGAGGTCGGCACCGCGCATCGGGGCGACCGGTCCCGGGCCCTCGACCTTGTCGACGCCGCCGCGGACGCCGGAGCCGACTGCGTAAAGACGCAGATTGTCTACGCCGACGAGATCGTCCACCGCAAGACCGGCCTGGTAGAGCTTCCCGGGGGCGCGGTTCCCCTCTGGGAGCGGTTCCGGGAGCTGGAGGCCGAGCCGCAGCTCTTCGCCGATATGGCCGAGGGCTGCCGGAGGCGGGGTATTACCTTTCTTGCGAGCTGTTTCGGGCCCCGGAGCCTGAAGGAGTTGATCGCCCTCGGCGCCGAGGCGGTAAAGATTGCCTCGCCGGAGCTGAACCACCTGCCGCTCTTGGAAGCGGTTCGGGACGCCGGCCTCGACGTTTTTTTCTCCACCGGGGTCTCTACCCTCGGCGACATCGAAACGGCTCTCGGGGCCGTGGCCCCTCAGCCGGCCGCCATCCTCCACTGCGTCACCGCCTACCCGGCCCCACCGGAGGAGTACAACCTGCGGCTGGTCGGCGCCCTGGCGTCGATCTTCGGGCATCCGGTGGGCGTCTCGGACCACTCCCTGGACCCGATTCTGATTCCGACGGTTGCGGCCGCCCTCGGCGCCGTCTGCCTGGAAAAGCACTTTACCCTGGAACGCTCCGGTGGCGGCCTGGACGACCCGATTGCCCTCGAGCC
>JBKHCS010000132.1:0-7684 GCA_046541715.1 Spirochaetaceae bacterium
ATGGCATAAAAGGCCTCCTTGGCTGTTTGTTTGTCTACGAACGTAACCAGCCCGCGAGACCAGCGAAATAACCAATTAGGACTAGATTAGCTTCGTCGTGGCCGATATCAACAAGCTTGTTGATACCTCTTGACGCCTCCCCCGGAGGTGAATACATTCATATATGAATGAGTTCAAAAGAGGATTCCGGATACCGAAGTCCCGGTCTCCGGTCGCAGAAGAAACAGCGTCGCCGGGAGCGGATCGTGGAAGCCGCCGTCGAGGCCTTCAATCGGAAGGGCTTCTCGGGGACGACCATGCAGGAGATTGCCGAAGTAGCGGATCTTGCGGTTGGCACCCTCTACAACTACTTCCCTTCGAAGAACGACCTCTTGGTCGGCATTATCGAGGGGCAGATGGAGGAGATCCGGCGGATCGATGTACGGGAGCTCGTACGCCGGCTCCGGGACGCACGAAGTGGCAGTGAGGTAGCCTCATGGATTCTCTCGAGCGTCGTCCGCAAGAGCTTCGTCCTCTCGAAGCAGAATTGGCGAGAAGTGGTCGGGGCGATGGTTGCAACCCGGGCCGAGCTCGACCGGGTGGTGGAGCTCGACTTCGAGGCGATCGGCCTTCTCGCGGTTCTCTTGCGCAACATGCAGAAACGCGGCCTGGTTCGAAAGGATCTCTCCGCCGACGTCGCCGCGATGAATCTCTATTCGCTGGCGGTGGTTCAGTTTATGGCCTACGCCTTCGTCGCCGGTGTCGGAGAGGACGAGCTGCCGGCGAACCTTCAAGAACAGATAGACCTGGCCTTTTCCGGACTCGCACCCCGGCCGGTGCCCCGATCGGCACCGGATAGGCACCGGATAGGCAACAGAGGAGTAGAACAATGACGAAGATAGCACGGGCTCCGGCTCTTATTGCCCTGGGACTCTGGATCTGCCTAGCGGCGGTGTCGGCTCATCCCCAAGACCGACCGAGTGCAGACGAGGTCGTAAAGCGCATCGACGAGCTCTACCGGGCGGACTCGAGTTACGCGGAGATGGAGATGGCAATTATCACCCCCAACTGGGAGCGGACTTTGCGAATGCGCGCCTGGAGCGAAGGCACCGAAAAGACCTTTATTCGGATCCTCGAACCCCGGAAAGAGCGGGGCGTCGGAACGCTCCGGATCGAAAACGAAATGTGGAACTATCTTCCCAACGCCAACCGGGTAATGAGGATTCCGCCGTCGATGATGATGAGCTCCTGGATGGGCTCCGACTTCAATAACAACGACCTCGTCCGGCAGTTTACCTTTACCGAGGACTACGATTTCGATTACGCCGAAGTCGACGATCCGGACGAGGGCATCCTCTACATCCGGGCGGTTCCGAAGGAGGGACGTCCCATCGTATGGGGACACGTGATGCTCGAGATCCACGCCGAGAGCCTCCTTCCCAGGGCGGAGCGCTACTTCGACGACGAGGGCGATCTTGCTCGGGTGATGCGCTTCAGCGAGGTAGAGTCCTTCGACGACCGCCGGATCCCCTCGGTTCTCGAGCTGGTTCCCCAGGACGAAGAAGGCAACCGCACGGTCTTGCGCTACCTGGAGGCGGAGTTCGACATCGATATCCCCGAGGGTACCTTTACCCAACGGAACTTGCGAACCTTCCGAAACTAATGCTGACGATTAGAATTGCCCTCCGGCACCTATTGCGCCACAAGCGCCGTAGCCTCCTGACGGGACTCAGCATGCTGGTGGGTTTCGTGTTGGCCTGTTTCTTTATCGGGTGGGCCGACGGGACCTACAATCACATCATCGACACCTTCGCCCGGAACCGCTCGGGACATATCCAGGTTCACCGGGAAGGCTACCGGGACAAGGCGAGCCTCTACAAGACCATCGACGAACCCGACCGGGCAATCCGGGAGCTCGAGACGGTCGATCGCGTCGTCTCCTGGTCCCCTCGGCTTCTCGCCGCGGGGCTCGTATCGGTTTCCGATAAGAGCGCCGGCGCCGAGGTCTTCGGGGTCGATCCGGAGGCGGAGGATCGCACGACGAATCTCTCCGGTCAGGTGGTCGAGGGCACCTACTTCTCCGGGGCCGATCCGGAAGAGGGTCTCGCCGAAACGCTGTTGGGCAAGGATCTCGCGCGTATCCTCGAAGGGGGCATCGGGGACGAGGTAGTTATCGTTTCTCAAGCCGCCGACGGGTCGATCGCCAACGACCTCTACCGAATCGTCGGTCTTGTGGATACCGGAGATCCGGGCCTGGACCGGAGCGCCCTCTACCTTCCTTTGACCGTGGCCCAGGAGCTCTTTGTCTTGCCGGGATCGGTCCATGAGATAGCGATAACCGTGGAGAACCTGAACGCGGTGGAACCGGTCACCGCGGAGCTCTCCCGGCGTCCGGCGTTGCAGGGACTTGAGGTTGCACCCTGGCAGGTCTTCGCCCGAGACTTCTACCGGGCGATGCAGGCGGACAAGAACGGCATGTACATCTCCCTCGTCGTCGTGGTCATTGTCGTCGCGATTACCGTGTTGAACACCATCTTGATGTCGGTCCTCGAGCGCCGGAAGGAGTACGGTGTTCTTCGAGCGGTGGGCACCCGCCCGGGACAGATCGTCGGGATGGTCGTTACCGAAACCGCCCTCCTTACCCTCAGTGCGATGTTCCTCGGTGCGCTGTTCGGCTACCTCATCAACCTCTATTTCTCGGTCCACGGGATCGTCCTCGAAAACCCGATTAGCTGGGGAAGTCTCCAGATCGACGTGATGAAAGGAGAGATTAACGCCCGAAGTTTCTACCTGCCGGCGATTACCGTTGCGGCAACGTCGATGACGGTCTGTCTCTTTCCGGCGATACACGCGGCCCGGACGGATCCGGCAAAGACCATGAGGATGTTCTAGGAGACGTGGATGAGATTCTATCTAAAGCTCGCCCGGCGAAATATCTTCCGGAATCGGCGACGCACCTTTCTTACCGGGCTTATTATCGGGGTCGGGTTGGCCGCGATGATGTTTACCGACGCCTGGATAATCGGGATGAAGGAAAACCTCATCTCGTCTGCTACCTCCTCCTTTCTGGGACACGCCCAGGTGCACCGGGAGGGTTTTACCGATCTTCTCGACGGAGAGCTGACCATCCGGGGTCACGAAGAGCTCCTTCGGCGCCTCGAGGAGGACCCCCGGGTCGCCGAGACAACCCGCCGGGCGGTCGGCTACGGGACCATCTCTTCTCCCGCAGACGTTGCCTCGGTTGTCGTCTACGGAATCGACCCGGCTAGGGAGCCGGCTCTCTCGCAGATCGACGAGTCGCTTATCGAGGGTGCCTACCTCGAGGAGGCGAACCGGAACGGGGTACTCATCGGGAGCGACCTCGCCGAAGAGCTGGAGGCGAGCATCGGAAGCCGTATCGTCGTCACCCTCTCGGAAGCCGGGGGTGGAAACATCTCCCAGCAGCTCTTCCGGGTAACCGGAATCTTTCAAACCCACATCGAGCGATTCGACGAGGGAGTGGCTGTCGTTCCTCTCGGCGTCGCCCAGGGGATGATGGGCCTTGGCTCCGAGATCCACGAGATTGCCCTACGCTTCGAGGATCCCCGGTACGCCCAGGAATCCGGGGAGGCCTTCGCCGCCGATTATTCCGGGAGTGGGAATGTCGCCGAGCCGTGGCCCGAGCTGCTCCCGCAGATTAGCTACATCCTTGACATGACCGATGTCTCCACCGGCATCACGGTTGTCATTGTCTTCTCGATAATCGTCTTCGGCATCGTCAATACGCTTTACATGTCGCTCTACGAGCGAACCTTCGAGTTCGGGGTACTCCGGGCAGCGGGAACCAGGGCCGGAGTCTTGCGGAAGTTGATCGTCTTCGAGGCGGGCTCCCTAGCGGTTTATTCGATGGTTGTCGGGATAATTCTCGGAAGCATCGTCATCGCCTTGGGCGCGGTCTACGGGATGGACCTGACCGGGGTCGAGCTCGCCGGGACCTCCTTTACCGGTCGGATCTATACGTCGTTTTCTTTCCGGCAGTTCACCCTCCATCCTCTGCTGGTGTTCGGTTTTACCGTCTTGGTTAGTCTCTACCCGGCCAACCATGCCGCGAAGATGTCGATTGCCCGGGCGCTCGAGCGGGCGCTCTGACTGAGGAGTAACAATGGAAGTGCTAGGCAAACAGGTAATAGACGCGAAGGCCGTCACGAAGGACTACCGGCGGGGAGAGATCGTCATCCCCGCAGTCCGGGGAATCGACATGGCCGTCGAAGAGGGTGAGTTTACCGCCATCGTCGGCCCCTCCGGCTCCGGCAAGACGACCTTTCTCAACCTGGTCTCCGGTCTCGATTCTCCCACCGCAGGGGAGATCTGGCTCCGGGGCAAGCTTATATCGCAGATGACGGGGAACGAGCTCTCGGACTACCGGCGGGACCATCTCGGTTTCGTCTTCCAGGCGTACAACCTTATCCCGGTTCTGAACGTCGAGGAGAACGTCGAGTACGTGATGATGCTTCAAGGGGTCGCGAAAGAGGAACGTCACGAGCGGGTGTCCGCGATTCTCGAGCGGATGGGTCTCGCCGACTTCCACGACCGGATGCCGACCAACCTCTCCGGGGGGCAGCAGCAGCGGGTGGCCATCGCCCGGGCGATGGTGTCCCGGCCGGCTCTCATCCTCGCGGACGAGCCTACGGCAAACCTGGACTCGGAAACCAGCGAATCTCTCCTCGAGATGATGCGGGAGCTAAACGACGAAACGGGAATGACCTTTCTCTTTTCCACCCACGACCAACGGG
Source organism: Spirochaetaceae bacterium (assembly GCA_046541715.1). Lineage (GTDB taxonomy): Bacteria > Spirochaetota > Spirochaetia > DSM-27196 > PWMO01 > CAYPUT01. The sequence goes on from JBKHCS010000132.1 coordinate 4,752, forward strand.
TCGTCGACAAGGCCCGCCGGGTGGTCGTTCTCCAGGACGGAAAGGTGGTCCGAGACGAGGCACGAGAATGAACCGGAATCTGGTCTCCTCGCTCCTTCTCTTGTTCGGGCTCTTTTCCGGAAGCGCCGCCTCCCCCGGCCCTCTCGCCGCCCAAGATGACGGGCTCGAGGGCTCCTTGAGCGGTTCCTTCAAGTCGTTCTTCTTCTTGGCCCGGGATATCGACTATCAGGAGACTACCGCCGGCATCGCGTCTAACGCCTTGCGCCTCTCCGGCAGTCTCTACCCGTCGGGCCGGCTTGCCTTCGAGGGGGCTTACCGCATCTTTCCGGAGGTCCGGTCGCCTATTTTGGCCGAGGGGGCGTCGGTCGCGCCGGCAGCTCCCGGTGCCGAGTACCGGGTGGCCGATCTGCCGGATCGAGCCTTCCCTCCGGAAGAAGAGACCGCCGACAACGCGGCGGTCTATCAAGACCTCGACCGAGCCTTTGCCACCGTCAGCCTTCCCTTTGCGGATCTCATCCTCGGCCGGCAAGCCATCTCCTGGGGGACCGCCCGGGTAGTCCGCCCGACCGACGTCATCGTGCCCTTCAGCTTTGCCGAAGTGGATACCGAGTACCGTCGAGGGGTCGACGCGGCCCGAGTGCGTATTCCGATCGGGGGCTTTAGCGAAATCGACGCCGGGTCCATCTTCGGCGAGCATTTCGCCCCGGAAGAGAGCGCCTTCTATCTCCGGCCCGGCGTTTACATCGGGCAGACCGACCTTGAGCTCCTCGGAATGGTCTTCCGGGATAACCTCCTCGGCGGGTTTTCCCTAAGCCGGGCCATCGGGGAGGCGGGCGCCTGGGCCGAGGCTGCATACGTGGTTCCGGATTCCGCGGGAGACTACCTGACGGCTTCCCTCGGGGTAGACCGAAACCTGGCTTCGGATGTCTACGGCTACCTCGAGTATCATTTCAACGGAGCCGGTACCCTGAGCCCCGGCGAGTATCTGTCAACGGCTACGGGTCCCGCCTACAGCGAGGGCAACGTCTACCTCGTCGGGCGTCACTACCTCGCCGTCGGCGGCACTTACACCGCCACGCCCCTCTTGCCGATGGATGCCCTAATCGTCGTCAACCTGACCGATGGATCCGCAGAGCTGACGCTCTCGGCGGAATACAACTTCACGGAAGACGTCTATCTCTCGGGGGGCGTGCTCCTGGGTATCGGACCGGAGTCGGAAACCGAAGGGGGCGTTCCCACACGCTACCGGTCGGAGTTCGGCGCTTATCCGCAGACTTTCTACACCCAGGTCAAGCTCTACTTCTAAGGTCCGCCTTCCGCCCCGCCGCCGGGAGGACCGACTTTCGGAGACGGATAGACTTCGGGGTTATCTCGACCATCTCGTCTTCCCGGATAAACTGGATCGCCCGCTCGAGGGTCATCGGGAGCACCGGCGTCAGAACCACCGCGTCATCCTTCCCGGCGGCCCGGACGTTGGTGAGCTTCTTGGTCTTGCAGGGATTCACGTTTAAGTCGTTCTCCCGGTTGTGCTCCCCGACGATCATCCCTTCGTAGACCGGTTCTCCGGGTCGGAGGAAGAGGACACCCCGGGGCTCGAGGTTAAAGAGGGCGTAGGGAACCGCCTCCCCGGAACGGTCCGAGACCAGGGAGCCGGTAAAGCGGTAGACGAAATCGCCGCGGTAGGGCTCGTACCCCAGGAGGGAGGCGTTGATAATGCCGGTGCCCCGGGTGTCGGTGAGAAACTCATCCCGATAGCCCAGAAGACCCCGGGAGGGAACGCTGAACTCCAAGCGCACCCTGTTGTCCTTGTGCGTCTCGTAGCTCAAGAGGCGGCCTCTTCGTTTCGAGAGCTTCTCGGTAACTACACCGGCAAAGTGCTCGTCACACTCCAGATAGAGGTGCTCGATCGGCTCGAGGGTCTTTCCGTCTTCCTTCTTGAATATCACCTCGGGTCGTCCGACTCCGACCTCGAAGCCTTCCCGGCGCATCGTCTCCAAGAGAATCACCATCTGAAACTCTCCGCGGCCCTGCACCATGAATCCCTCTTTGCCTTCCCGCTCTTCCACCCGGATCGACACGTTTCGCAGCGTCTCCCGGTTAAGGCGGTCCCGGATCTTGCTCGACTGGACGATCTTTCCTTCCCGCCCCGAGAGGGGAGAGGTGTTCGCGGCGAAAAGCATCGAAACCGTCGGCTCGTCGACGGTAATCCGGGGGAGCGCTTTCGGGGCGGTTCGGGCGCAGATCGTATCTCCGATATGGACGTCCTCGACCCCGGCGATAACGACGATGTCCCCGGGCTGGGCCTCCTTCGCCTCAACTAGGGAAGGCCCCTGGTAGGTCTCGATACGGACGACGTTGAGGTTGGTGCGCCGGTCATGCTCCCCGAGGCAGACGAGGGCTTCCCGGCTCTTGACCGCACCGTGAAAGACCTTACCCACCGCGAGGCGGCCGAGAAACTCGGAGTAGGAGAGGTCGGAGACCAGCATCTGGAAAGGCTCGGAGGAGGAGTACGAAGGGGCCGGAATAGCGTCGATGATGGTGTCCATCAGGACATGGAGGTTTTCTGCCTTCTCTTCGAGGCTCCGCTTGGCGATTCCCCGGCGGCCCTCGGCGTAGAGAACCGGGCAATCCAACTGCTCCTCCGTTGCGTCGAGGTCGATCAAGAGGTCGTGGATGTCGTCGAGAACCTCCTCCGGTCGGGCGTCCGGACGGTCTATCTTGTTGATAACCACGACGACGGAGAGGGAAGCCCGGAGGGCCTTGTCCAGGACGAACCGGGTCTGGGGTAGGGGCCCTTCCGAGGCGTCGACCAAGAGGAGTACCCCGTCGACCATCGAGAGGGCCCGCTCCACCTCGCCGCCGAAGTCGGCGTGTCCCGGGGTATCGAGAATGTTGATCTTGACCCCTTTCCACCGGATCGCGCCGTTCTTCGC
>JBKHCS010000133.1:0-7599 GCA_046541715.1 Spirochaetaceae bacterium
CTGGTGGTCGGGGAGAATCCCGGCTCGAAGCTGGACGAAGCCCGGGAGCAGGGCGTCAAGACGATTGACGAAGAGGGTTTCCGGGCGCTTCTCGCCGGAAAGGAGCCTTAAGTGCGGCCCGACGGAATACAAAGAATCGACGAGGTAACCTGGGAGCTCCCGAGGGGCTTCAAAGAGGGGATGCAGGTTCCCGTTCGACTCTTCGCGACGGAGGCCCTCCTCGACGCGATGGACGCCGGGGTCTACGACCAAGCCGCGAACGTCGCTGCGCTCCCGGGCATCGTCGGCTACTCCTACTGCATGCCCGACGGCCACTGGGGCTACGGTTTTCCCATCGGCGGGGTCGCCGCTTTCGACCCGGAGGCCGGGGTAATCTCTCCGGGAGGAATCGGCTTCGATATAAACTGCGGTATGCGGCTTATCGCCACATCCCTCACCCTGCCTGAGGTGGAGAAGGAGTTGCCCCATCTGGTGGACAGCCTCTTCGCCGGAATTCCCGCCGGAGTCGGAGGGAAGGGCCTCCTCGACATCTCCGAAGACGACTTTCGAGAGCTCCTCGCCGAGGGAATGGGGTGGGCCCTCCGACACGGCTACGCCATTGAGGAGGACCTCGAGCTTACCGAGGAGGGTGGTGTCATGGATGGCGCGGACCCATCTGCGGTCAGTTCCAAGGCGATCGAGCGGGGCTACCGGCAGGTTGGAACCCTCGGAAGCGGAAACCACTACCTGGAACTACAGGTCGCCGAGAAATCGGAGATGCCTCGGGAGGATATCGCGGCGGCCCTCGGAATCACCGAAGACCAACAGGTGGTACTGATGCTCCACACCGGGAGCCGCGGCTTCGGGCATCAGGTGGCCACCGACTACCTCAAGACCTTTCTCGCGGTCGCCAAACCGAAGTACGGTCTCGGTATCCGAGACCGGGAGCTCGCCTCGGCGCCCTTTCAGTCGGAAGAGGGACAACGCTACTTCGCCGGGATGAAGTGCGCGGTAAACATGGCCTTTATGAACCGCCAGATGATTCTCCATCGGATTCGGGAGGTCTTCTCCGACGTCTTCCACCGGGACCCCTTGGATCTTGGCCTTCGGCAGATCTACGACGTAACCCACAATACGGCGAAGCTCGAGACCCACCGAGTCGAGGGTGCCGATCGCCGTCTCTTGGTCCACCGCAAGGGGGCGACCCGGGCCTTCGCTCCGGGGATGGCCGACATTCCGGAACGCTACAAGAGCGTTGGTCAGCCGGTCATTATCGGCGGCAGCATGGAAACCGGGTCGTACCTCCTCGTCGGCCGGCCGGAGGGGGAAAAGAGCTTCTTTACCACGGCCCACGGGAGCGGCCGGACAATGGGGCGCCGGGCGGCGAAGCGAAAGTACCGGGGAGAGGATATCCGCAAGAGCATGGAGGCCCGGGGCATCTACATCCGGGCCGCCTCCCAGTCCGGCCTGGCGGAAGAAGCCGGGGGTGCGTACAAGAACATAGACGAGGTCGTCGCCTCCGCCGAGAAGGCGGGCCTCTCGACCGCCGTGGCTCGTCTTGTCCCTATCGGAAACATCAAAGGTTAAACGGAAAGACACACCGATGCCCTACGACTATCTCGAAGAATTGAGCGTTGCCGACGAGGGATTCCGGGTCTACCACGAGACCCTCGAAGGCCTCTTCCGGGAGGCCTGGGAGGCGGTTCTGGGGTTGATGGTAGAGGAACCGGGGTCGATCCGGCCGACGAAGGAACGGGTGATACGACTCAAAGAGACCGAGCCCGAGCTCCTGCTCTTCGACTTTCTCGGGGAGCTGGTTTTCTTGAAGGACGCCGAGGACAGTCTTTACCGTCCTGTCGATATTACCATAGCGCCGGCGGCCAAGACCGGCTGCGGTCTTGGGGCTGGGTGTGTTCTCCGGTGTCGCCTGGGGGGAGATACCATCGACCCCGGGCGACATAGAACCGGAGTCGACGTAAAGGCGATCACCCTCCAGGGCTTCTCTTTGGAGCAAAAGAACGGCCGATGGGAAGCCATCGTCGTCGTCGATACTTAACCTCGGCGGCTTAACCGCGGCGCGTTCCGTTTAAGAGCTCAACACCTTCGAGCTTCGTCGACCCGACCTGGATCGAGGCCGCCCGCTTCGGGGCGTCTTCTTGGTCCGCCGGCAGCTTAAGGCGAAAAGAGAGATCCGCGAGGTGTTCCCCGGGCTCCGCGTCTTCGACGACTCCGAGGGACAGCACGAACTGCTCGGCGTCAAGAAACGCGACGAGCCGGTTCTTCCAGCCGCTGTCGTAGCCCCCGGCGGCCTGCTCCCGGGGGACGTGGCCGTGGATGCCCCGGTCTCCCAGGGATAGCGACTCTTCCACCATGTCGGCGAAGTAGTGGGCCAGGCGTCGTTTCCGGTAGGCGGCTCGCTCCTCGGTATTCCGTTTTCGGACCGCCCTCGGGGGGCGAACCCAGGCGATCCGGGGTCCCCCTTGGCCGGCGAAGGAGGCGGCGATGCGATGCACCGCGCTTCCCCGGTCGAGAATCACCAGAATATCCGGCCGCAGGAGGTCGATGAGGGAGTACTGAAACTCCTCGGCTACCGGCCCGGTGACGAAACCGCAGGAGTCGACGACAATGTGGGCGTCCGGGTGGTCCCTCCGGGCGGCCCGGACAAGACCGCCGATCCCGACAGTCATCTGGAGCAGGTGGCGCACCGGCGACACCCCGCCGACAAAGCGCAGCCGGACTTCTTGGGCCCGCTTTTCCGGGAGCGTCCCTCCCCGGGAGCCACCGGGCGACCGCGGGCTGCCGCTCCCCCGACTCAACAGAGCGCTACCAACGGTCGCCGGGGGTCCTATAACCGACTGCCCGGGATCCCCGTCGATCCAGACCACCTCCGAGGAAGTCAGCAGGCTCTTAGCGATCTCGGACACAAGGGTGGTCTTTCCGGTGTCCGTCTCCCCAAGGACGAAGACAGTCCTCCGTTCCGCCGTCTGAGAAAGCTCCCTGAGTAGCTCCTTGGTTTCTCGTTGCCGGGCCATTTCAGCTTGTAAACCCTATTCGGCCGCTGGTCGGTCGCTCTTGCTTCAGTTGGGCCGACATCTTCCGATAATCCTCTTCCATCTCCGGCGTAACCGAGGGATGGCTATCTCGGAGAGCCGCCTCGAAGAAGGCCATAGTCACTTCTGTGGCGCCGGGGTCCGCCCGGAGCGCCTCGAGCCCAGCCTTCCGGACCAGGTTTTCCAGGTCCGCACCGGTGTAACGCTCGGCCCGGTCCGCCAAGGCGTCGAGGTCCACGTCCGCCGCCAGGGGCGTTCCCGTGGTCTGTATGGCAAGGATCGACCTTCGAGCGTCCCGGTCGGGGACCGGTACGTAGACGAGCTCGTCGAAGCGCCCCGGGCGCAAAAGGGCGTGGTCGAGGAGGTTCGGCCTATTGGTAACACCGATTACGACGACCCCCTCGAGCTCCTCTAGCCCGTCTATCTCTGCGAGAAGCGTGTTGACCACCCGCTCGGTAACAGAGGCGTCTCCGAACCCCGAGCCGCGCTGGGGTGCTAAGGAATCGATCTCGTCGATCAGGACGATCGACGGAGAGACCTGCCGTGCCCGTTTGAAGAGCTTGGAAACCTGCCTCTCGCTCTCGCCGTACCACTTCGACAGAAGGCTCGAGCTCTTGGCACTGATAAAGTTGGCCTCCGCCTCGTGGGCGACGGCCTTCGCCAACATCGTCTTTCCGGTTCCCGGGGGGCCGTAGAAGAGAAAGCCCTTGGCCGGGCGAATACCGAGACGGCGGAAGGATTCCGCGCTCTTCAGGGGCAACTCGATTCCTTCCTTGAGTTGCCGCTTGACCTCCGCGAGCCCTCCGACGTCGCCCCAGGAAACGTCGGGAATCTGCACCAGAATCTCCCGAAGGGCCGACGGCTGAATGCGCCGGAACGCGTTGGTAAAGTCCCTCTGGGTTACCGTAAGCCTATCGAGAATCTCACCGGGGATTTCTTCCTCGTCGAGGTTTATGTCCGGCAGGATCCGCCGAAGGGATTCGATCGCCGCCTCCCGGGTCAAGGCGCCGATGTCCGCCCCAACGTAGCCGTGGGTCCGTCGGGAAATGTCGCCTACGTCGACGTCGTCGGCGATCGGCATTCCCCGAGTATGGATTTGAAGGATCTCCTTTCGCCCTCGAAGATCCGGGACACCGATGACAATCTCCCGGTCGAAACGGCCGGGACGCCGGAGCGCTTCATCGAGAGCGTCCACGCGGTTGGTCGCTCCGATAACCACGACGTTCTGCCGGGGCTCGAGACCGTCCATCAACGTCAACAGCTGCGCTACGACCCTTCGCTCGACCTCGCCGGTGGTCTCCTCCCGTTTGGGGGCTATCGAGTCGATCTCGTCGACGAACACAATCGACGGCGCGTTGGATTGGGCCTCCTGGAATACCGTCCGGAGTCGTTCCTCGCTCTCACCGTAATGCTTTCCCATGATCTCCGGGCCGTTTATCACGAAGAAGCTCGCATCCGATTCGTTGGCGACCGCCCGGGCGAGGAGAGTCTTCCCGGTTCCCGGCGGTCCCTGGAGCAGGACGCCCTTCGGCGGATCGATACCGAGGCGCTGGAAAAGCTCTGGATGCTTCAGGGGGAGCTCTATCATCTCCCGGACCTGCTCGATCGCGGCTCCGATTCCACCGACGTCGTCGTAGGTCACGTCGATCTTTCGCGCCTCGTCGGGTTCCTGGTACCGGGGACGGAGCTCTATCTGGGTCTCTTCGGTCACCTGAACGATACCCTTCGGAGCGGTACTGACGACGAGGAGCCGCATCTCGGTCAAGCCGAAACTGCGCTGCCCGAAGAGCTGATTGAACATTGCGTCGGGCATTCCACCGGGAGCACCGCCGTCGGGAGCCTGACGATAAACCGAAGTAGAGATGACGTCTCCCGAGGTCACCGGCCGGTGAAGAACGGTCCCCAGGAGAGCCTGCCCGTTCCCTGATAGTTGTACGTTCGGCTGTGCCGGGGCGATTACCACTTTCCGTGCCGGCGCAACCTCCGCAACGGCAATCTCGACCGTGTCTCCGATACCGGCGTTCGCGTTTGCCCGCTGGAGGCCGTCCATCCGGATAACGTTGATCCCCGTGTCCTCGGCGTAGGGGCGCAAAGCGACCGCGGCGGTGCTCCGCTTACCGGTAATCTCGAGGACGGCGCCTTCCTGGATGCCGAGCTGCTGGAATGCTTCCTGGGGGACTCTGACGGCCCCCTTTCCCACGTCTCGCGGCTGGGCCCCGGCTACCTGCAAGGTGACGCTATTCTTCTGTTCCATAGACTCCTCCGGAAAAAGCTATCGAGACCGGCCTGCGAGTATGAATAGTACGGATGGACTATGGTTCGCCCTGGCCTTCGAAAGGCAGCTTATGGCCCATGGGGAGTATCGCGATGATGGGAGATCTGATGCTTGGCCGGGGGATCGACCAGATCCAGCGCCACCGCGTAGATCCGGTGCTTTTCGAGCCGGCGGTCCGAGACGCCCGGGATTACGTTTCCCTCGCCGAGCGCCGGGCCGGCCCGATCCCCCGTAATGTTTCCCCCGATTACATCTGGGGCGACGCCCTCGGCGTTCTCGAGAAACACCGTCCGGGACTCATCCTCGGAAATCTCGAGACGAGTATTACTCAGAGTGGGGATTTCGACCCGACGAAGGGCATCCACTACCGCTGCCATCCGGAGAACGTCGCAATCCTCTCTTCCCTCGGCACCAATAGCACCCTCGCCGTTACCTTGGCGAACAACCATGTCCTGGACCTCGGCGAGGTGGGGCTTCGAGAAACCCTCTCTATCCTCGAGGCCGCCGGCGTACCCTTCGCCGGGGCCGGAATAACGGCCACCGAAGCACATCGAGGGATCCGCCTCGACCCGCAGGACGGGTCGAAGCCCGTTGCCCTGGTAGCCGCCTGCCTCGGGGACAGCGGCGTCCCGGAGGAGTGGAACGCCGGGAACAGGAGGCCTGGGGTCTTCCGTCTGCCCGGCCTCGGCTCCGAGGCAATGGCCCTCATTAAAGAGTCACTATCGCCGTACCCCCGGGAGGAGCACACCACCGTTCTCTCCATCCACTGGGGGAGCAACTGGGGATACGACGTCTCGGAGGACAAACAACGATTCGCCCGGAGCCTCGTCGACCAGGGAGTCGTCGACATCGTTTTCGGGCACTCTTCGCATCATCCAAAACCCTTCGAGATCCGCCGGGGAAAACCGATCTTCTACGGAGCCGGCGACTTTGTGAACGACTACGAGGGCATCCGGGGCCACGAAAGCTACCGGCCGGAGCTCGCACTCCTCTATCTGGTGGACCGGGGCTCGCGGGGGACCGACGCGGCGCAACAGGGCTGGGAGACCCCGAGCCTCCGCCTCGCACCCTTTGAACGTTACAAGATGCGCCTCCGAGCCGCCGGGGAGGAGAAGCGAAGATGGATCGCTAAAACCCTGAGCCGCGAGAATCAACGGGTCCGGGGACCCCGGTTGGTAGGTAGCGAAGAGGGGATCCTGCTGTCGGCCGAGTAATTTACCCATCCGGTCTATGTTTCCAGGACAGCCTTTCGCGTAGCCTTGGAATAGGAGGAAGTATGAGTCTCGACTTTGACAAATACGCCCAAGAGGGCAATGAGTTTATGAACCGTCTCACGGAGACGCTGGGACATCCCGAGGAGAAGGCTCAGGCTGCCATTCTGCTTCGGGCCGTGTTGCACGCCCTCCGGGATCGGATCTCGGTTGCCGAGAACTTGCACGTAATCTCTCAGCTCCCGATGTTTCTGAAGGCCGTCTACGTTAGCGAGTGGTCCTACAGCGACGACGTGGACCGGGTAAAGACCGAAGAGGAGTTTACCAAGCGTATCGAGCACTACCAACAGCAGTACGGAGAACAAGATTTCAACTGGGAGGCCGCGACAGCGGAACTCGCAACCAAGGTCTTCGCCGAGATAGAGCGCTACCTAACCGAAGGCGAGATCGAGGACATCAAGAGTCAGCTTCCCGAAGAAATCGGGCACCTGGTTTAGGCTCCGGCCCCTTAGAAATCGAGCATCATAATGGCCCGGAGGCTGACGACCCAAGGGGTGTAATTCTTGGTGTAGTCCCAGGAGGAAGACGCTGCGAGAGCCTCTTCGGAGGCGCTCCAGGTAATCCTCTCCCGGGCGACGCCTAACTCGGCCTTCCAGGTCTGGTCGATGTGGTAGAGCCCCGACAGGTAGATCGCCCGCTTGTAGGTAGCCGTGTCCCCGTAGTTCAGGGAGAAATAGAGACCGTAGGCCAGCGTAAGGTTTAGAACCGGCTCCCGGTCCTCGATCCAGAAATAGCTGAGTCCCGGACGCACCAGATAGGTCTGATCTCCATTGTAGAGGTTCGCGAAGTAGCGATTCTTTACCATTAGGACCCAGTTTTCCCCGGGAATCATCTCCAGTTGAAAGCGCGGAGAAACGTCCCCGATAAGCACACTCTCGTATCGGTCGTTGGTATCCTCCCATTCCCATTCGTCGGTGTCCCGGATCTCCACCCAGTCGTCGTCGTGCCAGACGCCTCCTTGGAGGCGGTAGAAGGCCCCGACTTTGACGTTGTCATGAACCCGGTAGTAGGTCCCCAGGGTGAC
>JBKHCS010000134.1:0-7540 GCA_046541715.1 Spirochaetaceae bacterium
CGATCTGCTTCCGGGAGTAGCCCTCTCCCCCGGAAACCCGGAGCGCCTTTACCACCCCGCCGCCGGCCACGACCTTCTTGAACACCTGAAAATCGCTCTCGGCGACCACCGAGGAGACATCGACCATTTCGAGATCGTACCGCAGGTCCGGCTTGTCCGAGCCGTAGCGGTTCATCGCGTCGTGGTATCCGAGACGGGGGAAGGGGATCGGCACGTCGACCCCGAGGGTCTCCTTAAAGACATGGGCCATCAGCCCCTCGACCACCTCGAAGACGTCATCTTTGGAGACAAAGCTCATCTCTATGTCTATCTGAGTGTGCTCCACCTGCCGGTCTCCCCGGGCGTCCTCGTCCCGGAAGCAGTGGGCCAGCTGGAAGTAGCGGTCGAAGCCGGAGACCATCAAGAGCTGCTTGAAGAGCTGGGGAGACTGGGGCAGGGCGTAGAACCGTCCCTGGTTTATCCGGGAGGGCACCAGAAAGTCCCGGGCGCCCTCGGGGGTCGACCGGATAAGCGTCGGCGTCTCGATCTCGAGAAAGCCGAGGCGGGTAAGGTACTTTCGGGTCTCGGTAGAGACGTCGCTCCGGAGGCGGATCTTCCGCTGCATCGAGAAGGAGCGCAGGTCCAAGTAGCGGAACTTCTGCCTGAGCTCTTCCCGGGCTTCGCTCTTCTCGTCGATCGAGAAGGGAAGGGTCTCGCAGGCCGAGAGCACCTCGACGGACTCCGCCGCAACCTCTATCTCCCCGGTGATCATCTCCGGGTTCTTCATCTCCTCGGGACGGCCCCGGACGACGCCGGTAACCGCGATGCAATACTCGTTATGGAGCTTCTCGGTAGTCCGGCGGACTTCCTCCGCGGCGTCTTCGTCGACGACGACCTGGGTAATCCCGTAACGATCCCGGAGATTGATAAACTTTACGCCGCCGTGGTCCCGGAGGCGATGCACCCAGCCGTTTAGGGTAACGGACCGACCGGTATCGGCGGCCGTAAGCTCGCCGCAGGTGACAGTTCTCTTGTTCTTTTCCATGGTGTTCTCTTTTATGCGCGACGCGTCGCCGACGGGTTCTAACCCGGGGGCCAGCCGAGCTGTCGACCGCCGAGGATGTGGGCGTGGATATACGCAACCGACTGTTGGGCGTCAGGGCCGCTGTTAAAGACCACCCGATACCCGTCGTCGTCGAGCCCCAGCTCCGTCGCGACCTTCGACACGCTCCGCATAAAGCGGCCGATGGTCTCCGGGTCGGCGCTCTTTACCTCCACAAAGGAGGCGAGCTTCTTCCGGGGAATAACCAGAACGTGGGTCGGTGCCTGGGGATTGATGTCCCGGAAGGCGTAGACGTCGTCGTCTTCGTAGACACCCTCGGAGGGAATCTCTCCGGAGAGGATCTTGTCAAAGAGGGTCTCTTCAGCCATGGGGGTATCCTACCGCCTTGGACCTTTCGGCGCAAGGCGGCGGGGGTGCCGTCTGCATGATCACAATGGTCTCGCCACGAACGATGTAGGCGATGACGGTGAGGGAACACGGGGCAATTCACCCGTCGGTAGCCGCCCTCGCGCATGCGCCGGAGCGTAGCATCCTCTGACGCTCGGCGGACGACACGCCGTACCATACCAAAGCGATGCTTCCGTGAGTTCGTGTTCGGCTTCCGGGGTGACGAAGCGAATCGCGCTGTGGAGGTGTTCGTGGTTGTACCACCGCACGAACTCTTTGACCCAGTCCCTTGCCGCCTCGAGGCTCTCGAACGGCTTCGTCGGGTACTCGGGCCGATTCTTCACCGTGGCACCTTTCATCGGACCACCGTTGTCGGAGTACAGAACCAGACTCCCCGGCTCGACCTGTTCCCGATGCGCCGCATGGCGGATGAGCTGTGCGGCCACGTCGCTATGTTCACGCTCGTCTACCGACCAGCCGACGATTTTGCGGCTCCATACGTCTATGATCAGATAGAGGTAATAGAACCACCCTCGTAGCGCGGCCCTCAAGTACGTAATGTCCTAAGACCACACTTGGTTCGCCGCGGTAGCACGGTATTCATTCGGGCGGTGGTATTGCCGCTGGGCCGGTTTTCCTCGGTGGGCGAGCAGCTTCTGGTCGCGCAGAATGCGGTAGAAGCTCGACTCGGAAGCGACGTAGATCCCTTTGTCAGCGAGCTTTGGCACGATCTGCGATGGCGGGAGGTCCCGGTACTCCAGACTCGTCGCGATGGACACCACGAACTTCCGTTCCTCGTCGGCGAGGGTATTCGCCGGTCCGGAGCGTGGTCCTTGCCGCTGGTCTTCTCCGCCGGACTGTGCCTCCCAGCGCTGTAGCGTTCTCAGAGAGAGCGCCAGAACTCGGCATGCCGGAGCTCGGCGTGCACCATTGGTGACCGCTTCGCCAACCAGTTTTACGGCCGTCCGTCGGTCTTCAGCGCTCACGTGTCGTCCTCGTTTGCCCCCCAGACATCGTGGGCTTTTTTTTTGAGCGTCAGAAGCGCCGCCGTCTCTCCAAGCGCTTTCTCCTTGCGCCGGAGCTCACCCTCGAGCTCCTTGATGCGTTGGGTCTTCGGGTCCTTGCGATTTCGCTTTCTCCCGAGCGCCCCAAGCATCTCCTCGCGCCATCGCTGGATGTCGACGCTGTACAGACCACGCTCCCGCAGGAATCGTCCCTGAGCTTCCTCATCCGGCAGCGAATCGTACTCCTGTACCGCTTTTAGCTTCTCCTCGGCCGGCCAGTTCTCAGCTCGCTTCTTGCTACTCATCGTTGATCCCCCTGGCTCTACGCTACCATACTGCCGCAGCCATCGGGAGAGCGTGGATTGCGGGACCCCCGTATCCTCCGATAAGGAGCAGGCACTCATGCCACCGGGCCCGCTCATTTTCTGAACCATCGCCTCTTTGAAAGAGACTGCATACTCACTACTCATCCTGGTAGTCATCCTTTGCGCCCCCGTCACGCTCCGGGTTACCCCGGGGCTGTACTGCTGTGGGCTACGCGACAACTATCCTGACACAGGGGGATCCTGTCGGATCGCCTGGACACGTGCAAATCCAGAAGATGATCCAACGCATCAAGGAACGTCGGATTGAAGTTATCGATGCCACCTCGAAGGGTTCCGAACTCACGGTGACGATCTTCGATTCACGCTCCGCGCCAGTCTGGTCAGCTGTGTGAGCTCTGCTATAGGGCAGACCAAATGCTCATGCCCGCTGCAAGCGTCAAGGTGTTCATGCCTGAATCCATCGGGCAAATCGCCATCCCGCCGCCCACCATCCGACGCAGTGGGCGGTCCACTCCGGTGCATTCCTCTCAGGTGTGACCCACGTGGCGCTTCCAACAGACGGATGGCGGGGCGCCAATGCTTGGACAATGTCAGCCTTCTCCACGGATTGGCGCTGGTCCCTTGACGCATGTACCGATTCTGGTACATCCTTCTCGGTGTGAGCATTGGGGACGTGCGGCTTCAGGTTGTCTTCTACCGTTCGGACTCCGGGGCCGAGCCTGTTCGCCGTTGGCTGAAGTCATTGCCTGTCTCTCACAAGAAAGCCATCGGTGAGGACATCAAGACTGTTCAGTTCGGTTGGCCGATCGGTATTCCTTTGGTCGAAAAGCTCTCGCCGTACCTATGGGAGGTCCGCACTAGGGTTTCAGATGGGATCGCCCGGGTGTTGTTCACCGTGGATGGCCGGCTAATGGTCCTGCTTCACGGGTTCATCAAGAAGACACAGAAAATTCCTCAGAAGGAAATCGCCACCGCCAAGACTCGTCTTCGGCGGTATCAGGAGGCTGAATAATGACCACGAACAAACACACAGGGAGTGACTTTGACGAGTTTCTCCATGATGAAGGGCTTCTCGCTGAGGCGGAGGCCACCGCTGTAAAGCGGATCATCTCCTACCAGATCCGGCAGGAAATGGAGGCTCGCAACATTTCCAAGAGCGAACTCGCTGAGATGATGAAGACCAGCAGATCCTCGCTTGATCGACTGCTTGATCCGGACAATCCGTCCGTTACGCTACTCACCCTGGAGACTGTAGCGCATGCTCTCGGCAAGAAGCTCAAGGTTCAGATCGCGTAGTCTGTCCAACCCGTACTTCTCAGCGCTGCGTCCCAACGGTGCAGTGTCCCCCACGTGGTCCAACGAGCAGACAGCACCCCCGCCGCCGCCTCAATACTCCGAGCCGCTGGCCTTACCCATTCGGCATTCGGTGCACCCGAGGACGTGGACGTGGCGCCGGGACCCTCGATGAAACATCCGGGCGTAGAGAAAACCGTCCGCCGGGAGCTCCCGGCGACAGACGGGGCATATTCGCGGGTGCTTTTCGTTCGCCGGGTAGCAGTAGGGACAGCCGAACATGTGAACCAGGGCCTCTTTCGGGCGGCCGCCCGAAGGCTCGGCTTCGGCCGAATCCTTGCTAAAGACATGGGTGTGGACCGTCTCCCCCCGGCGGAGCATCGCGCCGCAGATCGGGCACGGTTTGAGAACCTGAAACGACTGTCGACTTCGCCGGGCCATTCTGTTGGCGAGCTCGTAGTAACCCGTTTCACGAAGGCGAACGATAGTGTAGATCAGATAGCCGACGATTCCGGCCACTACGAGGAGGACGATGGTATAGATGCTGCCCCTCCTGAAGAAACTAGGGTAATGGTAACCGAAAACGGACTACCAAACCAAGCGAACGGCCGATACTCTTAGGTATCGTGGCCACCTTGTATATTGTCGGCACGCCGATCGGAAACCTATCGGATTTGACCCTTCGGGCTCGGGACATCCTGTCGATGGTCGACGCCGTCTTCTGCGAAGACACCAGACGGACGCGGAAACTGCTCTCGAATATCGGCGTGTCGGTCCGGACCGTTAGCTGCCGGGCCCAAAACGAATCCTCCTGCGCCGAATACGCGGTCTCGCTCCTCCGGGAGGGACAGAACCTGGCCTTCGTAAGCGACGCCGGGACCCCCGGGGTCAGCGACCCCGGAGCTACCCTCGTCCGAATCGTCCGGGGGGCGGGAATCGCGATCGTCCCGATTCCAGGCCCCTCGGCCGTCACCGCCTTGGCGAGCGTAAGCGGCATGCCGAGCGACCGTCTCCTTTTCGGCGGCTTTCTTTCCCCGAAGGCCGGGCGCCGAAAGAGAGAGCTCGAGGAGCTTCTCTCCTTTAGCGGGAGCGTGGTTCTCTACGAGTCTCCCCACCGCCTCCTTAAGCTCCTCGGCGATATCGCTACCCTCGCCGGTGGTCGTCCGGTTCTTCTGGGCCGCGAGATGACCAAGATGCACGAGGAGTATCTTTCGGGAACCGCCGCCGAATTGCTGGAGATTCTGGAAAAAAGAGGCAAGATTCTCGGCGAGTGCGCCGTCCTTGTCGGGGCCGGCAAAAACGGTTAATATTGGAAGAAGAGGTGTCGATACTTCAAAATGAAGCGAGGTAAGTTCCGAAGTGAGCATTGAACGGCTCGGACCCGTAGACCCAATTCAGAAGCTCAATCAAAGCGACAAGGCCACGAAGGCGGAGCGCCAGGAGGGTCGCGACACCATCTCGTTCTCCGAGGAAGCTCGGATAAAGGCTGACATGCACCGCCTCGAAGAGACCGTTCGGAGTACGAGCGAAGTACGAATGGACCGCGTCGAGGAAGTAAAGCGTCGTTTGGAAGACCCGTCCTACATAGACGAACGGGTGCTCGATTCGGTGGCGGATCGCATCATGGATGCGTTCGGCCTCTGATTCTACTGAACAGCTTTGAAAGGTAACGGCAGGGGAGTCACGGCCTCTGCCTTTTTTTTGCCATGAGCGACTTGCAACTGCACCTGCCTTCCAAAGTTGTCTTCGGGCCAGACTCCGTTAACCGTTTGGGCGCCGCCGCGGGGGAGCTCGGCGAACGGGCGCTTATCGTCGCCGAGCCCGCGTTGACCGGCAAGAGCACCGCGGTTCAGACGATTCGCGAAGCCCTCACCAAGCGCTCGATTCAATCAGTCGTTCACGACGAAATGCCGAGCCGCATCGGACCCGGCGCCATAACCAAGGCGGTTACCATGGGGCGCGCGGCCCGGGCTCAGATGGTCATCGGTGTCGGTGGCGCGAGCGTCATCTCCGCCGCGAAATGCGTCGCCGCGGGAATTGCCGGAGACGCGTCGGTCTACCAGTTTGTGTCCGGCGGCCTAATCGCCGAGAAGTCTCTCCCCTTTATCGGTCTCCCCACGTCGTTGCGGGACCCGATGCTTCTAACCAACCGGTCGATGGTTGTCGATATAGAGACCGCGACTGCCCGGATGGTCCGCTTTGCCTCTCCCCCGACGACCTGGGCTATCATTGACCCGAAGCTCGGCTTCTCCATCTCCCGGAAGCTCACCGCCGCGATCATGATGGATATTCTCCTGTCGAGCATCGAAGGCTATCTCTCGGCGAAGAGTACCTTTTTCTCCGACACGCTTTTTCTCCGGGCGATCGACACGGTAAAGGAGTCGGTGGACGAGCTCCTCCTCGACCCGGAGGACCGGGACTCCTCCCGGCGGGCCGCCGAAGCCGGGTTGATGATGGCGATCGGCCTTTCGGTGAGTAGCCTCGGCCCGGGAAGCGCCCTGGCGTACTCGATCAACGCCAAGTACGACGTTCCGAAAGTCTGGCTCGCCACCGTGCTGCTGCCTCATCTCTTGGATTTCCACGCTCAGGCAAAGCCGGCCAAGGTCGCCAAGATCGCCCGGGCTCTCGGAGAGGATATCCTCGGCATCAACAATGCCGACGACGCCGGCCAGGCCTCGACCGTTGCCCGGCGCCTCATCGGAAAGCTCGAGCTTACCGGGCGTCTCCGGGAGCTGGATGTGCGCCTCGAGGATCTCTACGATATCGCCGAAGGCGCCTCCCACCTGGAAATGGTCGGCCATTCTTCCGTACCCTTCGGACCCCAGGAGCTCCACGACCTTCTCAAGCAGGCCTACTAACTCTCCCGGGAGCCAAAGACCGGCCCATGATTACCATTCGAAAGCTCGCAAGCTTGCCCCTCGGAACGCGTCGAAGAAAAGCCCTCCGTCTTCTCGGCGAGCTCGAGGAGCGGTTCCGGGAGGGGCGGTTGGTCGAACCGGTCTATCTACGGGATCTCGGGAGGATGATCGCCGCCGACAGCGATTCTCCGGAGCTCACCGGCGCCGCCGCAGCGCTCCTGGAGTGCCTTGATACGGCTGCTGAGCCGGCTCTTCGCCTCCGGCGGGTCAACGACCTCCGGCACGCCCTTCTCCGGGACCTCGACGAGGAGCCCGGAGAATGGGATCTTCTCGCTCCCCTCGACCGGGATTCCGGGGGGCGGCGCCTCTGCCCTCCGGAATTCCACCCCCGGATCTACCTAGAGGATCTTCGGTCCCCCTTTAACGTCGGGGCGATCTTCCGCACCGCCGAGGCGTTCTGCGTAGAGGAAATTGCGGTTTCGCCCGGCACCCCGTCACCCGACGGCAGCCGCGCCCGGCGCTCCTCCATGGGGTGTGTCGACCGGGTGCCCTGGGAGCGTCGCTCCTTGGCCGAAGTCGGGCCGGTCGTCTTTGCCCTGGAGACCGGAGGCAGGCCTCTCGAGGAGTTCG
>JBKHCS010000135.1:0-7533 GCA_046541715.1 Spirochaetaceae bacterium
GCTGCAAGGGAATCGCCGAACCCCGGAGGGGGGCCGATGCTGTCCCAGTCGCCGCCGCTTGTGCTGCGCTCGTAGAGCTTGCCGAGGCTTACGTAGTACTTGTTGTCGGCCTTCACCATTCCGAAGACCGTGGACTCCTTCGGGAGGTTCGACTCGGGAATCCGCTCCTCCCGCTCGATGCTCGCGAACAGACCTTCCTGGTAGTCGACGCACCCGGCCAAGAGAACGAGGAGCCCAAACAGAGAAAGCTTAGAAACGATAGATTGCCGAGAGGGTTGTCTCGAGAAAATTGCCAATACGTGAATCCTCGCGAGGGGGCTCGTCGCCCCGGTAGTATTGAAAGACCATCCAGTAGACCGCGTTGACGCCGAAGGCCCACTGGGCGTTGTAATTCCAGAAGAAGGACGCCCCCGGTTTTATGATCGGGTCGAACTTGGTGTCTCCCTCCAGGCGGCTCATGTTTACCCCCGCTCCGATGTACACCGGAAACTCGAAGGGGTAGGACCGCATGATGTAGGCGTAACGCACCGTCAGGGGAACCATAAAGAGGGTCCGCTGGTTCGGCGTAAAGAGAAAGGTACCCCCGAGCTCGCCTCCGAGGGTCATGTTGTTATTGAGGTAGGAGTTCCATTGGAGACTCCCCCCGCCGCCGAGGGTCAGGTTAGTCTTCTGAATGCCGGCTCCCGAAAAGAAGAGCGGTATCATCATTCCTAGGGTGATCGTCAGAGTCTGATCTCCCAGGGAGTACGTCGGGACGAAAACATCATCAGGCGGCGAGTCGGGGGCGTCTTCCTGGGCGTACAAGGGTGTCCCAAGGAACGTTCCCACCAGAATCAGCAGCCAAAGGCGAGTTATCTTCAAAAGTGGCAGCTCCTGGGGACAGATACTATCACGCTGCTTTCCGGGATATCAAGCGACGGCTCCGCTATCCGGCGCTCGCCGTTGAAGGGCATCCTCTTTTCGTGCTACACACCCTAGGTCCATGTCAGCGAAGTTAATCGACGGAAAGGCCGTAGCCAAGAGCATCAGGGAGTCTCTTTCAGAGGCCGTCGCTCGCCACGCGGAGGAAGGCGGCGGTGTTCCCTCCCTCGCGGTGGTTCTGGTGGGGGACGACCCCGCGAGCCACGCTTACGTCGCCGCGAAGAGCCGGGCCTGCGAGGAGGTCGGTATCCGGTGGCGAGACATACGCCTTCCTGAACAGGTTTCCGAAGCCTCCCTTCTGTCGGAGGTTGATGCTTTGAACCGGGACCCCGGGGTTAACGGTATTCTCGTCCAACTGCCGCTCCCGGGGCACATCGATCCGGAGAAGGTGATAAACGCCATCGACCCGAGGAAAGACGTCGATGGATTTCATCCTGAGAACCTCGGAGGACTTCTCGCCGGAAAACCGAATCTGGTTCCCTGTACACCCCAGGGCATCGTCGTGCTTCTACAGAAAAGCGGGGTCTCGGTCCCAGGTAAGCACGTCGTGATTCTCGGGCGGAGCAACATCGTCGGCAAGCCCCTCGCGGCCCTGCTTTTGCTTCGGAGCCCCGGGGGAAACGCTACGGTCACCGTGTGTCACTCGGCCACCACCGACATCGCGAAGTACACCCGGCAGGGGGATATTCTCGTTGTCGCGGCGGGACGCCCGGGTCTTGTTCAGGCTGACATGATCCGGCCGGGGGCGGTGGTCATCGACGTCGGGTCGAATCGGATCGAGGACCCCTCTGCGAAGCGGGGGTACCGTTTCGTCGGGGACGTCGATTTCGAGGGAGCCTGGGAAGTCGCCTCGATGATCACGCCGGTCCCCGGGGGCGTCGGCCCGATGACGATCGCGATGCTTCTAAAGAATACCTACCAAGCCGCCCTTGGTCGGAGCCAGGCTCAGAGATAACCATGCTCGACGTACAAGCCTTGGAAGATGCCCGGAACATCCCCCTCGATAAGGTAGGGGTGAAGGGCATACGCTACCCGGTAACGGTCCTCGACCGTGAACACGGCACGCAGAACACCGTTGCCACGGTAAGCCTCTTCGTGAGCCTTCCGCACCACTACAAGGGCACCCACATGAGTCGCTTCGTGGAGGTCTTTAACAAGCACTACCGGGAGCTTCAGATGCCTACCTTCCTGGCGATGCTCCAGGAGATCCGGCTGGCTCTCGACGCCGAGAAGGCCTACGCTGAGGTTTCCTTTCCCTATTTCGTGACCAAGAGGGCGCCGGTCTCCGGTGCAGAAAGCATGATGGACTACACCTGCCGCTACATCGGCGAGGTTTCCGCGGAACGGGAGGACTTTATCGTCGGCGTGGAAGCGGCGGTCCAGACCCTCTGCCCCTGCTCCAAGGAGATTTCCTCCCAGGGGGCCCACAACCAGCGGGGGGTCGTGCATGTCCGTGTCAAGCTCGGCCCCTTCTTCTGGATCGAGGACGTTATCGACATTATCGAGTCCTCCGCGTCCTCGGGGCTCTATACTTTGATCAAACGGGAAGACGAGCGGCGGATTACCGAATCGGCCTTCGACAAACCGGTCTTCGTCGAAGACCTCGTTCGAGACGTCTGCGTCGGGCTCGACGGCCTAAACTCTTTTCCATGGTATAGCGTCGAGGCGGAGACGATGGAGAGCATTCACAATCACAACGCCTACGCCTACGTTGAGCGGGGCCACAAGGAGCTCGAGTGGTGAACAGGGTAACGAGGGTCGACGGGACCATTCCCGTGCGCCACGTTCTGGTAAGCGCCTTCGACAAAGAGGGCCTTCCGGAGCTTGTAGGGGAGATTGCCGAGGCGTTTCCGGAATCCCGGTTCTACTCCACCGGAGGCACGTACCGAGCCCTTGAAAGAGTCCTTCCTCGTGAGCGGTTGGTCTCGGTGTCCGACTATACGGGGCAGCCCGAAATAGCCGGGGGCTTGGTCAAGACTCTCGATTACAAAATCTACTTAGGACTCTTGAGCGAGAGATATTCCCCGGAACACAGAGCCGACCGGGAGCGAACCGGGGCAGTGCTCTTCGACCTCGTGATCTGCAACCTCTACCCTTTCGAGGAGGTTATAGCCGAAGAGGGGAGGGACCTCGAAGACGCCCGGGGCAACATCGACATCGGTGGACCAACCATGGTCCGGGCCGCCGCCAAGAACTTTCTCCAAATCGCCTGCCTGACGGACCCCGCAGATTACGCCGGGTTTCTCGCGGCGGTGGAGACGGCCCGGGGGATTCCCCTGCAGGTGCGTTACCGTCTTGCCGCCAAGGCCTTCGAGAGCGTCGCTCTCTACGACCGGGCGATCGCCGACTACCTCGCCCGTACGCCCCTGTCGGCGAATCTGTATACCGAGGCTTCCAGCGATGGCTGATCCCAACCTGCGTTCGATGTACCGGGACATTCACCCGGATCTCTTTCCCAAATCGATGGAGATCTCCTTCTCCGAGGATCAGCAGCGGCAGACCCTCATTTACGAAAAGGTAGACTGGGTGGTCGAGGGCAAGCGGCAGGGGTTGCGCTACGGAGAAAACCCGGACCAAGAGGCGGCTCTCTACCGGCTGGTAAACGGAAACCTCTGCCTGGGTGAGGTAGCTTGCATCGAGCCGGGGCATTTCTTGGCGTCGGATTTGGAGCTCCTGCGTTCGGGGAAGCACCCGGGGAAGATAAACATTACCGATGTTGACGCCGCCCTCGGAATTCTGCGCTACTTTTCCGATACTCCGGCGGCAGTCGTGGTAAAGCACAACAATCCCTCGGGGGTCGCGCGTCGCCCGACCCTCTCGGCCGCCTACTACGAGGCCCATATGGCGGACCGGATCGCCGCCTTCGGCGGCGCGGTGGCACTGAATCGAGAGGTCGATAAGGAGACCGCGGAGCTTATCGCCGGAGAGTACGTAGAGGTTGTCGCCGCTCCCGAATACGCCGCAGGGGTCGTCGATATTCTGTCGAAACGGAAGAACCTTCGGATCATGCGGATTGCGAACATGGAGCGGCTATCCGCCTACGTCGGTCAGAGGGTTCTCGACTACTCCTCGTTGATCGACGGGGGGGTTATCGTCCAGTGGTCCTTCGTTCCGAGGACCCGGACCGTAGCGGACTTTCGACCGGCTGTCGCCGAGCACAAGGGAACCGAATACCGGGTGGAACGGCAACCGTCTCCCGAGGAGCTCGAGGAGATGCTCTTCGGGTGGTACGTCGAGAGCGGCGTGACGAGCAATTCGGTCATCTACGTAAAAAACGGCGCTACCGTCGGCATCGGGACCGGCGAACAGGATCGGGTCGGCGTCGCGGAAATCGCCCGGGACAAGGCTTATAAGAAGCTTGCCGAACGCCTCGCCTGGGAACGCCACTCCCGGACCATGGACGCCCTGAGCGACGCCGAGCGGGAAGAAGTTAACGCCGAGGTCGCGAAGGTGAACGGCGGCTTACGGGACAGCATTATGGTATCCGACGCCTTCTTTCCCTTTCGGGACGGAATCGACGTCGGCCTAAAGGAAGGTGTCCGGGGCGTCGTGCAGCCCGGGGGCTCTCTGCGGGACTTCGAGAGCATCGAAGCGTGCAACGAGCATGGGGCATCGATGGTCTTTACCGGGCAGAGGTCCTTCCGGCATTAAACGCCGGGTGTCTTTACCTCGCGTCCCCCAGGGCGTATGATATAGTCATGCCCTGGAAGCTCTTCTTTGTTATCCTTCTGCTTGGTCTGGTGGTCACCTTCGTGGGGCTGAACGCCCAGAACTCGACGGATATCTCCTTCGGGTTTACTACTCTGAGCGATATTCCTATCTACATCAGCCTCTTCAGTGCCTTCTTTATCGGAGTATTGATTACCCTCCCGTTTACGTTTCGACGCCGATCCAAGTCAAACAAAGAGCCAAAAGAGCCGAAACAAAAGCGTGGGCGAAAGAAAAAACAAGAAGCTCCTCCGATCCTTCCCGGGGGCGACAAGCAATAGGGTATTCATACTCCTTCTGATTCTACTCTCCTCGGTTCCGTCGGTTCTATCCGCCCAAGAGGACTCCCCCGCCTCGGAGTCTTCGGACCTCGATGAACTCTTGCTCGCCGGAGATCCGGAATTTCTCGAGGGCCTCGACCGTCTCATTTCAACAACCTCTTCGGTTTCGGCGGTGCATCAGATTCTCAATGACTACCTCGAGAACCCCGATGCGGGAGACTTTGTCGGCGAAATATCCCGGCGGAAAGCCGAGCTCTACGAGCTCCAAGGGGAATACGAGTTCGGGAGGGATACCCTCGCGGCTCTCGGGGAGACGATCCTGTTTTCAGGTCCGGACCCCCTCGCGGTGGACCTTGCTCGTTTGGAGTTCGAGTTGGGAGAGCTTGGGGCCGCGGAGGAGCGTCTCGGTCGCTTGACGGGACGGCAGGTTACCCGGAAGGCGCTTCGGGAGATATCACTCCTCCGCTGCCGGATAAGCCTCGCTCAAAAGCACCAAAGCTCTTTCGACTCCTGTATAGCTACCTTGGAGCGGGAGGGATGGCGTGATATTTCTCTCGCCCTTTCCCTCCAGTGGGCCCGGGAGACCGGTGACGCCGGAGAAGTAGAGCGGGTATCCGCGGCTCTCGAGGAGGAGTTCCCCCTGGTCTGGGAGAGCTTATCCGCCGGCGACGGTCGCGTCTCGGGTTATCCTTCTCCGGCTCGCATCTTTTCCGGTTCCGAAGCGATGCCCGAAACAGGCCCGGAGTCGGCGGTCGTCGAATCACCGGCCCCGGCGCCGGATCCGGCGCCGGATCCGAAGCCCGCCGGGGTACAAGTGGGCTCCTTTCGAGATCGGGAAAATGCGGAGTATATGGCCCGAGACGTCGGCGAGCTGGGGTTCTCCGTGTCGATCAGGAGCCGGGAACACGACGGCGGCACGTATTATCAGGTTCTCGTAGCGCCGGGGGAGGCCACGCCCCAGAACACGGTGGTCCGCTTAAAGGAGCACGGCCTCGAAGGCTTCTTGATCTTCGATTAGGAGTCGGTCTCTTCGATCTCTTCAACTTGCTCGAGGACGATCGATTCTTCCGGCAAGGTGCGGACCCCCCGAATTTCGAGGGCAACGGGCTTTAGCGTCAATCGCCGAAGAATCTGTTCTCCCCGGGTCTGTTCGGTCAGGTCGACCGAGTAGGTCCGTCGTTGCTGCACGAGGCCGTCTTCATTGAGAACTTTCAGTTCCATAATCGGTTCCGGTACGCGGAAGAGAGAAAAGCCGCCGGCGAGCTCCTCGCCGTTCTCTCGGAGCACGAACCGAGGGGAGGCAAAGAACATCTCCATTCCGGAGTCGTTCTCGAAGACGCCCTGGAGGTCCGGGACGTTCTGAGCGCTCACCAGACTCTCGTTCTTCAGGAACGACTGCTGGAGACTCGGCGTAAGGCGCCGGTAGGTGCCGGACCATTCGTCGTCCTCCGTAAAGCTCACAGAGAGAGAATTGGCCGTAAGAACGGAAATAGACACCTGCTTTCGGACGGCTCGGAAAGCCTCGTTGACAATATTGACCCAGAGTCCCGGTCCGGTCCGGTAGAGGGTTTTGTGGGAATCATTCCAGACATACGATTCTTGCGAATCGGTCCGATAGAATACGATCCGTCGCTGCTCGGTGTCGAAGAAGACGAGGTCGCCGACTTCCCGGGTGTCGTCGTTTAGAGCCAGATACCACGGCCCCGAGAGAAAGCGCTCGAAGTCCGCCACGCTCCCCTGGTAGAGGGAGCTGAGTTGTTGCTCCTCGATCTGCGCCCCGGGAATCTCCTCGGTTTCCCCCTCGAGATAGGTTCCTTCCGGAAAGCTCCAATGGTAGGTCGTCTTGAGCAGGTCGAGAACGTTATCTGACTCGAGGTTTCGGGTGTAGACCGCAACGGGAAAGCTGGTTCCGAGGGTCTGGACGGTGTGATACGCCTGTGAGCGGTCGACTTCCTCTATTTCGATGCTGCCGTCCGAACGAAAGGTTCCGATCGACTCGAAGAAGAGCCCGATGCCCGTCGGAGAAGAGGTCCGGCGAAAGATGTCGAGGGTTTGCATTCCCTCGCTGTCCATGCCGAAGGCCATTATTTCGGGGTTGTGGTCCCCGGTTAGATCGTCGGTGTAGACGGCAAAGGTGCGGAGGTTGGTCGCCTGGGTCGAACCCTCCCAGCTGGGAATATAGGTATTCCTGATGGTGTCGAAGTCCGCGATCAGGAGCCGAATACGGTCGCTGGGGTCGTCGCGCCGCTTAAAGACGATGATCTGCTCGTCGACTTGATCGACATCCAGGTTGACCTCGAGCACCTGAGAGACAAGCACGTTGTCGTTCAGCCGCACCCCCGGTTGAACCCGCTCCTCCGGTGTTCCGATTGAGAGGGAGGAGGGTGCGTTGGACGCCAATACCATTCCGGGACCCGCTTCGGGGACAACGTAGTGCGGTCCATCGGTTGGTCGGAGGTCTCCGGAATCCGGCTCTTCGCAGGACGAAAAAAGGAACGCCGTCGTGACGGCGAGAATGGCAAGTAGTATCCGATGCACGACGCCATTATCGCCTATCTGCTGCAAACACGTCCACGGTCTTTGACAAAGGAAAGCCCATTGGGCATGATGGTTTATGGCATCC
>JBKHCS010000136.1:0-7531 GCA_046541715.1 Spirochaetaceae bacterium
TCCTTACCGAACAGGGGTATCGCTACAGCATTGCGCTATGGGAAACGAACCACATCTAGAAGCGTGGCGAAGCCGCCTCTTGCGCCTTTCCGACAGCGCGTTCCTCGACCTGATGCGGAATTATCTCGGAAGGGTGGAGACGCCGTACAACAAACACGACCTCATCAACCGGCTCACCCGGTATCTCAAAGGGGAAGACGTTCAAGAGGCGATTCTGGAGGCGATTGACGAAGAGGACGCCCGGACCGTTACCGCCGTCGCCCTCCTTTCGCGGCCGACCCTCGCGGACCTGAGCGACCTCTTTCCCGAATCCGTGTCCTTTCTCAGCCTCCACGAACAACTGCGAAATTTGGAGGATCGTCTCCTTCTCTTCAGGGACCTCGACACCGAGGTTCTCTACTTGAATCCGATCCTCGAGCCTCGCCTCTCCGAAGCGGTTCTCGACCCGACGCTCCTGATCGAGGTCAGGAAGGCCCCGACGACACAACCGCCCCGCCCCTGGGTGACCGATAGCCTTCTTCTGGCCCTCGTTTCGGTGGCCGGCACCTCGGTCGGCCCGGCCGTCGCGAAAAGGAGCCTTACAAAGCGGGAGCTCACGGACGTCTGCCAGGCGATTCCGGTCCTTGCCGAGGAGGAACCCGAGACGGTCGCGAGCCTTATCCGGGCCCTCGGATCCCTTGGGCTCATGGAGGAGGAAGACGGCGCCCTCGTACCGAGCCTCCCGGTTCTCCGGCGCTTCGGCGACCTCGAGTATTCCGAACGCCTGGCTCTTTTAGTGGCGGCACTGGCGGGAGAACCGGGAGAGCCCGACGAGGCGGTCGCCGACGCGGTGATTGCCATCATGGAAGAGCTCTCCCCGGACCGAGAGTACAAGGAGAGCGCCCTCCGGGTCGTCCATCATCTCCGAAGTCGCCGCCGGGTCAGTTGGGAGAGCCTGGCGGAGCATTTGGTAACGGTAGGACTCCTTACTCGCTCGAAGTCGAAGGGTGATTGGCTCAGACCTTCCCGTGGGACACCGGAGACGACCGAAAGCCCCTTGACAATCCAAGCGGGAAACGAAGTCACCCTTTCGGCGGGCATCCGCTTCGCCGAGGGTCTGCCGGTGGCCGTCTGTGGCGTCTTGAGAAGACACGACCTGGTGGGGACCTACGAAATAACCCGGGAGTCCGTCGCGATGGCGGACCAGCGGGGTTTTCCGATTCAGGAGCTTCCGGGGATGCTTGCGGAACTGGCGACCAGAGAGCTCCCTCAGAGTCTCGCCTTTAACCTAGACTCCTGGCTTTCCGAACGGGCGAGGCTCAGCCTTACCTTTGCCGCGGTGTTGACGGTGGATCAGAATCGCCGGGCGTTTCTTGACGGAAACCAAGCCTTCAACGACTACGTGCTGAGCACCCCCGCCCCGGGAGTCTACCTCCTCGATCCCCGGAGAGAGCAGGAGTGGCGCCGCCTTCTCGCGGACCTCGGGTTTCCACACCTGCCGAGGAATCGCACGGCGGGAAACGAATACGCTCGTTGGGCAAAGCCCCAGCCGGCCGGAAGCTCTTCCCGTCTTCAACAGCTCCTATCGAACGCCGGGGAGATCCGGCGAAGGGACCGGGCCTCGAAGAGCAAGACCAAGGCATTGTTGAAGGAGCTCGACGACCGGGGCCTCCCCCCGGAGGTGGCCAAAGAGATGGCCCTGCGCATCGAGAAGAAGCTGATCCTCTTTTCCAAACAGCTCTCCTTCGACATCGGAAGCCGGGACAGGCAGGAGGCCCGGGGTCTCGACTACGTCGGTAAAGTCCGGGTTATCGAGCAGGCGCTCCGAGAGGGTGACGAGACCCTCGAAGTTGTCGTTAAGCGCAGCAGCGGCGAGCCGGTGCAGATGCGCCTTCGTCCGGAGGAGTTGCAGAAACGAGGCACCCGTCTCTTACTCAAGGCGTTCAGTAGCGAAGGGGAGGAGGTCTCTCTTCCGGTTGAGAAGATCTCCTTGGTAAGACGCCTTCGGGGCTTCCTGATTTCCCGGTAGTCCACGAGGCGAGCTTGCTAGAACCGGCCGCGGAATAGCTCCTGTTGGAGCTCCGCCTGCCGGCGGAACATGGCCATTCCCGAGAGAACGGAGCACCCGGCTTCTTTCGCCCGGGCGAGAAATCGCGTCTCCGGCGGGGTGTAGACCAGGTCGTAGACGATCTCGGAACCATCAAAACTGAACTCCGGAAAGGGATCTCCGTCACTGTTCGGCGCCATTCCGACGCTGGTGGTTTGCACCACAACATCCCGATAGCCCTCGGAGCGGGTGATGCCCTCGGAGTCCATTCCGGCGACGGCGATGGAGCCCTCGATGTCCCGGGCGAGGAGCTCCGCCTTTCCGGCGGTACGGTTTAGGATAAGGACATCGGCCCCGGCACCGGTTAGCGCATAGACGGCCCCCCGGGCCGCACCGCCGGCTCCCAGAACCGTTACCCGAAGGCCTCGGAGATCCGGCTTTCCTCGGGCGTTCCCGAGGGTCTCTGAGAGGGGCTCGAGAAACCCCGGAACGTCGGTATTGGTGCCCCGCCATCCGGTGGATGATCGGAGAACGGTGTTGCAGGCCCCGGCGCCGGCGACCACCGGGTCCTCCGAAGCAAGAAAACGCCGCACCGCCTCCTTGTGGGGAATCGTAACCGACAGCCCCTGAAGCCCGATGAGCTCCGCGGTCTGGAAAAAGACGTCCAGGTCGTCCGCGGGAAAGGGAAGATAGAGCCCGTTGAGCCCGGCATCCCGGAAGGCGCCGGTATGATACGCCGGAGACTTCGAATGGAGCACCGGGTTTCCGATGATCCCGAAGAGCTTAGTTTCCCCGTCTATCTGAGGGTAGTAATAGATCTCCGAGAGAAGCCGGGGGGAGAGATGCCCGGGTGCCGCCTCGAGGGTTCCCGGTACGTCCAGATCCGAGGTGTAACTCAAGAAACAGCCGAATCGCTTCCCGAGTATCCGCGTCGGAAAGCCGAACTCCCCCATTCCCAGGATTATTCGCGGGCGCCCCACGGTTCGGACCATCAGCTCTATGACCCTATGAACGTCCTGCGAGCCGGAGACCCGGACGGCGAGCTTCGGTATCTCGTTTCTATGCGTCGAGAGCCGGGCGAAAAGTGCCGGAAGGTTCTCCGGGGTGCCACCGGTGTCGTGGAAGGAGCGAATGACGCGACCGGGAAAGACGGAGACCAACCGATTCGCCTCAGGGTCTTCGAGAAGATCCTCTTCGAGGTCGAGAAAATCGAATCCGCCCCCGGAAACCACGGCCTCGAGAAATCGGAGGCGCTCGGTCTCGCTTCCGTCGAAGTGGCCTCCGTCCCGCCTCCGGCGGAGTGTGCAGATTACGGGAACCCGCCGCCCGAGGGCCGTCGCCGCGAGCCCGGGGAAGTCAACGATCCGTCGCCGCTCCCCTTCGGTAAGGAAGTCGGCCCGAAGCTCGACGAGTTCCAGCCACGGGGCGTTCCGGCGGAGGGCGCCAATTGCCTCGTCGATCGTAGAATGCGAGGTGCTCAGGCAGATCATCCCTTTAGAATCCCCGGGCCGGCAAGGGGCTCTTGCTTGGTCAAGTAGCGTTGAAACTGAATAGAGTCCACCGGAGGCGAGAAGTAATAGCCCTGAATCTTGTCGCACCCCGCTTCGAAGAGAAAGGCCACTTCGTCTGCGGTTTCTGCACCCTCGGCAAGCGTCTCGATACCCAGGTTCTGCGCCATCGAGACGACCGCGCGAATAATCGCCTGGTTACCCCGATTCTTGACGACGTCCGCAACAAAGGAACGGTCTATCTTCAGCGTGTCGATGGGGAATTGTTTGAGGTAGCCCAAGGAAGAATAGCCGGTTCCGAAGTCGTCGATGGAAATGCGGATGCCTCCGTCACGAAGGCTTTGCAGTTTCCGAATCGATTCGTCCGGATTCTGCATGGCCGCCCCTTCGGTAATCTCCAACCGGAGCGCCTCCGATTCGATGCCCGTCGCTTCTACCATCGAGAAGATCCGTTCGACGACATCGGGCTGCTTGAACTGAGCCGGAGAGAGGTTGACCGAGACATAGACGTCCCGGCGACCGGCCTGGTGCCACCCCTTCAAATCTCGGCATGCGTTGTAGAGGGTCCACTGTCCGACGAAGCGAATGTCGCCACTCTGCTCCGCGAGGGGAATGAATCGCCCCGGGGCAATGTGCCCCATCCGTTCGTGGTGCCACCGAACAAGCGCCTCGCCGCCGGATATCCGGGACTCTGCATCGACGAAGGGTTGGTAGACCATCCGGAAACCGGGAAAGCCCTCTTGGATGGACGACCGGAGATACTGGGTTATTCGCTCCCGCTCCCGGAAACGTATGCCGAGGTCGTCGTCGTAGAGGACGAAACTCCTACCCGTCGTCTCGGCCTCCTCGAGAGCGACGAAGGCGTTCTCCACGAGGTCGTGCCGGGACATGTTCCGCCGCAACTGTGTCGCGAGCCCGAGATAGCAGCCGAAGATGATGTCCTGTGCCGGCGGCTCGTGAGGCCTGCTAATCTCCTCGAGGATCCGAGAAGCAACGATACGGAGGGCGTCTCCGTCGCCGGTAGCGGGCATCACCAGGAGAAACTCGTCGAAGCGATCCGATTGGTAAATATTCTCGCCGATAACGTTCCGGATCCGGACGGCAGTCTTGAAGAGAAGCGCCCGGCTCCGGTCCCGGCTATTGCGAATCCGATCGTAGTCCCGGTCCAGCCGAAGGACCGCGATGGCAACCCGTCGGTGCTTGCCTTCGGTTTCTTGGAGCAATCCTTCGAGGCGTCGCTCGAACCGCCGTCGGATCGGCAATCCGGTCTGGGGATCGTGTTCGACGAGCCGCTCGAGCTCTCGACAACGTTCCTCTGCAGCCTGTAGTTGGGTTTCCAAGTCTTTCGCGTCTTCGTTAATCGTGGACATTTGGCACAGTGCGGCTCAGGCTATTGCAGTTAAAACTCCCAGTCAAGGCCGGGATACGGAAGACGGAGCCGGGTCGACAGGGCGGTGATCAGCCCGGGGTCCCCGGAAAGCCCGTCGGTTACGCTCAGGGATTCGGCGGTCGCGACCCCGAGCCACAATCTCGTCAACGCGTTGACGCTGCACCGGAGCTC
The DNA here is from genome assembly GCA_046541715.1 of Spirochaetaceae bacterium. Lineage (GTDB taxonomy): Bacteria > Spirochaetota > Spirochaetia > DSM-27196 > PWMO01 > CAYPUT01. The sequence goes on from JBKHCS010000136.1 coordinate 5,096, forward strand.
CGGAAGACCCGCTTCGGCTCCCCGAACCGCCTGGGAGCTCGTTCCCAGGTGGATCGTATATTCCCCCGCGACTCCGCGCCACCGGGAGTCTGCGTCCAGGTACTTCTCGAGAGGATCGCTCAACTGCAGAGAAAAGGCGATCTCTCCTTCTCCCGGCAGCACAAGGCGCTCCATCGCCTTCTCGACATTCAGAAGCCGCGCCTGCCAGTAGGCCTGGGCCGTCACACCGTGGGATTGTTTGCTCTCGGCCGTCTGATCGAATCGCCGGAACGGACGATTGAGCGCGACCTGCAGCTGGAGCCACATCGGCTCCCGGAGCTCGACGCTGTGGTATTGATCCCCCAGGGTCGCCAGAAGAGAGAGAAGCTCCCGGAGCTCCTCGATGGTCCGAAAGACCATCCAGTAGATAACCAAGGGTCCCGACTCCCCTCGAAAGACGCACCAGATGTAGTGGGACGGCGCCCCTCCCGGACCGTCCCGGTAGCCGAGGCCGAAGGAGTTCTTGAAGTAGAGCATATCGTGCTCGGTAATCCCGCTCGGCAGGATGTTGCAGCCTCCGTGGCGCCTCATTCGCCGGAGCCGGGCCTGATGGAGCGCCTCCGCGTCCTCCGCCGAAAAGCGCTCCGGTTTCCGGGGCCATCCGGCCGCGAAGCCCAACCGCTTAGAGAGCAGGTCACCGGGGTCGAACCGAACCTGCCGTTCGTAGGAGCCGGTACCGAAGCCCAGCGCGTCGTAGAATCCCTGCTCGAAGGCACCGAGGACGGCGACGACGGCACCGGCGGCTTCCGCTCTTTGGAGAGCGTGGGTCAGAACGGATCGAGCCAACCCCTGGCGGCGTCCGACGATTCCCGTCGTAACGCTGGTGACGGCACAGAAGGGAAGGTCGGCCCCGAGGTAGCGCATCTCCCCGGGCACCGTCGAGACGGCGCATTCGACGCTTCCGGGGGCATCGTCTACCCAGGCGTCCGCCGAAGAGAGAAAGGCCCGGAGCGCCCTGCCCTCGCTCTGGTCGTCCATAAGCCACCCCGCTTCGTGCCAGATACGCCGTACGTCGTCGAAATCGCGTTCGAAATCAAAGGGTCGAACTTCACTCAAGACTGATCCTCCTCGGAGGCCTCAGAGACCTCCCCCAGATCGATCGCCCGGGCGCGGTAAGGAACCGGCTCGGTAAAGCAGGCGCCGGGAGACACCAGAGCCAGCCGGGGCAGAAGCCCAAGAATAAGCAGGCGGACCGGGCCGTCGGAGAGGGCGCCTAGTTGTTCGATCAGCAGGCCCTCGATGCAACGGTACCACTCGCCGACGCCGTCCACACCATTCCTCGCGCAGGAACGGCTCTGCATGCCGCCGATTCGAGCGGCGAGGGAAAGCGGAACCGAATACCGGGGATCGACGACGACCTCAACGACGACGACGTCCCCCGGCAGAGGCCTCTCGCCGGACAACAAGAGGGGCAGGGCCGAATCCAAGACCCGGGCGTTCTCCGGGACAACCGTGGTCTCCTCAACTCCCCGTTCTTCGAGGAGGGCGGCAATGAGCTCTGCGGCGCCCCGGGCCCCGGGAGACGCGAAGGAATAGGCGATTCTGGTTTCCGGCGGAAACCGACGGACCGGGGCGCCGGGATCGGCGCCGCTGTGGCGGGGCAAAGCCCCCTCCCACGGCAGAAGCAGCAACCCGGGGTCGGCGTCCGACCCGCGGGCAATCTCCCGGAACCCTTCGAGCACCCCGGAGACGTCCAGGTCCGAGGCTGCCAGGAGCACCAGCCCCCGGTCTCCGGCTCCGGTCGACGCCGGAAGTCCTCCAGGTTCATCGGATCCGGCAAGGGCCGGAATCGAATCCGGAAGGCCGGGTGTCTCACCCGGCCTGAGGAGGATCGGAAGCTCGTCCTTAGCTGCCTCGAGATCGAAGAGCACGTGGAGGTTCCCCTGGGCGAGGGAGGCGACTCGCGGCTCCTCGAGGGGCAGGGGCGGCACCGCCAGAATCGACAGCGGATCAACCGGTACGGTCTCGAAGCTAACCTCGATGGTCGCCTTGTCGAGGGCCCTCCAAACGGCCCCCCCGGATTCGGTGTACGCCTTCAGAGGCGACTGTATCCCGGGGCGTTGATAGATCTCTTCCACGGCGACCACCCAGTCGGCCGCGGCGACCGGCGTCCCGTCGGACCAGACAAGACCTTCCCGGAGCCGCACGGTCAGCTTCCCTTCGGTGACATCTAGATCTGCCGATGCTGCGGCGTCGGGTCGCCAGCCCCCGGTCGAGGGTTCCCGGCGAAAGAGGAACCGGGAGCGGAGTTCCATAAGCCGCATCCATCGCTCGTGCTCCTCGGGGTCCACCGGGAGAAACGAAGGCATCTCCGGCTCCCAGGGCGGCCGGAGGCGGTAGGCGTCGATGAACTCCCGGCTTAGATTGGCCGTGCCGAGATTGGCGGAGCCGGCGGCC
>JBKHCS010000137.1:0-7520 GCA_046541715.1 Spirochaetaceae bacterium
GAGTTGGAGCTGCTCTAACTAGCTTCCAGCCAACACACGACGCGAGCTATCCCGCTCCTCGACGGGTCCCCGGGCTGTTATTCAACGATGGGTATTGTCGTTGCACCGTCGCCGGCTATCTTCCAACAGATTCCGATGACTGACGTAGTGTCCGCCATGGCCTATCTCGGGAAGCAAGCAGTAAGCACGAGCTCTCCGGATGGTTGCTCCGGCGAAAGGCGCCCATCGTGAGCACTTCGAAAGGGCAGTACGCAAGGTCAGGGGATTCGTTCGGACATAAAGAAAGCCCCCGCGAATGCGGGGGCTTCATTGTTCCCGTGTGTACTAAACGTCGTTTAGTAGTTGAGGGTCGTGCGAACGAAGATAGCACCTGCGCTAGTGCCCGGAAGGGCTTGGTCGGACTTGTACTTGGTGTCGAGGTTGCCGGAGTTAGCAGCATCCGTGTCGTCGGTACCGTCGTAGAGGTAACCAACGCGGAAGTCTGCCGCACCAAGGTTAAGAAGAACCGAGGCCTCCAACATGTCCAGGGTTTCCTGGTCGGCGGAAACTTTCTCGAAGGCCGGGTCCAGAACAAGCGCAACACCGAGGTCGAAGGCAATCAGGTCGATCGGGGCGACGTTAAGGTCGATACCCATGCCACCTGCATACACATCACTTCTTCCAACAAGGCTCAGCCCGAGGGTAGCCATGTCCATGACAGTTCCGCTTACGCCGATTCCATAACCGAAATCGTTTGCGTAATCATCGCCATCAAAGGTGGTATCTTCGGCATCGGTGTCATACACGAACTCAAAGCCAACACCAAGGTCGACCATGTCGGGGACCACTTCGCCGCCGTAGGCAGCGCCAATCAGGAAGTATCCCTCATCGAGACCGGCGTCGTCATCTGCGTCGTAGTAGAAGATCTCTGCATCGATGGTACCGAAGGCAGCTTCGGTTCCGCCGTAGACACCGATAAGGGTGTTAGGATCGCCTTCAGTTCCGTCGGGTCCGGGGCCCGGATCGACGGTGACCTGCAGATTGACCATGTCCATCGCGGAAACGACGACCTGGTAGGCCCAGCTCTCGTGTCCCGCATCCGCATCGCCGAACCAGTCATCTACATCTTCGTAGCCGAGACCGGTAACGCCGCTGACGTTGGCAACGTTATACTCGAAGTAACCGACGGTGGAGTCGATTCCGACGGGAGCCATTTGGTCAAGACCGAAGGCGCCGGCCCAGTCGGTGGTGAAGTAGGCTTCGTCGATGTCGACGCCGTAAGTCGATGTAGTTTCCACATCGGTTCCATCGTAGTCAGTAACACGGCCGATCACTTCCTCTTCGTACTTGATGACCGCGGTGTTGTAGTCATCGACCATCGCGGTCAGCTTGACGTCGGCGGACGCGGCGGCCTGGTCAGCGCCGTCGGTGGCCATCACCTGGGTCCAGTCAACTGTTCCCGAGAAGCTCACGGTTTGAGCCATGGCTACGCCGCTGACCAACAGAAGCGCAAGCATGATTGCGGAGAGTTTTCTCATCGTAACTTCCTCCTCGTAATTTGGGGATAAGAGTCAACGACCCTACCGTTTACCCCATAGCATTAGGATTTTGTGCAAGTATACCAACCGCAAATTTTCCTGTCAAGCGAAGCCGAACATTCATTTTGTGGTTGCCGTTGCACTCTACCGTCGGAACCATCCTCCTTTGAAGTTAGTTTTTTATTAACGCCGGGCTAGTTTTTATCGTGGGGCGCATGATGGTTGACGTAGTCCCGGAGCGCCGCGTTTACCAAGGTCTGGTAGCCGATCTTCTCTTCGCCGGCGCGCTTCTTAAAATAGAGAATGAGGTCGTCGTCCAGACGGATCGTGGTTGCTTTCTTTTTCGGTCGGTAGAAACGCCCGCGGGTTCCCCGAGAGAAATCGTATTCGTTTGCGATTTCGAAGTCTTCTTCAGCTTTCATATTGTCTTCGTTCATTGATCGTTGCCTCGCGCGCGGAGATTATCCGAATTACTTCTTCATCCTCTTCGTCGAAGTAGAGGTGCGCCACGACGACAAGCCGTCGTGCGGAAGTGGTCCCGATCGTGATCCATCGCTCTTCGTAATAGCTAAACCGGGCATCGAGTACGGACAGGTGTAAAGGATCGTCGAAGACCTCCCGGGCTTCGGAAAACGAAACGGCGTGTTTTCGTCGATTCGTCTCTTCCTTTCTCGGATCCCACTCAAACCTCATGTGTCAGTCTAATTGGTTGTACGTACAAAGTCAACACAATCAGAGCAAATCCTCCCGGCCGTCGGCTTTGAGCGCTTCGACTATCTGTTTGACCAGCTGGGAGCGGCCCTTCCGGCAGATGAGGAGGCGTCCATCCTTGGCGACTACGATAAGGTCCTCGACACCGCAGAGGGCCACCGGCTGGTCTGCGAGGACGTAGTTTCCCGCCGCGTCCGCTTGGATTACCGGGACCTCCCCCGGTTCCGTGCCCAGGAGCCCCGCCGCCTGGAGGTTGGCGACCTCGTCCCAGCTGCCGATGTCGTTCCAGGTAAAGGACGCCGGAACCACCGCCGCCCGGTCGGTGTGCTCCATCAGCGCGTAGTCTATGGAGACCGACGGCAGCTCGTCGTAGAGCGCCCGGTTGGCGGCTATTACTTCGCTCGTGGTTCCCGACCCGTTTACGCTGGTGGTGGTCGATTCCGGGAGGGGGGCCGAGTCGAAGGGGGTGGTCAGCTCCGGGGCGTACTCTGCGAGCTGCTGCCAGAACGCCTGGTGGTGGAAGACGAACATCCCGGAGTTCCAGAGGTAGCGGCCGGCGTCGAGGTAGTGCTGCGCCGTCGCCTCGTCGGGCTTCTCCCGGAAGGAGGCCACCAGGTTTCCGGGACCCTGGGCATCCCCCTGCTCTATGTAGCCGTACCCCGTCTCCGGGCGCGTCGGTGGAATACCAAAGGTTACCATAAACCCTTCTCTTGCAAGGATATCCGCCTTTTCGACATCCGCCGTAAAGGCTTCCGTCGGGGTTATCAGGTGGTCTGCGGCCAGGACGAGGGTGGTCTGGTCGGCGGCGCCCCCGGGAATGTCGAAGGTCCAGAGCCCGCAGGCAATAGCCGGGGCGGTGTTCCGGCCGATCGGCTCGCCTATTATCAGGGCATCCTCGTAGCCCAGGGCGGTAAGCTCGGCCTCCACGGCGGGAACCTGGGAGGCGTGGGTAATAACGGCTATCTGGTTTTTCGCTCCCGTCGCGTAGGCCCGGTCGAGGGTCGCCGCGAGGAGAGATCTGCCGATACCTAAATCGAGAAACTGCTTCGGCCGTGCTTGGGTGGAGGCGGGCCACAGACGGGTCCCGGATCCACCGGCCATTATCAGGACATTATCTACCATTGCCCGTCCATTCTAACGCATTCCGTCCTTGACGGCCAAAAGGGGGTGGGACTACACTGGGGAACTGCTCCAATCCAAGGCTCGATATTTCGGAGGCGTGTTATGGCCAGCTCGTTTACCCTTTCCGTTTACCCCTGGGTCTACAAGGCCCAATACCAGGAGGACGGCTCCTGGACTCAGGAGCACGTCGAGAAGCCACACCTCTCCCCCGCGGAGGAGCAAGCGCTGCCGTTAGAGGAGCGCCAGGCTTTGGAGGCACAGCGGAACTCCTTTGCCGAGCTTCCCTTGGTCAACTATACCACCCAGTACGGCATGGGCTGTTTCGAGGGGCTCAAGGCCTTTCCCCAGCCCGACGGCCGACTAAAAATATTCCGCCCCGACCAAAACGGCCGGCGGATGAACGCCTCGATGAAAGGCTTGCAGATGCCGGCCTACCCGGTGGACCTCTTCGTGAATGCGAACATCGAGCTTGTCCGGCGAAACTACCGGATCGGCTTCTACCCCGCCTACGATCCCTCTTGGAAGGAAACCGGCTTTATGACCGGGAAGGCGGTCTACCTGCGTCCCTTCTCCTATTCTGAGCCGGGCATTGGGCTGAATTTGAGCCGGAAACCCTGGGTGATAATCGTGGCGACCGAGGTGGGCTCCTACTTCGACCCCGATTCCCGGAGCAAGGCCGTTACCACCGACAAGGTCCGGGCGACTACCGGGGGCACCGGGTGGATAAAGTGCGACTCCAACTACGTCATCCCGACACTGGAGAAATTCAAGGTCCAGGAGGAAGGCTACATGGAGGCCGTGTTCTTGGACGCGAAGGAGCAGCGCTACATCGAGGAAGGCTCCTCCTGCAACATCTTCTTCTACTTGAAGAGCGGAGTCCTCGTGACCCCGGAGCTCGGGGACCGAATTCTTCCCGGGGTAAACCGGAAGAGCGTTATCGAGCTTGCCCAGGACCTCGGGGTTACGGTGGAAGAGCGGCAAATTACCATCGACGAAGCTTTAGACGAGGGGGCCGAGTGCTTTGTAACCGGCACCGCCGCCGGGGTGGCCTACTTGGAGTCTTTAACCCACAAGGGCCGGACCGCGGTCTATAATAATGGAGAAATTGGCGATCTAACCCGACAACTCCGGGACACCCTCAAAGGCATTCAATACGGAAACATCGAGGACCGCTTCGGGTGGATGTACGAGGTGCCGGTTGGAGAGCCCGCCGCCGCAGGGATATGACCCCGCCGGCCGGTAACGCCGATATCACCTAATCCCAGAGAGCTTCGAGATCCGCCGGAAGCGTGTTGTAGATCTGAAAGTCGAAGCCTTGCCGGGGGTAGAGGTGTTGCCGCTGGTTTAAGTAGGCCAGATTGACGCTCTCCGGCCGGGCGCCGGTTGCCGGATCCCGGCGATAGTTTACCGCCAATTCGCTCGACGCCGTCAGGTAGGCGAGCCCCTCGGCGGTCTTGTCCGGCGCCGATTCCCGCTCCCCGATGCGAACAAGCGTTACCCCGAGATTGTTGTAGCTCCGGATCATCGATTCGATAAGCGAGCGGTGCTCCGGGTCCTCGTCCACCAAAAGCGTCCGGATACGGCTCCGGCGGGACTCGAGCTGGTTGATAAGGTCGACGTAGTAGCCCTGGGCGGCGTAGTAGCTACGCTGGTAGTAGAGGGCGTTCGCCGTCGCGTAGAGGAGGTTCTCGTTGTCGGTGTACCGCCCGGCGGCGTCGAAGAACTGCTCGAGAGCCTCGGTGTAGCTCTCCCTTCGGTAGAGAATGTTTCCCTGCTTGTAGTCGAGGTCCGCGTTCTCGTAGCCGTTGTCTTCCGCGAGGGCGTAGAACTCCCCTGCCCGGTCGAACTCCCGGCTTACGTAGTAGGCAACGTCTCCCCGGCCGGCGTAGAGCCTACCGTAGACCGGCTCCGGGCGCAGAATCTGCAGCGCCCGGGCGTCTTCGTAGGCTTCTTGGGCCTCCTCGTAGGCGACCTCGGCGTCCAAGAATTCGCCGTCCTCGTAGTGGTTCTCTCCGATGCGGATAAGGGTGTCTACGTACATCGCCGTCTGCCGCCGGTCGGTCCGGGGCTGGTCCTCGAGAATCGACCGGGCCCATTCGAGGGCCTGGTCCTCGGAGACCGGCTCCTCGAGGATACGGTAGTACCGGGCAAGCTGATAGTAGATGCCCGGGACCGCTTCTTGGCCTCCGGCTTCGACCTGCTCCTCTTCGAGCTCTTGGGCCCGCCGGAGAATGGGTACCACGTCGCCGAGATCTCTTCGGTCGACGAGAAAACCGGCGAGGTCTGCAAGGGTCTCCGGGTCGACCTCGAAGTCGGCGTCCGCGAGGATGGCGTCTTTAATGCGGTCCGCCTGGACGGCGTTTTCGACACGGATGAAGTAGCGCAGCATCCGGGCCAGGAGAGGATCGGTCTGGCCGAACTCCTCGATAAGCTGGGCGTACTGATTCCGGGCGATCTCGATCGGGGGCCCCTCCGGCGTGTCAGGGCCGGCGTCGACCGGCTCGAGGCGCCGCTCCGGGGGCAGGTTGGCGTCCCAGCGCATAAAATTGTCCCCCCGGAGGAGCCGGGCGTCGTAGTCGAAGGGCTCTCCGTCTATGGCCGGCGCCGGGCCGGAGTCCCCTCCGTAAAGAAAGAGGCGCAAGAGCTCGTCGGCTCCGGGGTAATCCCCGAGAATCCTCGAGCGATAGTCGGCGTAGGCGAGGACGCCCTCCTTGTCGAAGCCGAACCGGCGCAAGAGCTGCTCGTATTTCTCCGTCGCTAAGTCGAATTGCCGCTCGGCGATAAAGCGGTCGGCGTACTGGAGGTAGCGTTCCTTGACCGGGTGGAGCTCTACGGCGGCGTCGAAGCGCTGGTTTCCGACGTCGTACTGCTCGGCGTCGATGGCGGCGAGGCCCTGCTCGTAGAGACCCCGGGCACGGATGGGTTGATAGACAAACCGGTAGCCGGCGTAGCTCAAGGCCCCGACGACCACCGTGACCATGACGATTACCTTGAGAACCGGCAGAACCGTGGTCCGGATCTGATACCCGACGGTCCGGCGCTGCCGTTCGAAGGCGTCTCCGGTGCGTTTTTCGTAGCTCCGGGGCACCCGAATGGTCTTGCCGAGAATCCGCCCCGCCGTGGTCGCGATGGCCCGGGCCGATTCCTCCCGGACGAGCTGCCGGAGGAGGGCCTGGCTTTCCTCGGGGTCGGCCTTCTCCTCGGCGAAGACCTGCTCTACCGCCATCTTGACGTTCAGGGGGAGCCCCGCGAGGGTCTGTTTGACCGACTCAAACTCCCCGTCGGTAAGGGCGACTCCCGGCTGCCCGGCGTCCACCGGCACCGGCGGTTCTCCGGATACGTCGAGGGCGGGGTTTAAGTCCTCATCGCCCCCGGCCTCTTCGGCGAGGTCCTCCTCGTCGGCGACGCCGAACTCGGCCCCGAAATCGCCCAAGCTAAACTCGTCGATATCGCCGATGTCCGCCGAGACGTCCTCTCCGAGCTCCTCCTCGTCCTCCATGTCGAAGCCGCCGCCGAAGGAGAAGTCGTCTCCCGCAGCGGAAACCCCCGCGGGTCCCGCCGGCGTTCCTGCCCCCCCTTCTTCGTCGGTAATCTCGAATCCTTCGTCCTCGAAGCCCATGTCGGGGGCGATACTCGAAGTCTCCTCGGCCACATCGACGTCCTCTCCGGGGCCGGCTTCGGGCGGGGTTGCCTCGAGTTCTTCGGTGAACTCTTCCGGGGCTTCGAAATCGCCGAGGTCGAAGTCGGTTTCCGCTTCCGGGACACCGAACTCTTCGGCCTCCTCGGCCTCTTCGGGGACCTCTTCCAGGGGCTCCTCGGTTTCAAACCCTTCTTCGGCCTCGAACCCCGCCTCGGCAAAGTCGCCGAGGTCGAACTCGTCGATACCCTCGGCGCCGGCGGTGTCCTCCTCCGTCTCCGGGATCTCGAAGTCTGTACCGAAGTCTTCGGCTTCGGGCTCTTCTTCGGCCTCGAACCCCGCCTCGGCAAAGTCGCCGAGGTCGAACTCGTCGATACCCTCGGCGCCGGCGGTGTCCTCCTCCGTCTCCGGGATCTCGAAGTCTGTTTCGGGCATGTCGAAGCCGCCGGCAGATTCGGGCTCCGGCTCGGAGCTGGTCTCGGCCTCTTTGGGCTCGTCGGGAATCTCTGCCGGAGGTTCGCCGAAGCTCTCCT
>JBKHCS010000026.1:0-31658 GCA_046541715.1 Spirochaetaceae bacterium
CCGGGGCCGGATTGCCGCCGCCGGCCGGGTTCCGGGCCGAGGCCGGGGCGCCGTTCGCTTTCGGCTGCGCCGGCGTCCCCGGGAGCGTCTCCCGGATTACCCAACTCTCCCGGCCGCGCTTTGTCGCCTTCGTAATCGGCGCCTCGCCCTCGAGGGCGATAAGCTCGAGGAGCTTCGGTAGACAGAAGGAGCCCTGGCATCGGCCGGCGCCCGCCCGGGAGGAGAACTTAATGCCGTCGAGAGTTCGATGTCCGTGACGGATCGCGGTTACGATCTCGCCCCGGGTAACGGTCTCGCACCGGCAGACGACCTGCCCTTCCCGAGGATCCGCCTCCCAGGCGGCCTGAATCTCTTCGTCGGTTTCGGTTCGGGTGCGACTTACCGGAGAAAGTATCGCTTGGAATCGCTGTTTCTCGGTCAACCTGCAACCCGCGGACTTTAAGAGCTCCTTGACGTACTCCCCCACCGCCGGCGCAGCGGTCAGCCCGGGGCTTTGGATGCCCGCTACCTGGATGAAGCCGGGCTGCTTCTGCGACTCGGCGATGTAGAAATCGCCCTCCTCGAGAGTCGGACGAAGGCCGGAGAAGGAGGCGATGATGTCCTGATGGGATACGCTCGGAACCAGACGTCGGGCGGACCGGACAATCTCCTCCTGCCGGGAGGCGGTGGTTCGCACGTCCTCTTTATCCGGACTCTCGTCCGCCGTGGGACCGATCAAAACGGTTCCTTCGACGGTGGGAATAACCAGCATTCCCTTAGACACCGGAGTTGGTACCGGGAACACCACCCGCTTGGGACACGCCGGGGTCCGGCGGTCGAGAAGATGATACTCCCCCTTTCGCGGCTGGATACGGTACTCCTCGGCGTCAAAGATGCGGGATACTTCGTCGGCGTAGAGACCGGCGGCGTTCACCACGTAGTCCGCCCGGAGCTTGCGGCCGTCCCGGGCGGAGATCTCGAAGGTTTCCTCGAGCCGCTCCGCGAAGGACACGTCGAAGTCGGTGATCACCTCGACGCCGTTTTCCCGGGCATTCTCCACCAACGCAAAGACGAAACGGTACGGCTCGATGATTCCTCCGGCGGGGGCGTAGAGGCCGCCGATGACATCCGCATGGAGCTTAGGTTCGAGCTCCCGTATACGAGCAGCGCCACAGAGCTCGATTCCTAAGGAGCCGTTTTCGACTCCCTGGCGATAGAGATGCTCGGAAATGGTCATCTCCTCCGGGGAAAAGGCGGCGACGACTATTCCGCACTGCCGGTAGGGAAAGCCGAGCTCTCGGTGGAGTTGGGGGTACATCCCGGCACCCTGCAACTCGAGGCGGGCCTTGAGGTACTTGCGGTTGTGATGAAACCCGCCGTGAATAATGCCCGAGTTTGCTTTTGAGGTCCCGAAAGAGACATCCGCCTCCTTATCGACGAGGGCGACGGACAACTCGAAGGCGGAAAGGCGCCGGGCAATCGACGCGCCGGAGACACCGGCACCGATAATTGCTAGGTCAAATCGGTCCACAACACCAGTATGAGACGAACTATTTTGATTGTCAATGATTTTTAATGATCGTTTAGACGTATCAACAAGCGTGTTGATGGATCACTCGGCGATGACGACGTGAACACCCTGCTCCTCCAAGGCGATGCGATACTCGTCGGTAATTCCGGCGTCGGTCACTAAGAGGTCGACATCCGAGAGGGGTGCCGTTACAAAGGGCGAGATGCCGCCGATCTTGGAGGAATCGGCGAGGACGACGACCTTTCCCCGGGTGCGGCGGATCATCAACCGGGCAATTTCGGCCTCTTGATGATGGGGCGTCGTAATGCCCGCATCCAAGGCCAGCCCGTCCACACCGATAAAGGCTTTAGCGCCGTAGACCTGCTCAAGAGTCAGAACCGCAAGCCCCCCGACGAAGGAGTTGGACCGCGCCCGGTAGACCCCTCCGACCACGATACACTCGATGGACTTCTCGTAGAGCACCTTTGGGGCGTCGGCGTTGCTGGTTACGACTCGGAGCTCCGCATTCGGAAGGCGCCGCAGAAACTCGAGGGTCGAGGAGCCGGAGTTGACAAGAATGGTCTCCCCGGGCTCGACCATTGCCGCGGCGGCTCGGCCGATCGTCTGTTTCTCCCGGAGGTTGCGCTCGCCCTTCTGGGCGTAGTGGGGCTCCCGTTGGAAATGGCGGGGGGAAATCGCCCCACCGTGAGACCGGGTTAAAAGCCCCTCCGACTCCAGAGCAATCAGGTCCCGCCGGATGGTTATCTCCGAGACCCCGAAGAGATTGCTCAATTCGGTTACCCGGACAACCCCCCGGTCGTCGACCACGTCGAGAATCTTCTGCTGCCGTTCGACCGGAATAAAGTCCGTGGCCATCTCCCCCATTCTACCGCGCGGGCATAAAGGAGAGAAGCTCGATACCGCAGAGGGCCATGTCCCTTTCCGCAGCGACGTTGGGGATGGTGATAAGGTGCTCGAGGAACATCGCCGCAGCCCCGAAAGCGACGGCCCGGTCTCCGAGACGGGAAAGGGTAATAGTGCAGTGTACCGGCCCGGGATAGGCCCATTTATCCTTCATCTCTCTTTCGATTTCCGGTATGAGACTGTCGGCGAGGGCCTCGATGGGACCACCGATGACGACCCGCTCGAAGTTTAGCGTGTGAACCAGAAAGGCCACGTGCTGGGCGAGCTCCCGCACAACCATTTCGTCGACCTTGGGATCCATCAGAAAGCGCCGGGCTTCCTCGTCGGTCAGGGAGAACTGATTCACCTGGTTTGGCCGGTAGAGAATACTCCGAAACTCTCCGGCGGAATAACCGGTCCCGTGGTGGACCTTCCCGTCGATGACGAGCCCGAGTCCGAGGGCCATTATCCGGTAATCGTCCATCTCGACGGTGTGTTTCCGCAGCTCCCCGAGAACAAAGAGAAAATCCGCAGGCCGGACGGCGTGCCGGACCGCCAGCTCTCCCCAGCAGCAGCAGTTCGCGTCGTTGTCGAGCATAATCGGAATCGACGTGCCGAGTCGCGTTTGTGCCTCTTTCGCGAAGGCGACCGGCTCGTACATCTCCAGCGGTCTCGACGCTTTGAGCTCTCCCTGTACCGGGTCCACGAAGCCGGGAAGCCCCACACCGATTCCGATCAGGTTCATCCCCTTCGTCTCGAGACTCGGCCGGAATCGGCTCACGATCTCGACAAAGGCCGGTAGAAGCCCGGAGGTGCGAATATCCAAAGGTTCCGTATGGCTGAAGAAGATATCCCCATGGAGATCGGTCCCGATGACGGTGAATGCCTCGGTCTGAATTTCCACCCCCATCACGCATCCCCAGGTGGAGTTGATCTGGAGATAGATCGGACGCCGCCCGCCGGTTGGCCCGGCGTCTCCCACGGATGAGGTCTCCACGATGCCGAGACCTTCGAGGTGAGCGACGATCTTCGAGACGGTCGACTTGTTGAGGTTCAGGCGTTTCGATATCTCCACCCGGCTGATTCCGGGGTTCAGCCAGACCGACCGGAGAACGCGGGTAGTATTGATGTCGCTAACGTTGTGGGGCGTCATCCCGGGTGGTCTCCCTAGTTGGTTGCGACAACCAAGCTACACCCTAATCGACGCGCTGTCAAAAGGTTTCGTCGCCCCGGCCGCCGGCGCCTTGGTCCCCGGGTTTCAGCCGCCGGGAGCGTCAAATATCGGCCGGGGACCGAAACGGTCACAAAACGTTTCTGTTGACACCCCGATGGGGCCGTGGTACGTTTTTAGTTGGTTGCAACCCGCAACCAATAGTTCGAAGGAGGAGATATGATCAAGAGATTGAGTTTATTGTTGTTTGCCGCCCTGGCGCTGGTGTTAATCGTCAGCTGCGGCCCCGGAGAGGAGGAGGACGCAACCGCCGAATCCGATGTGGATTACACGGATAACCCCTGGACCGACGGGGAGGACCTCTCGGGAACCACCGTCAACATTTTCGGAGCCTTCGTCGACGAGGACGCGAACCGCTTTAACGCGGCCATGGCTCCCTTCGAAGAAGCTACGGGAATCGACGTTGTCTACGAGGGAAGCGGCGATTTCGAGTCGCTCATTACCGTCCGGGCCGAAGGTGGAGACCCCCCCGACGTCGCGGCCTTCCCCCAGCCGGGGCTCATGCAGGACCTGGTCGAACGGGACGCCGTCGAAGACATAGGCCCCTGGATGGAAGACGGATACCTCGAAGAACAGTACGATCAGAGCTGGCTCGATTTGGCGAGCCACGACGGCATCATGGCCGGCGTCTGGTACCGGGCAAGCGTAAAATCCTTGGTCTGGTATCCGGTTCCGGAGTTCTCCGAAGCGGGGTACGAAATCCCCGAAACCTGGGATGAGATGCTGGACTTGACCGAGCAGATAGTCGCCGACGGCAACACCCCCTGGAGCATCGGTATCGAGAGTGCGGGTGCCACCGGATGGGTCGCTACCGACTGGCTCGAAGACATCATGCTCCGGATCCATCCCCCCGAGGTCTACGACGACTGGGTCGTCGGCGAGCTGCCCTTCGACTCGCCGGAGGTACGGGAAGCCATGGGGTACATGGAAGAGATCTGGATGAACGAAGACTATGTCCGAGGAGGGACTCGCTCGATCTTGACGGTTCCCTTCGGCGATGCCGCGACACCGCTCTTCAACGATCCGCCCCGGGCTTGGCTCCATCGCCAAGCGAGCTTTATTCCGGCCTTCTTCCCCGACGGCGCAACGATCGGAGAGGACATCGACTACTTCTACCTCCCGCCGATCGACGAAGATGACCAAGGGCGCCCAGTTCTTGGTGCCGGAGACCTCTTGAGCGCCATGCAGGACCGTCCGGAAATTCGCGCGGTCATGCGTTGGCTCGCTACCGGCGAATCCACCAGGGGATGGCTCGAGCAGGGGGGCTTCGTCTCGCCGCATAACGACACGCCCCTCGATTGGTACCCGACCGACGTAGACAGAGGCTACGCGGAGATCCTGCGGGATGCCACGACCTTCCGTTTCGACGCCTCGGACCTTATGCCCGGGCAGGTCGGAACCGGCGCCTTCTGGACCGGCATGGTCGACTGGGTCAACGGCGACAGCCTCGACGAGGTGCTCCCGCAGATCGACGAATCGTGGCCGGAGGACTGATCAGATCGACCGTAGTCGTAATGGACCGGGATGCTCGGCGTCCCGGTCTTCTTTTCTAGATTGTGGGGTAGCCGCATGAGTAATGGCCAATCCGTCGGTCTTCCGGATGCTCTGACATCCAAACCGGCAAGAGTAACGTTCGCGATCCTCGGACCGATCGCGGTCGTTTTGATTTTCTATACGAGCTTTCTCTTTATGAGGGACGCCGACACTCACCGGGCGGTCGTCGCCCTGATTGCCTTGGTAGTCGGTGTCGGTGGAATCTGGGCGCTCTTCGCGTCTCTGACCAATGCCGCCGAGGCATTGCCGACGAATGCCCGGTACGCAATGCGACCCTGGGTATTCGTAGGCCCTGCCCTCGCCGTCCTAATGCTCTACATCGTCTTTCCATCGATTAGGACCGTGTGGATAAGCTTTTTCGACAGGACCTCGACGCAATTCGTGGGTTTGCGGAACTACGTAACCCTCTTTACCGATGCGGGTCTTCTGATAACGATTCGCAACACGGCGGCGTGGGTCGTCATCGTGCCCTTCGTCGCGGTAACCCTCGGTTTGATTATCGCCGTCATGGCGGACCGGCTCTCGAGCACCTCGGAGAAACTCACCAAGTCTCTCATCTTCTTGCCGATGGCGATCTCCTTCGTCGGCGCGTCGGTTATCTGGCGCTTCGTCTACGCCTACACGCCCCCGGGGGAGCCCCAGATCGGCCTTCTGAACGCGGTCGTCGTGGCCTTCGGAGGTCTTCCCCAGGCGTGGTGGACCATTCGCCCGTGGAACAACCTTTTTCTGATGTTCATCATGATCTGGTTACAGACCGGTTTCGCCATGGTCATCCTTTCGGCGGCGGTTAAGGGGGTTCCGAAGGATCTCCTCGACGCCGCCCGAATAGACGGCTGCGGGGAAATCCGCGTCTTCTTCAGCGTTATCATCCCCTACGTCCAAGGGACCATCCTGACGGTATTGACGACCATCCTCTTCCTGGTTCTCAAGATCTTCGACATCGTCTGGGTCATGACGAGTGGAGACTTCGGGACGCACATCGTTGCATCCCGAATGTACGAGGAGACTTTTATCTTCCGAAACTTCGGCCGGGGGAGCGCCTTGGCGGTCTTCCTCTTTATCCTGATCGTCCCCTTTATGATCCGGAACGTTCGGCAAATGCGGGAAAACAGGGGGTAACAGGTGAGTAGCACAGCATTGAATCAGCCTCGGAGCGAGGTATCGAAAAGACTGGAGGCCGCCGTAAAGGGCGCCCCGATGCGGTTGATCATAATCGCCGTTGTGGCACTATGGACCTTACCGACCCTGGGGCTTTTGGTCAGCTCCTTCCGTACAGAGCTGGCAATCATCGATACCGGGTGGTGGCAGGGTCTTGCGGACTTTGCGAACTTCGACCAGTGGACCTTCGGAAACTACGAGCGGGTCGCCTTGGCGGACCAGATGGCAGACGCCTTTCTGAACAGCTTACTGGTTACCCTCCCGGCGACGGTCATCCCCATTACCATCGCGGCTTTCGCCGCTTACGGCATCGCCTGGATGACCTTTCCCTTGCGGCAGGCCATCTTCGTTTTGATCGTAGGGCTTCTGGTTGTTCCCCTCCAGATGGCGCTGATTCCCATCTTGAGAATCTACACGCGCCTGCAGCTAAACGGGACCTTTATCGGGATGTGGCTGGCCCACACCGGTTTCGGGCTCCCCCTGGCGACCTACATCCTCTACGGCTACATCTCGAGTATCCCGAAGTCGATTATCGAGTCCGCGGAGGCCGACGGGGCCACACCCTGGATGCTCTTTACCCGCCTTATCCTGCCGCTCTCGGTTCCGGCCATTGCGTCGTTCGCGATCTTTCAGTTTCTCTGGGTCTGGAACGACCTCCTGGTAGCCCTGGTGTTCCTCGGCACCCAGACACCGATCGTTACCACCCGGCTGGCGGAAATGGTCGGGTCCCGGGGTCAGGACTGGCACGTCCTTACCGCCGGGGCATTCATGACGATGATCATGCCCCTGATCGTCTTCTTCACTCTGCAACGCTACTTCGTTCGGGGAATGATGGCGGGGTCCGTAAAAGGGTAAGTCCGGCGCTGCTACGAGCGCTGCTTCGATCGATAGCACGCCATAAATGGGCCACCGCGGGGTGGCCCATCGTGTTTTGACGGAGTACGATCGAACCAAAGGAACACGAATGACGTTGAAAGAAAACCTCCACTCCGATTCCACGTGGAGTATCTACGAGACACGGTTCGAGCCCGATCAGCTGGTCACCACGGGGAGCAACTTTATGGTCGGGAACGGCTACCTCGGCTATCGCGGCACCTTCTGCGACGACACGGCAACGCAGTTCGTGGCCTGTGTCGTCACCGACACCTACGACAACGCGGACGGCGTCTGGACCGAGCCGGTTACCGTGCCGAACGGGCTCTACACCGGACTCTCGGTGGCCGGAGAGCCCGTCCGGTTGGGCGATACCGACTGGGATAGCTACCGCCGGGGAATAAACGTGCAGAACGGTCTCTGGGAATTTCGGGCTTCGTCGTCGAGGCTGGGGTGCGAGATTACCGAAAGGCGTACGGCAAGCTACGACGATATCCACCTCCTCTCTTCCCAGCTCGAGGTTCGAGCGACGAGAGAGCTAAATCTGTCGGTAAAGACCGGAATCGACGGCGATGTCTGGAGCCTTAACGGCGAGCACTTCGCTTGGTACAAGCCGCACCAGGAAGAGCAGTCGGGGATCCTTCCGGGTCCCTTCGTGGTAAGCACCAAGACCCAGGAGCGGTCGATTGCCGTAGAGGTTGCCGAGGACGCCACGGCCTTCCGCGTCGACGGCGACGGGAACACCGAGACGGTACAGGCAGCCGGCGTGGAAGCAACGGACCGGTCGATCTTTCGCAGCATAGAAGTCTCGCTAGAGGCGGGAGAAAGCTTCGTCGTCGAGAAGTACATGACCGTCTATTCGAGCAACGACCTTCTCTACCCAGGCTCCATGGGAGAAATGAAGGATCGCGCCTCGTCGACGAAGGAGGCCGCCCTCCTGTCTCTAAGAACCGCCCGGGAGCGTGGTTTCGACGACTGCCTAGAGCGGAGCACAAGGAAATGGGCCGCCTGGTGGCGAGACATGGATATCGAAATCGCCGGAGACGATTTTGCCCAAACGGTCGTCAGGTTCAACCAGTACCACAACATTATCGCGGCGCCGGCACACGCCGAGCATCTTCCCCTCAGCGCCCGGGGGCTTTCCTGCCAAGCGTACCAGGGGGCCGCTTTTTGGGACCAAGAGATGTTCAACATGCCGACGTTTCTTTTTACCCGGCCGGAGGTGGCCCGGAACATCTTAGTTTACCGGGGAAGGACCCTCGACGGCGCGAGGAAGAAGGCAAAGGACCTCGGCTATCGGGGCGCTTTCTACGCCTGGGTCAGCGGGGACACCGGCGAAGAGATCTGCCCATCCTACTTCTTCAAGGACGTCTTGACCGGACGGAAGATCAGGAATCATTTCAACGACTGGCAGATCCACGTGTCTCCGGACATCAGCTACGCTATTCGGCGCTACGTCGCCGTTACCGGGGATACGGGGTACCTTTTCGACTACGGAGCCGAGGTCGTCTTCGAGGTAGCTCGATTTCTCGCTTCCCGGGTCCACTTTCGCCTCGACAAGGAACGGTACGAGATCATCCGCGTTCTTGGCCCCGACGAGTACCACGAAAACGTGGACAACAACTTCTTTACGAACTACCAGACGCGCTTCGCACTGGAATACGCCCTGGAGGTATGGGAGTGGCTCCGGGATGAGGCTCCCGAGATGTGGCAGAAGGTCCGAAGGCGCATCGAGATCGAGGACAAGGAAATCGAACAGTGGCGAGATATCGCAGCCCGGATCTACGTCCCAAAGCCCGGCTCGGGGACCAAGCTTATCGAGCAATTTCAGGGGTTTTGGGACCTCGAGGACATAACCCCGGGAAAACTCAAAGAGCGGCTCTTGGATCCCGGGGAGTACTGGGGTTGGCCCAACGGTATCGCCGTGGCAACCCAGGTTTCCAAACAGGCGGACGTGACGCAGCTCTTCATGCTCCACCCGACGGCGTATCCGGCTAACGTGATGCGGGCAAACTGGGAGTACTACGAGCCGCGAACCCAGCATGGGAGCTCTTTAAGCCCCGCGGTCTACGCGATAACGGCGGCGTGGACCGATCACACCGATGCTGCAGTCCGTTACTTTCGTAAAGCGACGACCGTCGACCTCTTCAGCGAGGCCAAGGCGGTCAGCGGCGGAACCTTTATCGGAGGCATCCACACCGCGGCCTGCGGAGTAGTATGGCAGATCGTGACGACCGGTTTCGCGGGTCTCTACCTGGCGGACGGCGGTTTCGGATTCTCGCCACGGCTCCCAAAGGAATGGCAGGAAGTTCGCTTTTCGGTCAAACGATTCGGGCGGCGCATCTCCGTCGATATAACCGCCCGGCAGCTCTCGGCGAAGACCGACAAAACCAACGACGGCCCTCTCGTCGTCGAGGTCGGTCGTCAGCGCCTTTCCGTTGCCCCCGGGGAGACCGTAAAAATAACCCATTCGTAGTATCACTTTGTGTTAGCGGCCTTCGTACCCTAGATGTGTGGAAGGGGTGCAGGACAACCAGGGGGTGCCTGCGGCTCTGAGAAAGCACACTGGAGGTATTATGTATCGAACAATTCTAACAGCAATAATAGTGGCTCTTACGGCCTTCGCCGTGGGTTGCGCCACGGGACCCGAGGAGGCCGGAGCTCCTGAGGTCCAGATAACGCTTGCCGGCCGGGGATATATCTCTCCCGAGGCTTCCCCAGGACTGAAGGACTCCTTTAGGTCGCCCCTCGAAGTGACGCCCGGGACCGAAGACGCGGTAATCCAGCACTTCGAGATGACCGTCAAAGACGTAGGAGGGGATACCGTGCTTACGGTCTCAAACAGCGTCGACGAGGAACAGGAACTGGTGCCGGATCCGGAAGCACTGACGGTGCCGCGGCACGTCGTTTGGACCGGGGTCGATGACGACGGCGACTTCGTCGAAGAAGGTATATACACCATTAACGTCGCCGTCACAGATAACGTGGAGCGTACGGGAACCAGCAACACGGTCGAGGTCATGGTGGACAATACCCCGCCGATGGCAACCGTCGAGGTACTAGCTGACGCCTTTTCCCCGAACGACGACGGCGTGGAGGACACGATCGAGATAACTCAGACCGTGAGCGGTGCCGACATGTGGACCGGCGAGTTCGTCCGGATCTCCGACGACGATAATGTGGTCCGGAAGGAAGCCTGGAGCCAGGATGTTCCCGAGCGGGTTACCTGGGACGGTCGCACCAGCCGAGACCGACAGGCGTCCCCGGGCCGCTATCGCTACGTTCTTACCGGACGCGACCTTGCCGGAAACGCGACCACCGTCGAGACCGACCGCTTTCTCCTGGACCTGAATGTCGCTTCAGTGGACATCGAGGTTTCCCCGAAGCCTTTTACCCCGGACGGCGACGGGCGCCGGGACAACGTGACTCTGAATCTTTCGGCGGACGACCGGACCGCGATCGAATCCTGGCAGTTGGAGATCTTCGATCCGCGGGATGAACTCTTCTACGAGACGTCCGGAGAAGGCGAGCCGGAGGATACCGTGACCTGGGACGGCCGGAGCGAAGATGGAGAGCTGGTCGGCTCTGCGGAGGAATACACCGCCGTTTTACAGGTGACCGACGAGGTCGGAAATGAATCGTCCAGCGAAGCGACCATTCCCGTCGGAATACTCGTGACCGAAGACGACGCGGTAGAGGACGGCTACCGGATCCGGGTGAGCAACATCCATTTCGTGCCGTTCGAGGCGGATTACGAGAACCTCGACGACACGGAGTTGGTTGAGGAGAACATGGACGTCCTTGACGAGATAGCCTCGGTGCTGAAGGAGTTTCCGGACCGAGAGATCGTCATCGAAGGTCACGCCGTCCATCTTACGACCGGTGAGGAAGAAAGGGAAACCGAGCAGGAAGAAACCCTTCTGCCCCTCTCTCAGGACCGCGCCGACGTCATAAAGGACGCCCTCGTGGAGAGGGATGTACCGGAGGAGATGCTCAGCACCCGCGGTCGTGGAGGGAGCGAGCCAATCGTGGACCATTCCAACGAAGAGGAACGGTGGAAGAACCGCCGAGTCGAGTTCGAGATCGCGGCTCGAAACTACTAAGCGAAAAGGCGCCCCGCCGGGGCGCCTTTTTTTTGTCCTTACCCCTTCGCCGCCGGAGTCCCGATCGAGCTCAGCAGCTCCTCCAATTCCGCGGCACCGGCGTAGAGCGCCATGTTGCCGTCGGGCCAGGAATGGCCCTCGATGTTGTATCCGTCGTCGGCGAAAATGACGTTCCCCGTTAAGTGACGCTGGGGAACGCACATACCCAGAAGCGATTCGGCGATCCCCTCGCGGCTCAAGAATCGCTTTGTCGGCGTGTGAGCCAAAATGCTCTTTGCCCGGGGGCGGTACTCCCCCGTTTCGTCCTGAAGGAGATCCCGGTTCAAGTTGGTGATGACCGTCCCCGGAGCTATCGCGTTTACCCGAACACCGTAGGGCGCCAACTGGGCGGCCGAGGTTTTTACGATGCCCTCGAGGGCGTGCTTGCTCGCGTTGTAGGCGTAGCTCGCGTAGAGGGAGAGGCGGCTTCCGCTGCTGCAGAGATGGATAATGTGCCCCTTCCGCTGGGGAACCATCACCCGGGCCAAGGCAGTGGTTGCCAGAAAGGCGCCGTTTACGTTTACCTCGATAACCCGGCGGAATATCTCCGCCAGCTCCTTCGGATCATCCTCCGTCAGGTCGAAGGTTCGGTGGTGTATCCCGGCGAAGTCGATTCCTATATCGATACGGCCGAGGCGCTCCTTCGCGGCTTCGGTGGCTGCTACGACCGCGGCGGCGTCGGTAACATCCACGTCGATTACCAAGGGCGAGTACCCGGCGATATCGTTGATATTCGCGACGATGCCCCCGAGCTTTTCGAGGTAGGCGCGTTTCTTCTCGGTATCCGCAGGGGGCATATCACCGATGGCAACCTGGGCCCCCGAAGCCGCCGCGGCATAGAGGAAGACCTCGGCGAGGTTTCCACTGCCGCCGAAGGCGAGGATGGTAGTCCCGGATAGGTCTATTCCCTGGTCCCAGGTAAACGTAAAGGGCTGTGCGTTCTTCGCCTCGAGATTCCGTATCATCCGTGCTCCTACAATCGTGTTTTTGGGCGTTGCGTCGGGTCGGTCCGAGTGTAACCGATTGTCGAGGCCGGAACCAGGCCCGCTACGACTTCGAGTCTTCAATTTCTTCTGATTTTGACATTGTCAAGTCCGTTCCAACGTGATATCTTTACAGCGTAAAGTAACTTGACGATGTCTACATGGAGGAGATGTATGAAGCGGTTGCTGGTTATTGTCGCCGGAGTCGCCCTTGTTGCGACGCTTACTGCAGCGGTATCCCAGTCGGAATCGGCAGCGCCGGTAGCCGGACGGGTTCCCGCGGTTCGGGTAGCGGAGGTCCTGTCGGCTCCGACTACCGTTGAAGAGGTGTATTCCGGCCGAGTAGTCTCGCCCTCGGAAGGAGCCCTCTCCTTTACGGTCGGTGGCAGGATCGTCGACCTCCCGGTGGAGGCGGGTCAGGCGGTTCGCGCCGGGGACGTTATCGCAATCCTCGATCGACAGGCCTGGGAGCTCGCGGAGCAGGAGGCCCAGGCGGGCTTGGCGCGAGTAGAGGTGGAGCTCGAGCAGGCACGGCGGGATCTCGAGCGGACCCGGGCTCTCGGAACGGCGGTTACCCAAGAGGAGGTGGAGCAGCGCCTTACCGGTGTTGCCGCTTTGGATGCTGAGCGGCGGCGGGTTCTGGCGGCTCTTTCGGAAACCCGTCGCCTTTCCCGAGAGGCGGTTCTCCGGGCCCCTTACTCCGGGGTGGTCACGGATCGATTCGTCCGGGTCAACGAGGTGGTTTCCCCGGGCTCTCCGGTAGCCCAGCTGAGCGGGAGCGCCGGCGTCTACGAGGTGGACATCCTGTTGCCTGAGTCGGCGGTGGGAAGAATCGCCCTCGGCGACGAAGTCCTGGTAGCGTTTCCCCTGTCCGACATCCCGGAGCTTCCGGGCCGGATTTCCCGAATCTCTCCCCACGCCAGCACCCAGGGCGGCCTCTTTCCCGTCAAGATTGCCGTGAACGACGTTCCGGGGCTCACCGGCGGATTGCTTCGCCATGGAATCCAGGCCCGGGTGAGCTTCTTCTACGACATCGATGACGCGCTTCTTCTGGTTCCGGTGAGTGCGGTTGTATCAGATCCTCGAGGCGGTGCATCGGCCTATCGCGTCGCCGGAGAAGTCGTCCGGGAGACGGCGTTGAGAGTCTCTAAACTGATTCCGGAGGGCGCCGTTGTGTCCGGAAATCTCGACCCCGGAGACCAGGTTGTCGTTTCGGGTCACTTTACCCTCTCCGACGGCCAGGCAGTGGAGGTGGCGTGGTGAATCTCGGAAAGACTCTAAACGATCAGAAGCGCTTGATCCTCTCTGCCGTAGCTCTTCTTGTAGTCGCGGGAGTACTCTCTTGGAGCGGTATGCCGAAACAGGAAGACCCCAGCCTTCCGGATCGTTTCGGTTCGGTGGTAGTTACCTTCCCCGGAGCCACTGCAGAGACGGTGGAGCAGCTTGTGGTCCTGCCAATGGAGCGGGAGCTCCAGGGCGTAGCGGAAATTCGCTTTGTCTCGGCAGCGGCTCGGGCGGACGTCGCAGTTTTCTCGATAGAGCTGAACGAGACGATCTACGAGACCGACGCCGCCTGGAAACGCGTCGAGGACGCTGTCGCCCGGGCCGAACGGGAGCTTCCGGCGGAAGCCGACTCCCCGGAAACCAATTGGGAAGGTCTGGATCTTCAGGCCGTCACGATTGCCATAACCGGCAGCGGAAACTGGCTCGAGTTGCGGGACGCCGCGGAGGCGGTAGAAGATAGGCTCTATCGTGTGCCCGGTGTAAAGCGCGTCGCTACGACTCCCGAGTTGGATACCCAGGTAACCGTCGCGATGTCCGAGTCGGCCCTGCGACAGTTCAGTCTCTCCAGTGTCGACCTCGCGGGTCTCTTGAGCTCTCGAACACGGGTCATCCCCGGAGGTCACATAGAGGTTGGCGGGCTCCGAGTGCCCGTCGACACCGGGAGCGACATAAGAACCGTCGAAGAGCTGGCCGCGACGCAGATTCCGGTATCCCCCGGCGCGTCGCTGCCGTTATCGGCCTTGGGGGACGTGAGTTACGGCCGCCGAGAACCACTGGAGAACCTGGTTCGGTTCAACGGGAGGCAGGCCATCATCGTCGGTGCGGTACCCAAGGACAGCATCGATGTCGTCGCCTTCGGCGAGGACGTTTCGGCCCTGCTTCCCGAGCTAGAGGCGCTGGTGGCACCCTTGAGACTGGAAGTCATGACCTTTCAGCCGGATCGAGTGGAAGCGCGCCTCGGCGGTCTACAGTTTTCACTCTATCAGGGCATCTTTATCGTCGCCATGGTTCTGGTCTTCTCGATGGGTCTACGCCTGGGCCTGACGGTATCGGTGATGATTCCGTCCGTAGCCTTGGCGTCGTTGACACTTTATGCCTCATTCGGCGGCGTGTTGCAGCAGATGTCCGTTGCCGCCCTGGTGATGTCCCTCGGCCTGTTGGTGGATAACGCCATCGTGGTCTCAGAACGGATCCAGTGGTGGATCGACAACGGGGAGTCCCAGTTCGAAGCAGCCAACCGGTCGGTGCGGGAGATGGCCGTCCCGCTGGCGGCGGCGACCGGCACAACCCTCGCTGCCTTTCTGCCGCTCCTCCTTTCTCGGGGCGCCACGGCCGACTTTACATCGGCGATACCGCGGCTGGTGATGCTCACCATAGCCGTAAGCTTCTTCTTTGCCCTGACGGTCACCCCAACTCTGGGCATCCTGGTCTTTCGTAAGAAACGAAACGAGAAGGAGCACGGGATGGTCAAGCTGGCCCGCCGGATAAGTCATATTCCGGCACGGAGGCCCGGCCTGGTGGTGGCCCTCGCGTCCCTTGCCGTAGGCGCCTCTTTTGCGTTGACGCCCTTTATCGGTGCCCAGTTCTTTCCCAGCGGGGATCGGAACCAGCTGGTCCTGGACGTGGAGCTACCGGTCGGAGCCCATCTGCTTGCAACCAACGAAATCGTCTCTCTATTGGAGCGAGAGGTGGCGAAACGGGAAGAGGTTGTCCAGGTCGCAGCCTTCGTCGGCCGGTCGGCACCTCCGTTCTACTACAACATCATTGCCCAGAGCAACGCGCCGCACTTCGGCCAGCTCCTCGTTACTACGCGAACCGTCGAGGATGTAGAGACGCTGGTTGAATGGAGCCGGTCCTTCGCCGCCCGGGAGCTCCCGGGGATCATCATGATTCCCCGTCGCTTGGAGCAGGGCCCTCCGGTATCCGCGCCGGTGGAAATCCGCCTTAAGTCGGACAACTTGGTTACCCTCCAGGAAGCGACGCTCGTCACCCTGGAAGCGGTTCAGAGAGCACCGGGAGCGGTTGACGCCTACCACGATCTGAGCCTCGGTTCTCTGAACCTCGCCTATCAGATTGATGACGCCGCCGCAAGTCGGATGCGCCTTGGCCGGGTGGATGTCGCTACGACCCTCTTGGCATCCACCCGGGGAATCGGAGCCGGAGAGATTCGCAGGGAGGACCAGAAAGTCCCTGTCGTCGTCCGCTCGCCGATGGGCGAGTTCACGCCGGTAAGCCGGTTGGAGTCGGCGGGTATCTGGAGTCCCGACGGGCGGATAGTGCCGGTATCGGCCATCGGCCGTACGGAAGCGCAACTTCGTCCTGCGACGATCCGGCGCCGGGATGGAGTGCGAACCGCCGGCGTCTACGCCCAGCTGGCCCCCGGGGCGGCGTACAACGAAGTTCTCGCGGCGGTGGTACCGAACTTGAATCTGCCGGAGGGCGCCATCTTCGAGATAGGGGGGGCCGCGGAAGGATCCGGCGACGCGAGCAACGCGATCGCCCGGGGGGCCTACGTAGGCATTGCGGTTCTCCTCTTTATCCTGATCGCTCAGTTTCGCTCGTTTCGAAAGGTCGGGATTGTCCTGGTCACTATTCCCCTTTCTGCGGTGGGCATTATTCCCGGCCTGGTGATAAGCCGGCAGCCCTTCGGATTTATGTCGATGCTCGGCGTCATAGCCCTGGTCGGCATCGTCGTCAACAACGCCATCATTCTGATAGATGTCATCGATAGCCGCCTCAGAGAAGGCGCGGCGCTCACAGAGGCCGTTCGCCTCGCGGTGGAGGAGCGTACCCGCCCAATTATCCTGACGGCGCTCACGACTATCGCAGGGCTGGTGCCTCTGCTATATTCCTCTTCTTCCCTTTGGCCTCCCTTCGCCTCGGCGCTCATCTCCGGCCTCGCGGCCTCCACGGCTCTGACCATTCTTGCCGTGCCGGCGCTCTACGTGCTGCTCTTCCGGCGCGCCGTTGCCCGGCGCTTAGGAACCGCGTCGAGCACGGTAATGGTTCTGGCGGCTCTTGGGACCCTCTCCGCCGGTCACCTGGCCGTCGGCCCGGGTGCGCACGCCCAGGAAGCCATCACCCTGGAGGCTATCCTGGATCAAGCCCTCGACGCTCCGGCAGCGGATGCGGAACGTGCCGCAAGCCGAGCGGCGGCCCAGAATGCCACCGCGGCATTTAGGGAGGCTTTCTTCCCGAATCTCTTCGCGACCGGAAGTCTCACTCGCCGGAGCCAAGAGATCACCTCGAGCTTCGATCTCTCGGCCTTGGGTGCAGGCATTCAGGAGTCAACCGCCCTTCCGGACTGGGAGGGCACGGTGACCGCGGGAGTACGACAGCAACTGCTCAACCCCGGCGCCCAGTTTGGTGGCCTTCAGGCCGCCAGGGCCGGAGAAGCGGCGAGGCGGTACCAGTCCCTCCGAGCAACGGAGGTGGCCCAGCTGGAGGCGGTCTCCGGGGCCCTGGCAGTGGAAGATCTCGAGGCGGGCCTTGCCGCCGCCGCTGCCGCGGAGGAGTCCCTGGCGGCCCAGTTTGTCCGTGTTGAGAGTCTTCTCGCCGCCGGACGGGCACTTAACTCCGACCTCCTGCAGTTGGAGGTAGCCCTCCTGGAGGTCCGCCGGGACATCGCCTCTCTCGGACGGCAGTTGGCAATAGCCCGCCGAAATCTCGGGCGGCTCCTCGGCCGTGAGGAAGCCCTTACACCTGTGATCCCTGAGCTCTCCACGGGACTGCTAAAAGAGAGCGCGGCAGCTGTCAGCTTCGATCCGCAGAGTCGAAGCGACGTCCTGAGCCTCGAGGCCACCGAACGTCAACTCGCCCTCGAGGCGCAGTCGGTCGCGGCCGGAGCAGCCCCGGATGTAAGCCTCTCCCTCCAGTCGGTTAGCACCTTCAACCAGGGGATCGAACCCGAAAACTGGTTCGAAGGCGTCGTGGAGTTTACCTGGGTTCCGATTGCCTCGGGCGTTCGGGACGCCCGGCGGCGGCAATTGACCGAGAACCGGCGGGAAGTCGCGGCGCGGCGCCGGGAAGTCGCCCTCGGTGCCGGCTTGCGCTTTGCTCAAGCGCGAGCGGCCTTTGCCGACGCCGTCGACGATATCTCGGTCCAGGAGGTGGCGGTAGCGAATCAGGAGACAGTCCGGGACGAGGTCGCCCTGCAGTACGAGGCGGGACGCCGCTCCGTCTCGGATCTTCTGGACGCCGAGGCGGCCGTGCGGCAAGCCCGGACGAACCTGGTGTCCGCCCGGCTCGCCGCCCTCGGGGCCCTGCTCTCACTCCAGTTCCACGCCGGGGAAGAGTTGGCCCTTCCGAGCGCCGGGGCTCGAGGCCGGCATCCGGCGCCGTAAGAGGATTCGGAACCGGTAATCGCCGGCGTCCGAGGGCGCTTCTCTTGCACCGCTGCAAGAGCGAAGGGTATAACCAACAAGAGGGTTTGTTCAAAGTGGCAAAGAAGAAGGCATATCATCACGGCAACCTGAGGGAAGCCCTTCTCGAAGCCGCCATCGCAATTATCGACGAGGAGGGAACCGCCGGACTAACGATTCGCCACCTGGCGGACCGCGTCGGTGTCTCCCATGCCGCACCGGGATACCATTTTAGAGACAAGAGCGCTCTCTTGGTTGCCGTTGCATCCGAAGGGTTTCGGCGTCTCGGCGAGTACTTTCAGAAGAGCCTATCGGGAGTGGTTTCGGCGGATCCCGCGGAACGCGTACGGCTTTTGGGACACGCCTACATCGATTTCGCTCTGGCTCACCGCGCCCACTATCGTGTGATGTTCGGCCCGGACCTGATGGGTATGAAGATTGACGACCCGGAGTTTACCGCGGTGGCATCCGGGGCCTTCGGGTTTCTCCACGACACGATGCGGGAAATCTATCCGGACTTCGACGAGACCGATCCGGCTGCTTCACCCGACGACGACGGGATGAACTCGCTGACCGCTGCGCTCTCGGCGTGGTCCACGGTACACGGCATCGTCATGCTCTGGATAGACGGTACCCTGCGGTGCCAGTTCGAGGACTGGACCGACGACACCTACCGGGCCATCGGCCGATCGATTGCGGATAACCTGGCAGTGGTCTATCGCCGGGCGCAGGATCGCCTCGCTCGAAAGTAGCCGGTCTTTGCGTAGGATCAGGTCGCGGATGAGCGCCGGCTCACGCTATCCCGGCGAGGACCTCCTCCAGAAGCCTCCGGCAGCCGGCGGCGACACGGAATGGGTCCTCCTCGGGTGCCGGCTTGACCTGGAAGGTCAGCATCCCGCTCCCGGATGAGTTAGGGGCGAAATAGCCGATCTCTTGAAGACCCGAAACAAAAGCCTCGATAGTTCCGGCGTCTACCGTACCCCCGGGGACAAAGAAGGGAGGGTGCCTGTCGCCCCACCGGGGATCGTTACGGTCGCCGAAGATACAGTTAGAAAGATGAGCGTTGGTCACGTAGCTGCGGGCAATGGTTACGGCTTCCTTCGGGTCCTCGCCGAGGAGAACAAGATGCGAGAGATCCATGGTCAACCCAATGTTGGGCACCCGCCGTCGCAGACCCCGGATGAATTCCGCCGCTTCCTCCGTCGGCCCTAAGATGCGTCGTTTGTCCACCTCCCGGTCGAAATGCTCCAAAGAGATGGTAAGGACTTCCGGCCATTCGCCGTTACGCCTTCCGCCCTGATCCGCCGCTTTCTCGGCGGCGTAGTCGCAGAGGCGCGCCAAGGAGTCGGCGAGATTCGCCAGCTCCTGGGTCCGCGTTTCCGGACCCGGATCAGGGCCCGGGTTGAAGTCGGCTACCCGGGCGCCTATCAGATACGCCTGGTCCACCAGCTCTTCGGCCGTTTCCAGGGCCTTGGCCCGAATAACGGGATCGGGTGACTGAAGGTTCAGCTCCCCGTCGGTAACGGTTCCTCCGATGTCGAAGGTGGGCCGGACGCCCGCAAGACGGAGCACCGCACCTAGTTTCGCGGCCGCATCGCGGCTCCCGACGGGAGGAATCTGAAAGGTTTTCCAATAGCCGTCCCGAAGGAAGGGAGCCAAGAGCCGGCCGGCTTCGGAAGGATCCTTCTGAATGTCGGGAACGATGTGATAGGTAAACCCTGAGATTGGAGGCCGCACCGATTCTTTCTCCTTCCGGCCACCGGGGTCCGGCGGACCGGGAAACGGGTGGTAACCGGTTACCATAAGACCATGTTAAACCGGTTTCCGTGATCTGTAAAGAAGAATCTCGGCGGACGGGACGATAGCCTCGGGAGTGAGATCAGGTCGCCCAGAACGGTTCCTCGACGGTCGAGCCTCGGACCATCAGGCGGGTGGAGAGCCAGGTAACCTCAGGCACGGCTTTTCCTTTCATCCGGTCTAAGAGGAGGTTCATCGCGGTATAGCCAAGGCGATACCGGGGAATATCGATCGTCGTGATGGAGGGGCGGTAGAACCGGGACAAGGGCGTATTGTCGAACCCAACGACCGCAAGCTCGCAAGGTGTTCGGAGCCCCCGGTCTTCCGCCGCCCGGAGCACTCCCACCGCCAGCTGATCGTTCCCGGCGATAATCGCCGTCGGCCGTTTATCGACTCGGTCGAGGAGGGCTCCCCCCCGATGATACCCCTGGTCGAGGGCCAGGGGGCCCCAGTTGACGAGGGCGGGGTCAAAGGCGAGTCCGTACGCTTCGAGGCCCCGCTGGTAACCGACGAAGCGGTCCTGCATGGTGTTCGAGTCGAAGGGCCCGTCGACGAAACCGATCCTCTTGTGTCCGAGGGAAACAAGATGCCGGACGATATCGACGGTCGGCTCGATGTTGTCTATCCGTACGGCCGGGAGGGCGATGTCCTGCCGGCCGATGACCACCGCCCGGTCTATCCGGTCGCCTGCGATCTTCACGACTTCTTTGGCGGGAATCACACCCCCCCCGAAAATAACCCCGTCTACGAGTCGCTCCCGGAGCAACCGTAGGGCACCCTTCACTTTGACGCTGTTCTGGTCGGTGTTGTGCAATACGACGGTGTACCCGGACTCATCGGCGGCGTCCTGGACTCCCCGGACCAGCTGGGCATAGTAAGGGTTCGAGATGTCCGGAATAATCACCTCAACCGTATGGGCCTGCTGGGTCGACAGGCTCTTCGCAAAGGCGTTCGGTGAATAGTCGAGCTCCGAAATAGCGGCGAGAACCCGGGTCCGAGTCTCGGCATTCACTCGGTGTTCGCTGTTATTGAGAACCCGGGAAACCGTGGCAATAGACACTTGCGCCTTGCGGGCGACATCCCGAATCGTCGACATATCTCTCCCCTGACTCACATTCCTGATGGTAACGTTACTATAACAAGTTGTGTAAACGGTTACCATACTATACCGTAGTACAACCGACGATAAGAAGTAACAGGAGGAATAGCATGAAGCGACTGGATAGTCGAATCGGCCTGGTCACCGGCTCGGCGCAGGGAATGGGGCTGGCCATTGCGACGGCCCTGGCCGAAGAGGGCGCAAAGATCGTCATCGCCGATATCCAAGAGGAAACCATCGCGAAGAGTGTGGCGGACCTCAAGGAGAAAGGGTTCGAGGCCCTCGGCATTACCCTCGATGTCACCAAAAAGGAATCGGTCGCCGAAGGTATCAAGAAGGTTGTTGACGAATGGGGCCGTCTCGATATTTTGGTGAACAATGCCGGAGGCGCTCTCCACACGCCCCACGTCCTCGGTGAAATCGAAGAAAAGCACTGGGACCTGGTGGTCAACGTGAACCTGAAGGGCTCCTTCTTTACCTGCCAAGAGGCGATTCCCGTCATGGCAAAGCAGGGCAAGGGCGCCATCGTCAACATCTCCGCTCTGGCGGCCCACTACCGCGCCTCCCTTGCCGGCGTTCAGTACACCGCTGCAAAGGCGGGTGTCGAGGGACTCACCCGGCAGCTTGCCTACGACTGGGGCCCCGAGGGTATTCGGGTCAACGCCGTGGCACCGACGGTCACGATGACCGGAGATCGCGTCCGGGGTCTTTGGGAAGGAAAGGGAGAAGACGAGCAGGCGAAGATTCTCTCGAATATTCCGTTGCGGCGACTCAGCGAGCCCTCGGAAATCGCTGCGGCGGTGGTTTTCCTAGCCTCCGACGAGGCGAGCTACATCACCGGCGTTACGCTAGACGTCGTCGGGGGCCGCTACCTCCGGTAGCGGCCGATCTGCGGAGGGGCCCGCCCGTCGCGGCCGCCTTCCCGTGGGTCTTCTAGAGTCCGAGTTCCTTTCGATTGTACACGAAGTCCGGCGTCCGCCCTTCGGCGTAATCGACGATCGCCTTCGCCGCACCGTAGGACGCCTTGACCGTCACTTCCTTGGTCAGAGAGGCAACGTGGGGCGTAAGAATTGCGTTGGAAAGCCCGACGAAGGGATGGTCCACGGCCGGCGGCTCTGTTTCGTACACATCCAGAGCCGCACCGGCAATCTGCTTCTTTCGCAAGGAATCGGCTAAAGCCTCTTCGTCAATCACATCGCCCCGGGCGGTATTGATCAGATAGGCCGTCGGCTTCATCACGCTCAATAGCTGCTTGTTCACGACTCCTTTCGTCTCCGGAAGGCTCGGCAGATGGAGCGTGACGAAGTCAGCCTGAGAAAAGAGCGCCTCGAGATCGTCGACGAAGGTGTAGTCGTAGTCGGCAAACTTCTCTTTCGCGTAGGGGTCGAAGGCCACGACCTTCATCCCAAAACCGTCGTGACACATCTTCGCCACCCGGGCTCCGATGTTGCCGATCCCCGCAACGCCTAGAACCTTCCCCTCCAACTCCATTCCCGCTTTCGACCGACGTAGCTGCCATTCTCCGGTTCGCATAGCATTATCGTAGAAGGGCAGCTGTTTACCGAGAGACAGGATAAAGGACATTGCGTGCTCGGCGACGGAAACGCTGTTAATACCTACCAGGTTGCAAACCAGAACCCCTCGCTCGGTGGCGGCATCCAGGTCCACATTGTCGACCCCGGCCCCCGTCCGGGCTATGACCTTTAGATTGGGCGCTTTGGCGATTGCCTGGGCGTTCATCTGGACATTGGTCCGGAGAACGATACCCTCCGCCTCGGCCAACTGAGCCTCAAAGGCCTCTTGGCTATTTTCCGACGGCACGAGTATCTCGAATCCCTTCGACGTAAGCAGATCGACACCGGTGTCCTGACTTGCTTCCGACAATAGTACCTTCTGTATCACGACGCACTCCTCAATCTGATAATCTAGGGTAACCGGTTACTTCGGCGCCCAATATGTAGCACACGTGTCAAATAACGTCAAAAAGACGCAGAGCGCTCAAGACGACGGCTACCACGACGACCCACCGAACCGCCTTCGCGCCCCGCTTCATCGCAAAGTGCACACCCACTGCAGCACCGAGCATGGACCCGAGGGCCAATACCAGGCCGGCAATCCACTGTACCATTCCGTAGACGGTAAAGATGGCCAGAGAGAGCGCCGATTGCAGCAGGATAATCACCACCTTCTGAGCGTTTGTCTTGATGAGCTCGTGCCCCATAAGGTGGATCATCACCGCCATGATAAGAAGACCGACGCCCGCCTGGACGAAGCCGCCGTAGAGGCCGATTGCGAAAAAGATCGGGATCCGTACGACCGGAGCGAGCCGTTTCTCCCGCTCCACCAACATCGCTCGGGGATCGAAAAAGAGCGTCGCGAGCATCACCAGGAGGATAATCCCAAGGGCGATATCGAAAATGCGCGCGTCGAGCTCCGCGGCGGCGACGGCTCCGATAGCCGCCCCTAAGAGTGCCGGAATCGCCGTGGTAACGGCCTCCCGCACATCGAGAACCCCCTCCCGAAAGAACCGGCGGGTCGAGACGACGGTCTGGAGCACAATCCCGACCCGGTTCGTGGCGTTCGCCATCGGAGAGGGCATCCCAACGAATATGAGCGCCGGAATCGACAGAAGGGATCCCCCACCGGCGAGGGTGTTGATAAAGCCCGTAAGAAAACCGGCCCCTAAAAGGATGAGAATCGAGACGAGGTTGAGCTCAAAGGTGGATATCACCTGGCAATCTTAGAGTGTGTCTGTGTCACGGACAAGTGGCGGCGGCCTAAACAAGCCGCGGGATTATCTCTCGCGTAATAACGCCCTGAACCACGAGTCCCTCGAGAAAGGCGTCGACTATCGTTGGATCGAACTGCTTCCCACGGTTCGACACGAGCTCGGCAACGGCCACTTCCGGGGGGAGGGCCTTTCGGTAGGCCCGGTCCTCTCGCATCGCATGCCAGGCGTCGGCAACCGCCACGATACGTGCCTCGATGGGAATGCCGTCCCCGGAGAGGCCCCGGGGATACCCTCTTCCGTCGTATCGCTCGTGGTGCGCGGCAATTATGTCTCCGACCGTCTTGAAGGACTCAAAATCCCCAAGAAGTTGCTCTCCAAGCTCCGGATGCCGGCGCATCACTTCCCATTCTTCGTCGGACAGTCCTTCGGTCTTCTGGAGGATCTGGTCCGGGATGCCGATCTTTCCGATGTCGTGGAGAAGCAAGGCTTCCCTGAGCTCCCGGCTTGGCTCGATCCCGAGCATCTGAGAAATCAGTACGCCGTAGGTCAGCACATCGGTGGAGTGCCCGGCGGTATAGCTATCTCGGAGCTCTAAAGAGCGGGAGAAGCTCATAGATAGCTCTTCGACCCGCGCTTCGAGCTCCTTGGCCCGGGTCAGCGCCTGCTGGAACTGCTTGGTGGTTACCAAATTCCGGATTCGGGCGTCCAGTTCCCGGATGTCGATCGGTTTGGATAGGTAGTCGTCGGCCCCGATCTCCAACCCGGCAATCTTCGAATCGGTCTCGGACTTGGCCGTTATCAACACCACCGGAATGTGATAGGTCTTTTCGTCGGCTTTTATCCGCTTGAGAAGCTCGAACCCGTCGAGGCCGGGCATCATGACGTCGGAAACCACGACGTCGGGCTCTAACTCGACGGCTTTCTCCCAGCCTTCGAGGCCGTCGTTCGCGGTAAACACCTGATGGCCGAAGGTCCGAAGCATCTGTCGCACGTAGCTTCGAAGGTCGGCGCTGTCTTCGATGTAGAGCACCTTGAGCCCGCCGCTTCGGGGAGGCTCGTTCCCAGAGGAGTCGTCTAAGTTGGAATCAACGGCCGCCTGGTCCAGAGACGCGGCCTCGAGGAAGACAATGTCTTCTACCGTGAGACCGGTGTAGTCCTCCTTGCGGCGGGCGCCGGAACGCCGTTCTGGGCCGGAATACTCCTCGTCCGCCTGCCGCCGCTCTTCCTGCCTCCGGTCGGAAAGTGCCTCCGGCTCGCGAACCTCGAGGTCCATGGGAATCGAGACGGTAATCGTGGTCCCGACGTTTTCGGAGCTCTCGGCCTTGATCTTGCCGTGCTGCAGCTCCACCGCTTCCCGGACAATCGCAAGCCCTAGTCCGGTACCCTCGTACTTGCGGGTGCTCGATCCGTCCACTTGCTGAAAACGCTCGAAGATTCGCGGAAGCTGATTCTTTGCGATTCCGATGCCGGTGTCTCGTACCTTTATGACGATGTTGTTTTCTTGCCGGGAAAGCTCCACGACGATCGAACCCTTCTCGGTAAACTTGATCGCGTTCCGGATCAGGTTCGAGAGAATTCTTTCGACCTTGTCGACATCGAGGTAGACAAACGGAATAGCCCCCGTCACCTGATAGCCCAAGGTAAGGTTCTTCCGAACGGCGACTTCTTGAAAGAGCGTCACATGCTCCCGGACGATCGACTCGAGATTGATGCGCTTGAGCCGGAGCTGCATCTTCTTCGCGTCGAATTTCGCGAAGTCCAGCATCTGATTGACCAGGTCGAGCAGCCTGATCGAGTTCCGGTAGACCTGCCCGACCAGGTCGCGCTGAGAAGGAGTCATTGCTCCGACATCCCCGCTGTAGAGGCTCTGAATCGGTGCCATTATGGAGGTCAGAGGGGTGCGTATCTCGTGGCTGATGTTCGCGAAGAATTGGCTCTTGAGAATGTCGAGCTTGGTAAGCTCTTCATTCGCATGGGCCAGGTGGTACCGCGAGGTAAACTCTTTCCTCCGCATCTCAGTGGCGAGGTAGGAACTGAACACGACAAGCACCATGGTGGCAAGAAGGAAGAAATTGTTGTTCACCATGATGGCGACGTTCTCGATGGTGCCCTCGGCGAGGATCGGGATTACGTAGACAGCGTAGACTGCCGCGCAAATAACGGCGGTCCGAGTCACGCTGAGGGGGAGGATAAAGAGAAAACCTATTAGTACCAGGATAATGCCCGCGTAATAGGGACTTGCGTATCCATCGGCTAGGTGGAGCATCAGCGCGATCGAGCCGGCCCCGAGGATGTATTCGATCATGCCGAGGAATCGCGGGAACCTTTCGCCAACCGGGCTGCGAAGAATTCCAATGAGAGCCAGGGAGACAGCGACCACTGCAAGCCGGATAAGCAAGAACTCGCGACCGAGGTCAGGATACATGGCTGCATCCAAGAAAGAAAAGAGTGGAAACATCACCGCCACGGCGGCTGCGGCGATCTGGGTATCTTTGCGGGTCTTTACTCGTTCTTCTTGGTCGAACGCCTTAAGAACCTCAGACGTCTCCTCCGGAGGCCCCACTTCGCTCATCTACGCGGCGCCGCCTTTAGACTCGAGGTACGATAGGAACTCTCCTAGGGTCTCAAGATCGACGCACTCAGCCTCGTCGACCTCTATTCTCAGCTCTCTTCCGCAGACTGCCAGGATTTCGAGGGCAAGAAGGCTGTCGATCGACAGCTCATCCCGGATTAGAAGATCGTCGCTCAACTCATCCGCGGGAACCCGCGCGATGCGCGAAACGATAGAATACACCCGTTGCCTTAGGCCCGAATCTAGGTTCATGCCCATAGTATCGGCGAGATTTCAATTACTTCTGAAAGATGTGAGGAATCTTGTACGCAGCCAAGTCTTGGTTGAGGACTCGTCGGAGCGTTCTTTGCCGATCGGTCCCACCCGCGTCGTAGAAGTCCACTCCGGCTTTGATCCGTGAATCCTCATAAACGAGTTCTACATCTCTTACTGCCGGTACCCGTCGGATTACCCGCGCCACCTCGTTAAGGTCCACGAGAGCGCCATTTACCTTCCGAGTCTGCTTAATCTCTCCCTCAAAGACGAGATGGCCGTCAGAGATCGCCCCTGCGTCGCCGGTTAAGAACCATCCGTCCTCACTAAAAGCCGATTTGGTCTCTTCCGGGCGGCGAAAATAGCCGCGAAATATGTTACGTCCCTTGATCTGGATCTCTGACGTCCCCTCGTCTACCCGGAGTTGTATCTCCCGGGCCACCGGGCCGACGGTACCGGCCCGGGAGCTTCCTCGAATATTTCGAGAAATGGGAGTCATTTCGGTCAGACCGTACCCGTGAAGAACCTCGCAGTGGAAAACGTCGCGAGCAGCCTCATACTCCTCCGGAGACAATACGCTTCCCCCCGTAGCGATGATATCCAGCCCCTCGATCGGGTGATGGCGCTCGGCGTACCGACGCAGAAGCGACAACACCTCCGGCACCGTCGTGATAAAGTCGATGTCGTAATCGCCGATTGTCTCCATCACCCGGGAAGGTAAGAGGGTCTTGCTGTAATAGGTGGTCATGCCGGAGAGAAGAGGCGCAAAGACACAACCGACAAGAGTAAAGATGTGCGCCATCGGAAGAAAGACCAGCATTCGTCGAGAGATTCGACCGGCCATACCTTGAGAGAAGATCTCGGCACCTTCGATGTATTGCTGATCCGGCACCATGGCACCCAAGGGATAACCGAGACCCCGATAGGTGAAGTTTATTGATGCCACGTCGCCCGAGAGCTCCGACGCTTCGGCAGCCTCGGGCACTCCGTCGGCGTATTCAGGCGCGAAATATCCATTTGCGCGGTCTGAACCATCATTATCCCGGGCAGCTAACAATGACAACTCGGCTTTGTCTGGGTCCAGGAGAAGAACGACCGGCACCGATGCAGGAAAGAGGCTTTCGAAACCTCCCTCGGTAACAATCGCCTTGGGGTTCAGATCCCGAAGGACCACGGAAATTTCGGCACGCTTCCAGTCGGTCTTTACCGGAGCCACGACTGCGCCCAGCCTCCGCGCGGCGAAAAGCAGAACGAGAAAGGCCGGCGAGTTGGGAAGAAAGAGCAACAACCGGTCTCCGGCTTCTATACCCACTCGCTCAAGAAAAACGCTAAGTTCATCGATCTTCCGAGTCAGTATGCCGGGAAAGTAGTGCTGACCGGATCCGGTGTCCACCACGACGGGAACACTGTTCGGCCAGTCGGCAATCGTCGTGCGGATTAGCTCATTCAGAGACTTCATGAAGCGGTCGGCTTCTCGGCAACCACGATGACGGCCTGGGGGGGGATACCGAGGCCGAGAGACGTGGCCGAGACAGAGAAACCGGCGGCCTCGACGATTGCGACAAGCTCCTGCTGACTGTAAAACTTGAAGAGACCCTCCTCCTCCAGCTCGAAAAGGGCGGCGGCTTCGCTCAGCATCTGTCGCGCACCGGTCATCGTCGTCTGATCGACCCTGTAACCCGATACCTGGTCTACAAAATCGGTAAAGATGACCGAGATATCGGCGTCCGGCTTCATGCTGGAGATAACTACTCGGCCACCCGGTCGAAGGATCCGGTAGAGCTCTTCCAAGAAATAGTCCGGGTTGAATAAGTAGGAGATAAACAGACTGGCGACGATGCGGTCGAAGGAAGAATCGGCAAACGGGAGTTGCAGGTCTCGGCCGGCACTACGGAAGTCTAACCGGTCGAACCTTAGGTCATCGGTCGTGAGGGAATCGTAGAACGCACTCGGTATGCTGCCGGTGTCGATACTGCCGGTGTCGGATCGAAAGCGGTTGCCCGCACCGTCCGACAGATCCGCGTACTGAAGCGTGCCCTTGAGAAACCGCCCCGCCCTCGATAGCTCCCGAAGGACTTCACACGCCTCATTGTCGGACTCCCGGCCGGCGAGTATCCCCGAATCGACACAGCCCTCAACCACGGTGCGAAGTTCAACGGGATCTTCCAATAGAAGGTAATCCAGGGCTGAGGACGAAAGTCCCTCTATGCGACCTCGGAGGCTCTCAATCGACTTTTCCGGGTCGCCGAGGTACCGAGCAATCGGAGTGAGCCTGCTCGGCTCCAGATCCAAAGCTTGGTAGGTGACGGATATGGTTCTTCCCGTCGAAGCCTGAACAGCATCGATCTTCTGTTTCGCCCGGTCGAGAGCGGCCGGAACCAAGTCCGTTGCGACGATCTCGCCGGAAAACGTCTCTTTACCGTACAACAGGCGTTTAACCAACACCTCGAGAAAGAGGCCGGTCCCACAACCGGCGTCCAGTACTCGGTGGTCACCGGCTACCCCGAGGGCGTCGGTCTCCTCTTTCAGGAAAGCGATAAAGGGCTCGAGCTTTCGGTAGAAATCGTAGCCGGAATGCGCGCTTCCGTTGCCAATTAGGTAGCGCTGCCAGTACTCGTCCATCGCTTCGCGGCCGGCTTGTGAATCAAGACGCTCCCGCTCGTAGGTAACGAGCTCCAAGAGCTCCTCTCGCGTGGCGGTCCTTGCATCGTCAATCGCCGACTGAAAGATGTCTCGGTGCTCACCATCGTTCGTCGAGATCGTCAAGGCATAAGCCGCAATGAGGCGAAACGTTCGGAGCGCGTCATCGCTGGTCCGAAGATTGTGGCCCGCGGGAACTTCGACAATGCTCCTCGGGGCACCCGCATCGACGCTCATGATGTCGCGAACTTCCTCTGGAGCTACCCAACGGTCGTGGGTGCCGTACATCCACAATACAGGCAAATCGATCTTAGCCATGTCTGCCCGTGCGTCGGTTACGTAGGCGTACCGGCTGTCTACAAGGTCGGCTGCTACCTGGTCCATATCGAGAAGATGCCCGAGAAGCCCGCATACACCGCTTTCGAGCCCCGCGAGATGGTTACCGACGATATCCAGGCCTCCGAGTGTCTGAATAAGGGCCGACTTTGCCGCAGGAACGCCCATTACACTTATCCAGGCGGAAACATCGTGGTGTTCCGGGGATTCGGCGAGGAGACGGCGTGCGTCCAGCGCCGACATACTAAAAGCACACAGAATGATTTGATCCGCTTCAAAGAAGGGATTGTCCCGGACGAAATCCAGGGCCGCCTGCAGATCGCTGCGGCCCTGGCTGATCCGGTAACCGAGCATTTCGTAGCCTCGAGCGGTACCGGCGAGTCGATTCGAGCTCTCACCGGGGCGGTCCGTCCCGTCGAATCGCAGGACCACGACATCCTGTCCGCTCTTGCGGAATGACGCCAGGAGCGTCAAAGCCAGAGGCGCTAGGGCCTCCTTCTTCTTACCGAAGGCAGACGGAACAACGACGGCGGTTGCGACCTTTCCCAATCTTGTTGCGTTCAAGAGACCTACGATCCGACGTTGATCCGGCGTGGGGAACTGAACGACCATGGATCGGAAAAGCTCGCAATCAGACACAATCTCTGCGTCTGTGTAAACCGGTATATCATGGAACGTCTCGACGGGTATTCGTCGATGATGCGGATCCTTTCGCTGGGTTCCGAGCTCTATGCCGATTCTTAA
Organism: Spirochaetaceae bacterium; assembly: GCA_046541715.1. Lineage (GTDB taxonomy): Bacteria > Spirochaetota > Spirochaetia > DSM-27196 > PWMO01 > CAYPUT01. Next base: position 30,150 of record JBKHCS010000026.1, read on the forward strand.
CCGTCGGCCTGTTTCCGAATCGAACTCAGCCAGATGGCGGACCTCGCCGCGGAGTATTCTTGACGTTTCTTGATCCTCGAGACCCACAACCTCTCCGGTGGCCAAGTCTTCGAATTCGCTCCTGTCCACTTCGAGTGAAATCCCGGCGGCGCTAAAATCTAGAAGCGTACCAACGCCGCTCGAACCGGGCATTCGTTCCCGTTCGACGCGCCAGGACCGGCCGTCTCTTTTCGTTAGTCGCTCGGCGGTCCGCTTCTCGGTTAGAACCAAGCTTTCCGGCAGTTCGAGATGCAAAACAGTGTCAGAAGCATTGCGCACATAGGTTTGGAAATAGTACCCGCCGCTTCCTACGACCATCGACCCACTGACCCGGCTTCCCTCCGGGGGAAGCCGCTCGAGGCCAAGGCGAGAAACCACCAACAACCGGTCGGTAACGTCATCGACACGGAACGCCGCACCGAGGGAACTGTCGTCGCCGAGTAGATGAATCGGCAACCCTCTGGCCGCCAATAGTCGCAATAAGCGTTGGATGGCCTCTCGTTCCTCAACCCGGAGCTGTCCACCTGTCTCCTCGTTCGACCACAGTCGGCGGTACACTCCCCGGAGGGAACCCCAGGCACTCGAAGCGAGTATGAAGTTGCGGATCCGCGCACGATTAACTTCGCTCATCGATTCCGCGAATGCAATTCCTGCCGTACCTCCGGAACCGCTGTCGTCGGAGACGTAAGCCACGTTGCCCTCTAGGTTCAGCGGACGTTGATCCCCGGGAACCGAAAGCCGTAATTCAACTTTGGATTCACGAGACAGACTACCCGAATAGACAAGTTTCAAGCCGAGGGGAGACATATCCACGATTCGGGCACTTTCGAGCCTGTTATCCGACGGTTCGCCGGAGTCGGGGCTCACCGAAGAAACGGCAACACCATCGATCACGCATTCGATTCGCGGAAGATTGCGAAGGTCTTCCAATCCGCCGTCCCGGCGGACCTGAACGAACTGGTCCCAGATAAAGCGATCGAGGGCTGCAGAGTCACCTGGGCGATTAAAATGGAATGCAAAAGCCGCAACAAGCCCGCCGGAGTCCGACTCTCGTTCCACCGGAACTTCGGCGCCGGCGTCCAAACGGACGGGAGTCAATTCGACGGAGAACTCGCGTTGGGTTCCCGGAAGCACGATCCGAGCTCGTTCCCAACCGTTCGCGGGCGTTCCGTGAGGCAACCAGACCTGCATACCAGACCGGCTGATATCTATTAGGACGGTTTCCGCTTTCTGCCGAGGACCTTCCAGAAAGACGGCCATCCGCCCAGCAACGCGAGCGTGTCGCCGATTATTCTTCATACCGAACGAGCCGTAGTGTAACGTAACGACGAAGAAGAAGGAAAGTCAGTCTAACAGTTTTGTAGTCGAAACTTGCCGCCGCGCCGGCAACCCAGATGGTGATGGCCACCCTATAGACACAAAAGCCCTGATCGGAAGTGAGAGGGGAGTGAGGCAACGACCTACTCTCCC
>JBKHCS010000138.1:0-7303 GCA_046541715.1 Spirochaetaceae bacterium
AGGTTTAGGTCCATGATGTAGCTGAGCCCGGCGGAGAGGCGCGCGAGCTTGACGTCGGCATTCAGTTTAACGTTCAGACCCGCGTCGACGGGCTCGTCGGACTCCCCGATGTTGTAGGTCAAGGCGGGGCCCGCACCGGCGGAAAGGCGCAACAGAGTCAGCACGTCGAAGGCGACCCCGGCGTCGAGGTAAACATCGAGGCTCTTTACGACTTCCGAGTTCGAGTAGAGTAGGAGAGCCTCTCCGTGGAAAATGGCCAGCTTTACCCGGCCGTTCCCCCCGAAGGTAAACTTGTCGACGTTCAGCTCCTCCTTGTCCGAATCCTGACCGAGCATGACCGGCGAGTTATAGAACGCTGAGAGGCCCAGACCGACTTCCGGCAACGCAAAAGCCGGCAATCCGACCAAGGCGACGAGTAGCACGAGTAGTACTGTTCTTTTCATCAGTTTCCCTCCAAAGACCCAACGAAGAGCCTCTCTATAGAAAATAGGTAAAGCTATCCGGGGGAGCAAGCTTCTGCCCTTAGCCACCGGTGCGGGGTAAGAGCGCGGATGATAGCATAGCGAGGGCTCCCAGCAGAAGTGCCCAGGCCGCCTGTCCCGCGGTCCCGGGGAATATCGACGATACGAAGAGGTACGGCTGCCCGAGGGCCCAGAGGAGGCCGGCGATAATCCCAGACCCCAGAACCGCTTCGAGCGCCCGGACCCAGCGAGTGCGGCGGGAGAGCGGCGCCAGGCGCCGCCGTCCATCCCGTGACTCCCGAGCGAGTCGGTAGATCTGGGCGAGGGAAGCAATGACGATAAGGACCAGCACCCCACGCAACACGCTGCCGACCCGGGCAATAAGGCCAAACTTTACCCGTCCCGCCCCGGTCCACTCGGCCCAGTCGGAAAGCACAGAGGAGATAAAGGGCCAGCTACGCTGACTGTTCGTCAAGATGACGATGCCGTCACGGGATTCGGGAATCGCGTGGAAGTGGGTCATCCATCCGTGGCCCTGTCCGCCGTGCCAGACGGCGCGGCGGCCGTCGGGGAGGGTCTCGACGAAGTGCCCCAGCCCGTAGGCGTCGGCGGCAAAACCGAAGAGCCCCGATACCTCGACGACGGGCGTGTGAAGCTTCTCGGTGACCGAGGAACCGGTCGTGCTCGCAACGACGAACCGCGCGATGTCCTCGACGTCGGCGAAGAGCCCGCCGGAGGCGTCAACCGGATAGACGTAGGGAGGAACCGGGGTGCCGTCCGGCTCATAGCCGGTGGGCATCAACTCCCACATGTGCTCCTGCCAGGCGTAGCTCGCGTTGCGCATGCCGAGGGGCTCGAGCACCTCCTCCCGCATGTAGGACTCGAAGCCACCGCCGGTTACGTTCTCGATGACGAGTTCTAGAAGGTTGTACCCGACGTTAGAGTAGAGGAACCCCTCTCCCGGCGTCTGCACGATCCGAAGCTCGTCGGCCAAGTAGGCGCGCTTCGTCGGCATCCGACTCCCGGGTGGGTACTCGACGGCGGGCCCGATGGTGCCGAGGGGGAGCCCCGCACTATTGCTCAGAAGCCGCCGGACGGTTATCTCCTCGGTGTCGAACCGGCCCTCCGGGATCGCCACCGTTTCGAGATACCTCGCCACCGGCGCGTCCGGATCGATCAGGCCGTCCTCCACGGCCTTCATAACCCCCCAGGCGGTGACGGATTTGGAGATCGATTCCGCCCGACAGATGGATCGCGTTGTCATTGGTCGCTTTTCGGCGACGTCGGCGTAGCCGTAGGCACCGGCCCAGGCCAACTCCCCATCCTTTACGACGGCGACACTCACCCCGGGAATCTCGTAGCGCTCCATGAGCTCGGGAACGCGCCTGTGGAGGTGGTCGGCGAAGGCGGAAACCGGGGTTCCGGCCGACGCGCCGATCACGAGCCACACCGCCGCGGTTGTCATCCAAAGCGTCCGTCTGAGCGTTCTCGGGTGCATTGGGTTAGTGATATCACGGGTTCCCTGGCCGGGCAATCACGCGGAAACCGTCATTCCGTCAAACGATTGAACAAGATGCGTATCAATTCGGTGAATGGTTTGACAAGATGTCGCTTTTGGCGGGGCCCTTGGGGCCCCTTTCCGTGCCGGGACTTTGAGGGTAGCATTGAACTCGTGGATCAGCAGGATGAGCGATCGAAGGAGCTCTTCGGCGCCGGCGAGGTGCCGGAGGAGTTTCTTCGGGTTACCGAAGACGGTACTCGTGTCGCGATCAACGAAGCGCACGCCCGTGCGATGGGTCTCCGTGCCGGCGAGCTACTGGGCCTTCCGCTCTCCGAGCCGGCTTCGGCCGACCGAGCCGAAGAGATCCAGGCCCTTGGCCGGGCCCTCGCCGAATACCGAAACACCCGGAAGGAGACGCGGGCCTCGTTTACGAGGGGTGGAGACGAAACCCCGCGGCGCTTTCAAGCCGTCATCACCCGTGAGATCACCGAGTCAGATGAGACGGATCAGCCGAAGACGGCGCTTATCGTCATTCGCGGAGCGCCGGACGAGCCTGCTGTTCGGGACCGGCTCCACCGGACCTACAGCCTCCTCGAAGGAATTGCAAACGGCACCGACGACATGATCGCCGCCGAAGACATGGAGTTCCGCTACCTCTATTTCAACGAGGCATACCGGCGAGAGTTCCGGAAGCTCTGGAAGCAGGATCTCCGGGTGGGTATGAGCATGGTGGAAGCCATGGCCCCCTGGCCGGAGCAACAGCAAAAGGCCCGGGAGCTCTGGGCCCGAGCGCTTGCCGGCGAGTCCTTCGAAACTACCGTAGAATTCGGACCCTCCGGCGCCGAACGCCGCATCTACGAGCTGCGCTTCAACCCAATCCATGCGGCCGACGGAACCAAGGTCGGCGCCGCTCACATCTTTCGTGACGTCACCGAGCGCCAAGAAGCGAGAGACGCCCTGGCGGCGGCCCACCGGGCCGCCGCGGCGGAACGCGACCGCCTCTGGGCCGTCCTGGAGATTCTGCCGGTATCGGTCTCTATTGCCGACGCCAAAGGCCGGATTGTCCTGACCAACCGGGCCGCGGAGACCATCTGGGGCCAGGCGCGGCACACCGGCTCCCCGGACTCAAATCAGAAGGACTACAAGGCGTGGTGGGCGGATACGGGAGAGCCGGTTGCCTCCCACGATTGGGCCATCGCCCGGGCCCTGGAACGGGGAGAGACCAGCGTGGCGGAGGAAATCGAGATAGAGACCGCCGCGGGGGAGCGTCGCTCTATCCTGAACTACGCCCTCCCTATTACCGACGTCGAAGGGACCATCACGGGCGCCGTTGCCGTGAACGTCGACATATCCGACATCAAGAAGGCCAAAGAAGAAGCCGAGCGGGCCAACATGGCCAAGACCGAGTTCCTGGCGCACATGAGCCACGAAATCCGCACACCCATAAGCGGCGTCTTGGGGATGGTAGAAGTCCTCCACGCCCGGATACGGGACCCTGAGATGCGAGACCACGTGGCGCTGATCAGGGACGCGGCGAACGCGTTGTTGTCGGTAATCGGGGGCATTCTGGATTTGTCGCAAATCGAATCAGGATCCGCCGAGGTGCACCCGGAGGTGTGGCGGCTTCGAGATACTCTGCCTAGCATCGTCGCCCCCCTGGAGCTCCTGGCGGAGACGAAGGGCCTTGCCTTCGGCACCGAGATTGAGAGCGGCGTCCCCGTTCGTGTGCTCCTTGACGGTGGCAAGGCAGCCCAGGTGCTGCGGAATCTGGTCTCCAACGCCGTCAAGTACACCGATGCCGGATCCGTGAGCCTAAAGGTGTCCTACAGAAGCGATGGTGAGACGTCGGGTCGACTCGTTTTCCTCGTCCGGGATACCGGTCGAGGAATTCCCCCGGAGAAGCAGCAGGAGATCTTCGAGAGCTTCGTGCGCATTCGCAGATCCGTCCGGGAGCCGGGTCCTCCAGGCACCGGACTGGGGCTTACCATCACCCGGCGGCTGGTGGAGCTTCTCGGTGGCCGGATCGACCTAAAGAGCGCTCCGGGAGAGGGCAGCGAGTTTACCGTAACGCTGCCGGTAGAGTTGCCGGCCTCGGAGCCATCTCCGGAGGTCCCCCCGTCGACCGCAGAAACCACAGAAATCAAAGAGCCGCTGCCTCCTCTGGAGCTCCTGTTGACCGAGGACAATGCGATTAACCGCATGTTCCTCGCCATGGCTCTCGAGGAAGAGGGCCATAGCGTAACCGTCGCGAAGAATGGAAAAGAGGCGGTGGCTGCTGCGGCGGCCCGAAAGGAGCGCCCCTTCGACGCCGTACTGATGGACGTGCAGATGCCCGAGATGGACGGGATCGAGGCCACTCGGGCAATTCGGGATATTGACGGCCCGGTTGCCGGGTCCCCCGTGGTCGCCCTTACCGCCTTCGCCTTGCGGGAAGATAAGGCCCGGTTCCGGGAGGCCGGAATGGAAGGCTACGTAACCAAACCCGTCCACTTCCCCGACCTCTGGGCCGAGCTCCGCCGGGTGACCGGGGGGGCGGGGGCACCCTGACGGTGGCGATGAAAGACCCCTACCGGAGCACCATCAACTACTACCAACTCGAGGCTCCCGCAGCAGCGGCAACCTACGAGAGTGTAGATTTCGGCGGGGTGACCGACCGCGTGCTTCGCTACATCCCGGAGCGGGGCAGACTGCTCGAGGTCGGGTGCGGAAGCGGCCGGGACGCGGCCTACTATCTCGGCCGCGGTTTCGATGTTACCGCTACCGACGCGAGCGCGCACATGCTATCCCAGGCTTTCCGGCTTCACCCGGATTTGGAAGGACACCTTGTGCACCACCAGCTGCCGAATCCATTGCCTTTTGCCGACGGAGCCTTCGATGTCGTGACGGCGATGGCCGTCCTCATGCACCTAACCGCCGCCGACGCCGAAACGGCCTTGGGGGAACTCGCGCGAGTGACGCGACCCGGGGGCATCGTGGCGTACTCGGTCAGCACTAACCGGCCGAACCTCGACCCAGAGGGCTTCGACCCAAAGGGCCGCTACTTCGTTTGCCGGAACGAAGACGAGTGGTCTGCCCTTAATTCGGCTTCCGGCTTTCTGCCGGTGGATAGCTGGACCTCCCGAGATCTAAACGGCCGGGTGGGTGTTCAGTGGGTTACGTTCGTTTGTCGGCGGGGGTAGCGCCATGAAGCCGGGCTAAAGAGTGGGATCAAGTGGCGGGCAAAAGTAAATACCGGTTCGAGCCTGTAGATTTCACTGTCGCAGAAGAAACCTTGCGCTACTACTCCGGGCACAAAGATGAGCTCGCCGAAAACGCCGTCGCTGAACGCCCGGTCCACATCGATGTTCTGAGCGGGCTTCTCCACGAAGGCGCGACGGTGCTGGACGTTGGGACCGGAATCGGCCGGGATGTACATCGTTTTAGCGAAGAGGGGTTTGACGTCCTTGGGGGTGATCCGAATCCGGAGCTTCTGATCCTCGGGCGACGCCGGTTCGCCATCCCGGATAGGCGATTGAGACAATCCTCGCTGCCTGACCTCCCGGGTGTTACCGGCCGTTACGATGCGGTCCTCTGTAGCCTGGTACTTCAACATCTGCCGGACACGGCGTTCCTGGATGCGCTCTACACCCTCAAACAGCGATTGGTCGAGGGTGGGCTGCTTCTTCTTACGGTTCCGATGGAAATACCGGCGGACGCGGAGAATGTCATCTATCGCATCCGCTCCCCGGAGCAGTATCAGTTCTTTCTTGCAAGACTGGGGCTGGACCTGATACGGGAAATCGATCTCGTGCCCGGCGGCGATCCCGGGTCAACGTCTGCACGTTTAATGCTCTTTGCCGCGGGGTCCGGGGACGGACTCCGACCGATCGAGACCCTCGAGTCTATCCTGATCGAGGACCGGAAGGTAAATAGTTACAAGTATGCCCTCCTTAGGGCTCTTGCGAATCTGGCAACCCGAAGGTACAACGCGGTCCGGTGGCGCCCGGACGGCATCGTGGCTCTCGATATCGACCTTATTGCCCGGGAATGGATCAAGTACTACTGGCCCATCGTCGCGGCGCAAGAGAAGGGGCGCTTTATACTGCAGGGACAGGAGATCCAGGGCAAAGCCGACGTGACCTTCCGGGAGCCGCTGCGGGGGCTTGTCCGTGCCTTCGGCGAGGGTGGACTTTCCGCCTTCACCCTTGCCCTGGAGTGCGACCGCCTCTCTGAGCCGGCGAAGGCCCTCTACAAGGTTACTATTCAGAAGGTCCGGCTAGGCATAGCCCAGCCGGTCCAATACGCCGGAAACGAAAGGACCGGCGCCAAGGTATTTAGGAAGGAAGGAAAGCAGATTCTTATGCCGGCTGAGCTCTGGGCGGAGTTGTCCGTTATGGGCCGTTGGATCGCCGACTCGATAGTCCTCCGCTGGGCCGACTTCACGATTAATCTCAGACGTCAACCGCCGGATGTCACGAGCCAAGAGGTTATCTCGCTCCTCCTGGAACCGTCCGGAGCCGACCGGAAAGTCGACATCGCCAGGTCGGCTTACGAGCGCGTTCTCACGGAACGCAATAGCCTTACCTGTGTCTGGTCCGGCTCAGCGTTACGCCGATTCGACGTGGACCATGCGATTCCCTTCGCCCTCTGGGGGAACAACGATCTCTGGAACCTTCTGCCCACGGCACCGGAGGTGAACAACGCCAAGCGCGCCAAGCTCCCTAGCCGCAAGCTTGTCGAAGCCAGGCGTCCGGAGATCGTCGAGGCCTGGGAACATCTGCACAGTCAGGAGCCTGCTCTTTTCCTGCGTCACGCGGAGGAATTCGTCGGACAGAAGCTCAGTGATTTCGCCGAGCTGCAACGGGCTACGCTCTTTACCGCCTTCAAGGACGCGATCGAGTACACCGCCCAGAACCGGGTCGCGGAACGGTGGGAAGGCTTCGGATGAGCCCCGCGTCGCCGAGGGATTCCTACCTCGAGAAAGTCCGGGAAGATCGCCGACAATAGAGAATCTCTTCGTGATTCTCCTCGACGCGAACTACCTGATTCGGATGCTGGTGGAGAGCACTCCGGAGGCCGAGTTGGCGACGGTCGACTTCGCTTTTCTTCCCTTTTGGGTCGGGCGGGAGATGCGTGAGACGCTTCTCAACGTGGCCGTAGATCTCGAACGCACCGGCCTTCGATTCGAGGAGAGAGGCCAAGCTTTCGAGCCGGGAGGATAACGCGATTCAAGATCTCCCGGTTGAGCCGGGCGTAGAGATCGATATCGAAGGACGTATCTCATAGCCCGATGGTAGCCAAGGATATCCTACATCAAGCCAACAGATGGTCCCGGCGATTCATCGCACCGGCGACTAGAGCC
>JBKHCS010000139.1:0-7251 GCA_046541715.1 Spirochaetaceae bacterium
CTAGAGTGGGAGCATGCAAGCACTCGTCTACCACGGTCCCGAAACAATCAAGCTCGAGGAGCTTCCTCCGCCGAAACCCGGCCCCGATCAAGCCCTCGTCCGTATTACCGCTGCGGGAGTGTGCGGATCCGACGTCGAGGGGTACCTCGGTCACACGGGCCGCCGAACGCCGCCCTTGGTCATGGGCCACGAGTTGGCCGGGACGGTGCTCGAGGCGCCTAAGGGTGCCCGCGTCAAACCCGGCGACCGTGTGGTGCCCTTTCCAAAGCTCTACTGTGGCGAATGTCCCGCGTGCAAGGCCGGGAACTACCAACGATGCGAGAAGGCTCCCTTTCTCGGGGTCTTTTCCCAGGGTGGGGGATACACCGAGCTTCTCGCTATCGATCCGCAATACCTCATCGCCCTCGGGGGGACCGTCGATGACTCGGAGATTGCCCTTACCGAGCCGTTTGCCGTCGCCTACCACGGCGCCGCCAAGCTCGCAACCTCCGGCCTCCCGAAGGAGGAGCCGGTCTTGGTCATCGGCGCCGGAGCGATCGGTCAGCTTACGGTAAAGGCGCTCCGGGTTCTCGGGTATCGAAACGTCATCGTCTCCGACCTGAGCTCCGGCCGCCTCGAAATCGCCGAGCGGGAAGGGGCCGTCGGCACGGTAAACGCCGGAGAGACCGATGTGGTCGACGGGGTCAAGAGCATTACCGGCGGAAGCCTTGCCGGAGCGACGATAGAAGCGGTAGGCGCCGCGAAGCCGGTCGGAGACTCGTTGAACGCGGTTAAGACCGGTGGGACGGTCGTATGGATCGGGCTGGCGAACCGCTACGTAGAGATCGATATGCACGCCGTTGTGACCCGGGAGCTCGAGGTCCTCGGGAGTTTTCTCTACAGTCTCGTTGATTTTACGACCTGCGGGGAGCTGATCTCCTCCCGGGAGGTCGATGTCCGGGGGCTCGTTTCGGAAATACGCCCCCTCTCCGAAGGAGTCGAGGTGTTCCGGCGGCTCTCAAAGGGGCCGGACGGGGAGACCCTCAAGGTGGTCCTCGAGCCGTGATCCCAATTGCTATTTGCCGGTAGCCGCGCTACAAATCGCAGTCCCTGCACCCCGCCTCCTGGGCTTCGAACTCGAGGGTAACGTGCTGAATGCCTTTTTCTTCGAGGCGTGCCTTTGCCGACGCCTTGGTTTCCTCCAGAGCATCCAAGGGAGGATTTCCCTCCATAACCAGGTGCGCCGAGAGGAGGTTGTACTCTCCGTCGAGGGTCCAAACGTGGACGTGGTGAACCTCGGCGACACCCACAATACCTTCCAGGACCTCCCTAAGCTCTGCGGTACGGACTCCCGGTGGGGCGTGTTGCAGGAAGACCTGAAGCACCCGCCGGAGGGAGGGGAGGATTCGCGAGAGGATAAAGAGGGTGATGGCGACCGAAAGGATCGGGTCGAGAATCGGGAGATCCACGAAGAAGAGAACGATGCTGACCACAAGAACCGCCACCCAGCCCAGGATGTCTTCCATCAGGTGAAGGGTGACAACCCGCCGGTTGGCGTCGGTGTTTCCCCGAAGGCGAAAGGCCGCCACGCCGTTCACCGCGATTCCCAGAAGCGCCAGTGGGAGCATGCCCCGGGGTTCCACCGCCTCGGGAGCAAAGAGTCGGGGAATCGCTTCGGTCAGGATAAACACCGACCCGCCGAGGAGGACCAGCCCTGTCACCAGGGCCCCGAGAAGGCGGTAGCGGCGGTAGCCGAAGGTCAGCGTTTCGCTGCTGCGCCGGGCCGAGAGCCGGTTCATGGTCCAGGCGAAGGCGATGCTCAAAGAGTCCCCGAAGTCGTGGACCGCGTCGCTGACGATTGCGATGCTGTTCGTCCAAAGCCCTCCGACAAGCTCGATGACGGCGAAAACGACGTTTAGGAAGAACGCGAGGCGGAGGCCGCCGTCACCCTCTTTGTGTTCATGATGATGATGATCCATTAGTTTCGGTTTGCTACCTCGTATCGGCCCATCATACCCTCATCCTCGTGTTCGAGCATACGGTTAAGCTACACCTAAACGCCGGTGTAATCGGTAAACGCAATTTAGGATCCGCATACGGTCACCGGGCCGGTGGAGCACCGTATCCTTCGGAGCTCGCTGGTTCTCGGTATTCCGGGCCTTCTCGAGAATCGGGGCTATCCGGAGGGGGGGCCCCGGAGAAGGGAGGGCTCCTGAGCCCCGAGCGGAGCGGTGCAGAAAACGAGAGCAGTCGCTCGGAAGAGCGGTCCGACCACGGCAAGAGGACCTTGCTCTATGATAGACCCCAGTGCGGTATAAAGCATTTCGATTGGCTGCGAAAGCCGACGGAGGTGTCTACGCTTCGGCGGCCGCCTCTCCCGGTGACCCAACAGTTCCTCTCTGTTCTCTTTTGACCCGGAGCAACCGTGCGTTTATCGCTACGATAACCGTAGATGCGGACATGAGGATCGCCCCAACTTCCGGTGACAGAACTATCCCGGCGTTGTAGAGAACACCCGCCGCGAGAGGAATGGCCACGACGTTATATCCCGTAGCCCAGATCAGGTTTTGTACCATCTTCTTGTGGGTGGCCCGGCCGAAGAGTATGAGCGCAGTTATGTCGAGGGGATTGGAATTGACCAGGATGATGTCCGCCGTCGCGGCGGCTACGTCGGTTCCCGAACCGACCGCGATGCCGATCTGTGCCTGGGCGAGGGCCGGGGAGTCGTTTACACCGTCGCCGGTCATTGCGACGTACTCCCCCTGCGACTGAAGTTCTTTTATCTTTTCCTGCTTCTGGTCCGGGAGCACTTGCGCGAAATAGCCGTCCATCCCGAGCTCTTCGGCTATCGCCTTTGCCGTCTCTTCGTTATCCCCGGTGAGCATCCAGCACTTGATGTTCCGCCTCTTGAGCGCCTCGATTGCCTTGTGCGACTCCGGACGGACGGTATCGGAGAGGGCGACGGACCCGGTTACCCGACCGTCCACGATAAGAAAGACCCGGGTGATGCCCCCCTTGGGCTCGGCGCCGGCCGGATACTCAAAGCCTTGCTCGGCAAGGTAGCCCGGGCTGACGACTTGGACGTTCTTTCCGTCGACGGTTCCCGAGACCCCTTTCCCCTTTATCGCCTCGAAGTTGCTCACCTCTAAAGCGCCGGCCCCCCGGGAGTTCTTTTCCCGGTCCCGGGCTGCGGCGACGATGCCCTTCCCAATGGGGTGTTCGGATTGCCCCTCGAGGGACGCGGCGTAGGAGAGAATTGACGACTCTTCGTAGGCGTCGTCGTGTACGTCGACGCTCGTTACCTCGAAGGTCCCGTGGGTCAGAGTGCCCGTCTTGTCGAAAACCACCGTGGAAATTTTCCTGGCGTTCTCGAAGGCCGTCCGGTTACGGATCAACAAACCGTTCCGGGCGGATTTGGAGGTCGACACCGCGACGACGAGGGGAATAGCCAGGCCCAAGGCGTGGGGACAGGTAATAACCATGACGGTTGCCATCCGGGCGATGGAGAACTGAAGGTCCCGGCCGACCGAGAGCCAGACCGTCAGGGTGATGATTCCGACCGAGATGGCGACGATGGTCAGCCAGAAGGCAGCACGGTCCGACAGCGCCTGGGTTCGCGATTTTGCCGCCTGGGCTTCCCGGACCATCTCGATAATCTTGGAGAGATACGAATCCTCCCCGGCGTTCTCGACCTTTAGCTCCAGGGAGCCGTCGCCGTTTATCGATCCACCGATCAGCTTGTCGTCGGGGATCTTCTTGACGGGGCGGGACTCGCCGGTCAGCATCGACTCGTCGATGTAGCTCTCGCCCTTTACTACCACGCCGTCGGAGGGAATCTTCTCTCCGGGCTTGATCAGGAGGATATCTCCCTTCTTGACGTCCGAAAGGGGAATATCTTCTACCTGGCCGTCCTGCTTACGGTGGGCCTCCTGGGGCATCAGCTCGACGAGCTCCTCGAGGGCGGAGGAGGCGCTCAAAACCGAGGCCATTTCGATCCAATGCCCGGCGAGCATGATGGCTATGAGAGTCGCGAGCTCCCAGTAGAAGGGGCTCCCCTCGAGGCCGAAGGTAACCGCGGCGCTGTAGACGAAGGCAACGGTTATCGCGAGTCCGATGAGGGTCATCATCCCCGGGTTCTTCTGTTTGAGCTCCGAAGCCAGACCCGAGAGAAAGGGCCATCCGCCGTAGAAGTAGACGACCGTTGCCAAGGCGAAGACAACGTAGGAATCCCCGGGGAATCCTAATGAAAAGCCGAAGAAGCTCTGAATCAGAGGGGAGAGAACCAAGACTGGGAAGGTGAGTGCCACGGAGATGTAGAATCTCCTGCGGAAATCCCGAATCATCATCCTGTGGTGCTCGGAATGATCGTGCTGTCGGCTATCTTCCATTCGCTCCTCCTCTTTCCAAGCTACGTCGAGAGCCCCCGGCAGGCAAACGGCGACGGGATCGAGTCCTCGGTGCACCGGGCAGACACCCTCAGTTGACCAATATACCCCCATGGGGTATATTGGCCTCATGCTTAACGAAAAGCAAAAAGAACAAGTGGCAAACCGACTGCGGCGGATCGAAGGACAGGTCGGTGGTATCGCCCGAATGATCGAAGAAGACCGCTACTGTGTGGACATTCTCAATCAGACTGCCGCGGTCGTATCGGCACTCCGGAAGGTGGAGAGCATCGTGATGGAGAACCACTTAAACACCTGCGTCGCCGAAGCGATGCGGAGCGGCGACCCCGAGCAACAGCGGCAGAAGACCGCTGAGGTAATGGACATTATCGGAAAGTACCGGAGGACCGGATGAGCATCGCTCAGGAAGGGAGTTACCGATGACGATACAGACAGAAACATACCCGATCGACGGCATGCACTGCGCGAGTTGCGTGGCTCACGTTGAGAAGGCCCTTGAGAAGATAGACGGCGTAGAGTCCGTCACGGTCAACCTGGCAACCGAGACTGCGACGGTACGTTACAACCCGGAATCGGCGCAGGCCCGGGATTTTGCCCAGGCCGTCGAGAAGGCGGGGTACAAGATGGAAACGCCACCAGAGGCTGAACCGGCGTCCCCGACGGCCCCGACGGCGGAGACCCTGCGTATCGAAGGGATGCACTGCGCCTCCTGCGTCTCCCACGTGGAAAAAGCCTTGCGGGCCATAGACGGTGTAACCGACGCGACGGTCAATTTGGCGACCGAATCGGCTCGGATTACCTACGCCCCGGGGTCGGTTTCTCCGGACGATTTCGTCCGGGCAGTCGACGCCGCCGGGTACAAGGCGGTTATCGACTCCCCGGACGACGCATCCGCCGAGGTGTCGGTCGAGGAAGAGGACCGGGATGAGCGCAAGATGCGAAAGGCTCGGCGGCAGATGTGGAGCGCCTGGGGCGTGACGATTCCGATTATCCTCTGGATGATCCCGGAGATGGTCTTCGGTTATGTCTTCCTCGGGCACCTGGGGATGGATATCGGAATGCTCGCCTTGGGAGCCTTCGTTGTCTTTATCCCCGGTTTCGAGACAATCCGGAGCGCCTGGAAGTCGGCGATACACGGTGCCCCGAACATGGACGCCCTCATTGCCATGGGTACCCTGGCGTCTCTTTCCACCGGCGTTGTTTCCCTCTTGAGCCACTTCGGCCTTGCGCCGGCCTTTGCGAGCTTCGCCGGAGTCGGCGGGATGATTATGGCCTTCCACCTTACCGGGCGGTACATAGAGACCAAGGCGAAGGGAAGGGCGTCCCAGGCGATCAAGAAGCTCCTTACCCTCGGCGCCAAGGAAGCGACCATCGAACGGGGAGGCGCCGAAGTGCGGATACCCATCTCCGCGCTGGAGAAGGGCGACCTGATGATTGTCCGGCCCGGGGAGAAGATCCCTACCGACGGGGTGGTCCGGGAGGGCCACAGCAGTGTCGACGAATCTTTGGCGACCGGCGAGTCGATGCCCGTCGACAAGACGCCCGGCGACGAGGTTATCGGGGCGACAATCAACGTCCACGGCCTTCTCAAGGTCGAGGCGACCAAGATCGGAAGGGAAACTTTTCTGAGCCAGGTTATCCGGATGGTCGAGGAGGCCCAGGGGTCCAAGATTCCAATCCAGGCTTTCGCCGACCGGGTTACCGCGGTCTTTGTGCCCATCGTTATCCTGGTGGCCGCCGCAACCCTCGCCGCTTGGTTGGCGTTTCCCGGCTTCTTCGCCGAGGTCGCGGTATGGGCTTCGGGTTTTCTGCCCTGGGTTAATCCGGGAATCGGCCCCGTCGCCCTTGCCTTCTACGCCGCGATAGCGGTTCTCGTTATTGCCTGCCCCTGCGCCCTCGGGCTGGCTACGCCGACGGCCCTGATGGTCGGCTCGGGTAAGGGCGCCGAAAACGGCGTTCTTATCCGCAAAGGCGAGGCCATCCAGGTAATGAAGGACATCACCACCATCGTCTTGGACAAAACGGGAACCATCACCGAAGGGAAGCCGAGCGTTACGGACGTCGTCGGGTTCGACGGATCCGATCCGGATCTAGTTCTCCGCCTCGCCGCCGCAGTGGAAGCCGGCTCGGAGCATCCCCTCGGGCGAGCCATCGTCGAGGCCGCGAGGAAACAAACCGGCGCGGCACTGTCGTCGGTCGCGGACTTCGCGGCGATTCCCGGCCGAGGCGTCCGGGGAGTCGTCGACGGCCGGAAGCTCTTGCTGGGAACCGAAGCGCTGATGCGGGACGAGAGCGTCACTCTGAGGGACGAGGCCCTCTCCCGGAAGGCGGACCTCGAGAGCCGGGCGAGAACTGCCATGTTTGTCGCCGCCGACGGCGCCCTTCTTGGAATACTGGCCGTGGCAGATAAGATAAAGAGCGACAGCGTCGAAGCCATCGCGGCACTCAAACGTTTGGGTCTCGAACCCATCATGATAACAGGGGATAACGAGCGAACCGCCCGGGCCATCGCCGGAGAGGTCGGCATCGACCGGGTAATCGCCGAGGTAATGCCCCAGGACAAGGCGGAGGAGATTCGGCGTCTCCAGAGCGCCGGCGAGATGGTAGCCATGGTCGGGGACGGCATCAACGACGCCCCGGCCCTCGCCCAGGCCCATGTCGGTATCGCAATCGGAACCGGAACCGACGTCGCCATAGAGTCCGGGGACATCGTCTTGGTCCAGGGGGAGCTCGGGGCCGTCGTAAGAGCGGTAAGGTTGAGCAAAGCCACCTTCAAGAAGATAAAGCAGAACCTCTTCTGGGCCTTTTTCTACAACGTGGTGATGGTGCCCTTAGCGATTCTTGGAATGATGCACCCCGTTCTCGC
>JBKHCS010000140.1:0-7239 GCA_046541715.1 Spirochaetaceae bacterium
CCAGGCGCTCTTAGGCGATCCGAAGCTACTGGTTCTTGACGAGCCGACCATCGGACTCGACCCCCGGCAAACCGCGGAGTTCCGCCGCCTTATCCAAAGCCTAAAGGGGACCCGGACCATAATCTTGAGCACGCATATCCTTCCGGAAGTAAGTGCCCTCTGCGACGAGGTCATTATTGTCAATCGGGGAAGGCTTGTCGCCAAGGATACCCCGGCCGGATTGCTCGAACAGCTGGGTAGCGAGGCGGGCTTACGGATTCGTCTTCGGGGTCCCCGGGAAGGACTTGCCGGTTTTCTCGAGGGTGTCGAAGGTGTCGCCTCGGCGGAGCTCGAGGAAGCCGGGGAGGAGCTGGTAGCCCGGCTCAGGTTCGAGGCCGGGATCGATGTCCCCGGGGTGGGGGCCCGGGCCGGGAGCGCGGGCGGCGGCGGGACCGGCGGCGTGCGAAACGCGCTTCTTTCCGGGCTCCTCGCCGGGGGCTGGGACGTCCTGGAGCTTTCGACGGCCGGGGCCGGCCTCGAAGAGGTCTTTCTCCATCTTGTGACCGAGGAGGAGAAGGAATGAAGGGTGTCACAACGGTGACCAAGCGGGAGCTTCACGCCTTCTTCGTTTCTCCGGTTGCCTACGCTTTTCTGGTGCTGTTTCTGTTGATCGCCGGCTACTTCTTCTACCGGAGCCTGACCTACTTCAGCTACGTGAGCCTCCAAGCGGGGTACGACCGGGGGGCCTCGGGTATTCTAAACCCGAACGAAGCGGTCTTGGCCCCCCTCTATTCGAACCTGGTCTTTTTGATGCTTTTCGCCCTGCCGATTCTGACGATGCGACTCTTTGCCGAGGAGAAGAAATCCGGAACCCTCGAGCTGTTGATGAGCTATCCTCTCACGGTTCCTCAGATTGTCTTCGGCAAGCTTCTCGCCGCCTTGGCCGTTTTTGCGCTGGGCCTCGTTTCGGCACTTCTGTACCCTATCATCCTCGCGGCCCTAGGCTCCATCGAGTGGGCACCCGTTCTCACGGCGTACCTCGGCCTGCTTCTAGTCGCGTCGGCCTTCTGTTCCGTCGGACTCCTTTTCTCCGCGATGACGGAGAATCAGATTATCGCGGCGGCGGCCACCTTCGCGGTACTCCTCGGGCTCTGGGCGATCGGCTGGATAACCTCGTTCCTCCCCGGGGCCCTCGGAATGGCGCTTAACCAGCTCTCGGTCTACTTTCACTTTTCCGAGTTCAACCGGGGCGTGCTTAACAGTAACGACGCGCTCTTTTTTGTCAGTCTGACCGTTTACTTTCTGTTTCTAACGATTATGGTGCTGAAGAATCGGTCCTGGAAGTCATGAAGCGCCTAAGCCGTATCTTCGACCGGGGTGCCACCCCAATTCTGTTGCTCGTCGTACTGGTCGTTCTCCAGCTGTTTTCCATCCGGTATACCTTTCGGACGGACTTGACCCCCCGGGGTATCAACAGCCTCTCGGAGAAGACCCTCAATGTCCTCGAGGACCTCGAAGAACCCGTCCGTGCCATCGCCTTTTATGGCGAGAACGACCTTGGTCGGAGCGAGGCCTTGAGAATTCTCGATCTCTACCGGGCGGCGTACCCCGCCTTTCGATACGAGTTTCTCGATCCGGCGAAGAACCCCTCGGAGGTGGAGCGTTTCAACATCGGGACCCAGGGAACGATCGTCTTTCTCTACGGCGACCGGGAGGCCCGGGCCATCGGCAGCCGGGAGGAGCGGATTACCAACGCCCTTTTGTCTCTGACCCGTTCGGAGCGGAAGGTTCTCTACTTTGTGACGGGACACGGCGATAAGAGCCCCTCCCGGGAGTACCGCGAAGTGGCTGAGGCCCTCCACGGCGAGTTCTACGATCCCCAGGAGCTCAGCCTGATGACCCTGGAAGCCGTTCCGGGCGACGCCGAGGCGGTAATTGTGGCAGGTCCCCGGGGAGAGCTTTTTCCCCACGAGGTTGCCGTGCTTCGCAGCTACCTTCTTTCCGGTGGGCGACTGCTCTTACTCCTCGATCCCTACTACGACGGAGGCATGAAAGATTTTCTCCAGGACTTCGGTATCCTTTTACAGAACGACGCGGTGGTGGATCAACAGAGCCGGATTATGGGGGGGGAGTATCTCTTTCCGATCATCGAAAGCTACGAGGAGCACCCGGTCGTTAGGCAGATCGGCCTTGCTTCGCTCTATCCCGTCACCCGGTCTCTCTTGCTTTCGGCCGACGAGGCGAGGGTGCCGGCAACTCTCCAGGCCATCGCAAAAACGGGACCCCGGGCCTGGGGGGAGACCAATCGGGAGGGGTTGGTGGAAGGGGAGGCCGGATTCGACCAGGGGGAAGACATCCCGGGCCCTCTGGTAATCGCCGCCTCGGCTGAGCTCGAGCCCTCGGAGAACAGAGGGATTCTGGTGGTCTTTGGGGACTCGGACTTCGCCTCGGATGACTACCTGAGCGTCTCGGGAAATCGGGACGTAATTCTCAACTCGGTGGCCTGGATCACCCAGGAAGAAGACCTGCTCTCAATCAGGCCGATAGAGGCTGCTCACACGCCGATCATTTTAACCGGGAGGAGCTCCCGGGGAATCTTCTTGCTCGCGGTTCTTCTGTTTCCGGTCCTCTACGGCGCCCTTGGCGTTGCGGTCTGGCGGTTCCGCCGTAGTAGGCGCTAATGAGCCGGCGTAACCTGCTGCTTCTGGTTCTCCTGGTGCTCTTGGTCGGTATCTACATCCTTGTTGACCCCGCCTCGGACGAAGGCGAGGGGCCCCCGGCTATAAGGCCCTTCGATTTTCTTTCGGAGCCGGAATCAGCCCGGGAGGTCTTTGTCTCCGGGCCTTCCGCGGGGCCCTTTCGTCTGACCCGTGAGGCGTACCGGTGGCATCTCTCGGAACCGATCCGGGCGCCGGCGGACTCTGCGGTGGTAACCCAGCTCTTGACTCTTGCCGAGTCGATTGTTCTCGAACCGATCGGTATCTCCACGGCGGACCTCGAGCCCTACGGCCTTCTCCCGGTCGAGCGCCTTGAGGTCCGAATTGCCTCGGCTTCCGGGGACGCCTCGACCTTCTACCTCGGCCGGAAAATCCCCCTCGATGTTATTCACACCTACGCACATGTACCCGGGGAGGAGACTCTCTATCGGACCTTGTCGGACTACCGGGAGTTCCTCTCTCGTGAGATCGAGGTCCTGTTGGACACCCGGGTACTGCCGGTCGAAGCGGCGGCTCCCGACCGCCTTATTATCGAAACAGCGGACGACCGTATCGAGGTTACTCGGAAAGAGGGCGGGTTCTTCTTGGGCCCCGGGGAATCGCATCCTGCGGATGGGAGCCGGGTCGTCGAGGTGACGCGAAAGTTAGCCGAAGCGCGGCTTCGACCGTCCGAAGGGGTTACCGAGAATGTCTCGACGACCGAGGACCCGGTCTCTCCCGGCGTTGCGCGGCTGACCTTTGGCATGGACACCGGAGAGAACATCGTCGTGACCCTTCCCGTCTCCACCGGGGGCCCGGACGGGGAGGGGCCCGAAGGGTCGGTTTCCTCCAGCCTCTGGCCGGGGCACATGCTGGTAGTCGAGGAGACGGTCCGCCTGCCGGAGCTTTCTCGGCAAGCCTTTCTTGACCGTCGCCTCCTGCCGATTACTCCTGAGGAAATCCGACGAATCGGAATAGAGCACGCCGAAGGGGGTGTCTTTCTCCGACGGGAGGGTTCCGGCTGGAGTGTCTTCCCGGTGGATCCCGGCTCCGACTCCGGGGGAGGGATCCAGAGTACCGGGATGCCCGGGAACCCGGCAGTTGTTGAGGCGGCACTTCGGTCCCTCGGGGCCCTCCGGGGCGTTAGGTTCGTGTCCCAGGCGCCCGAGAGTCGCGGCGACCCCGTGGTAACCCTCGAAGCGGTTACTCTCGACGGAGAAGTGCATTTGGTTGGCGTTTTCGCGGGGGATGATGGCAGCTATTTCGCCCAAACTACCCGCTACCGGAGAGTTCTCGAGATTACCCCGGACCTATTCGAAACACTCTTGGTGGAGCCTGGGGTATTCGTGGATACGTCTCTCGTTTCCTTCGACCTTCCGGCAGTCTTCCGGATCCATATTCGCACAAGCGGCCGGGAGTTATTGATCGCCCGGGAGTCCGGGGGGGACTGGTCCCTCCGACGGCCCGATCGACGCCTTCTCGAAACAGCCCGAATCGTTGCCTTTCTCTTTAGTCTTCGGGATATAGAGCACACCGGACAGAGTGGCGGCGCCCGGGAGGCTTCCGGGGACGAGACCGCCCACGGGACCCCGCGCCGGGAAGAGGAGCAGAGTCTCCGGGTAACCCTCGAAGGAGCCGGCGGCGAGACAATTTCCTGGCTCACCCTCCGGGGTGAAACCGCCGAAAGCGACCGGCTCGAAGGGAGCTACAAGGTATCTTCTGACTCCGTGGCTCCGCTCTACGACTTCGTGGCGGGCCTCGAGGCAGATTCCTCCGCAGGCCGGTAGTGCTCGAGCTGTCCCAGAACGTGGCGTCGCATAATCGCGACCGCCTTGTTGGCGTCCCGGTTCTCGAGGGCTTCTAGGAGGAGATGGTGCTGTCCGATGAACTCCTTAACCCGTTCTATCGGTAAATGGAGGACCAAGCGCAGCAGTTGAATCTTTGCGTCGAGCTTTTCGAAGAGCTCGTAGAGGTGACGGTTGCCGCTCCGTCGGGCAATCGCGAGATGAAAATCGCTGTCGTGCTCGAAGACTTCGGCGATGTCCCCCTGGGCCGCGGCTTCGTCGCAGGCGCTACAGAGGGCTCTAAGCTCCACGAGGTCCTCGTCGGTCGCTCGTTCCGCCAGAAGGCGAACCGCTAAGGTTTCCATGGCCGCCCGGAGCTCGGCGACGTCGGAGGCCTCTTCGGGCCGAAGGGTAATAACCTCGGCGTAGCTTCGGGGCTTAATTCGGATAAGCCCGTACTCCTCGAGTCGTCGGAGGGCCTCCCTAATCGGCGTCCGGCTCAGGCCGAAGCGGCTCGCGACTTTTTCTTCGGGTATTCGCTCACCCCCTTTTAGCTCTCCCGAGAGGATCAGATCCTTAATGTAGAAGTAGACGCGGTCCGACAGGGACATGCGGTCAATATCATAGATAAGTCTTTCCATCAGAGTAATTCCTCGATTGTATACGATACACATCCGTCGGCATCAGCATCAACACGCCTTGACAATTTTCCGGAGAAAGGGGTCTTTGTCCGGTAATGCCTCTCCCGGTCGCCTTCGCTGTTCTGATCGTCGGTCCATGGCTCTTCAGTAGGGGAGCCCTTGCCCTCAAGATGCCCGGCATTCTCGGCATGCTGCTTTTCGGCATCGGCTACGCCGCCCTCTCAGGAGGCATGGTGGAGCTGCTCCCGCCCCTCCCCCCCGAAATAGGAGAGCTGTCGGGTATTATCAAGACAACGGCCCTTATCGTTATTCTTCTCCGGGCGGGATTGGGGATCCAAAAGGCGAGCCTGAAAGCAGTTGGCGCGTCGGCGATGAGGATGGCGGTCATTCCCTGTCTCGTCGAGACGGCAACCGCAGCGGTGGGTTTTCATCTCTTCTTCGGCTTCGATTATCTAACCTCGGTGGTTGCTGCAAGCATTCTCGCAGCCGTTTCCCCGGCGGTCGTGGTACCGTCGATGCTTCATTTAAAGGAACGGGGTTACACCGAGGTTCCTACGATGGTCCTCGCCGGGGCAAGCGTCGACGATGCGGTGGCAATTACCATATTTACCGCGTCGATCGGTCTCTTGGTCGGTGGGCCGGTATCTCCGGTGCGCGCCGTGGTTTCCTTTCCCCTTTCCATCTTCAACGGTTTGGTAGCCGGAGTGCTCTTGGGATTTGCTGTGGCCTGGTTCTTTACCCGAAGCTACCGTCACATACGCCGAACCGAGAAAGCGCTGCTCTTGGTCGTCGTAACGCTTCTCCTGGTCGAGGCGGGAAACCACTTTCCGGTTGCCTCTCTCCTCGGTGTCATGGCCGTCGGCTTTATTCTTCTGGAACGAGCCGAAGAGGTGGCCCACCACATGGCAAGCAAGCTTGCCCGCCTCTGGGTCCCGGCGGAGATCTTTCTCTTCGTGCTCATCGGCCTTGCGGTGGACCTTCCGGTTGCTTTTGCCGCCGGTGGCCGGGGCCTCGCGGTTATCGGTGTCGGGCTCCTCGGGCGAAGTGTTGGGGTCCTGGTCTCGGTACTCCCGGACAGGAGGCTCACGGCCTCGGAACGGCTCTTCGCCTTGATAGCCTACCTACCGAAGGCGACGGTACAGGCTGCCCTCGGGGCGATCCCCTTAAGCATGGGAGTCCCCGAAGGGCAGGAGATTCTCTCGGTGGCGGTGCTCGCCATCGTCGTTACGGCGCCTCTCGGTTTGCTCTTGATCCGGGGTCTTGGGGCCCGGCTTCTGAGCCGCCCTGGGGGCGACACGGAAGCTCCGGCTACCCTGTGATGGTCTGGTAGTAGTCGAGCTGCTCGAGGATGTGAGCCGACATGATCTCTTTGGCCTCCTCGACGTTTCCCGCTTCGACGGCGTCGACGATTCGTGAATGCTGCGCCACGAAGGCCGCGAGGCGCTCCGGGGGAAGGTGGAGGACCAGCCGCAGGAGCTGAATCTTGGCGTCGAGCTTTTCGAAGAGCTCGTAGAGATGGGGATTGCCGCACCGCCGGGCGATGGAGAGGTGGAAATCGCTGTCGTGCTCGAAAATAAGGGCCACGTCTTTCTTCGCGACGGCCATATTACAGGCGTCGCTGAGACGACGGAGCTCCGCGATGTCCGACGGGCCGGCCCGCTTCGCCAAAAGGCCGACGGCTAGGCTCTCGAAGACCGCTCGGAGCTCTGCAACGTCGGCGGCTTCATCCGGAGAGAGAGATACTACTTCGGCGTAGCTTCTCGGTTTAACCCTGACGAGCCCGTACTCTTCGAGGCGCCGAAGCGCTTCCCGGATCGGAGTCCGGCTCAGACCGAAGCGACTAGCGACCTTTTCTTCCGGAATGCGCTCCCCTCCCTTGAGCTCTCCCGAGAGGATCAGGTCTTTGATGTAGTAGTACACCCGATTCGACAAGGACATCCTGTCTATGTCGTAGGTAACACGGTCCAATGCTGCAATCCTTTATCGTATATTGTACACAGTAAACGACTGGCTCCGCAATACGATATCACCCGCCTCCGGAAACATCCACCGGGTCCCAACGCTAAACCGCCCCATCCATCCTACGCCTTGAAGCCGAAACCGGGAGCTCGATTCGAATGGTCGTCCCGGCGTCCGGGG
>JBKHCS010000141.1:0-7110 GCA_046541715.1 Spirochaetaceae bacterium
AACTATCATCAACAAGCTTCTCGATACTTCACTAGAGACTCGCGGTCCGAGTTCGCGTCGTATAGCGCGAAAGCACGTCATCCCTCACCTTCACGCCGAGACCGGGGCCTTCCGGGACGGGGATTCTTCCATCCACCAGCCGGGGAGCCGGATCGACCAGGTCGTCACGAAGAGCGTTCGGGTTCCGGTCGAACTCGATGACCGGCTCCGACTCGAAGGGGAGAGGATTGGCGGTATACGGCTCCACCGGCAAGGTTGAGAGAAACTGCAGCGCCGTAGCGACGGCTATCCCGGAGCCCCAAACGTGGGGCACGATCCGTACACCGAAAGCCGACGCGAGAGCGTGGATCTTGAGCGCCTCGGAGAATCCTCCGGAGGCGGAGATGTCCGGCTGGAGTATATCGCAGCACCGGCGGGTCAGAAGCTCCTTGAAGCCGAAACGGGTGTACTCACACTCCCCGCCGGCAATCGGAATGGAAAGCCCGGCTCGCAACTCGGCGTATCCTTCAAGATCCTCCGGAACCACCGGCTCTTCGAACCAGCCGTATCCAAGATCCCCAAGAGCGTGGCCTATCGTCTTTGCCGAGGGTACATCGTAGGCGTGATTCGCATCTGCCATAACCCGAAGCTCGGCACCCAGAGCGTCCCGGATTGCCTTGGAGCGGGCAATATCGTGGTGCAACGAAAGAAGACCTAGTTTGATCTTGACCGCCGGGAATCCGGCCTCAGCGTAGCTCTCGGCCTCCCGGGCGGCCCGCTCTGCGGCTGCCGAGGGGTTGTATAGGTCTTGGTCCGTGTAGTAACAGCCGGTCGCGTAGGCGGTAATTTCTTCCCGGACGCGTCCCCCGGCGAGGTCGGATAAGGATACCCCGAGAGCCTGGCCTTTGAGGTCCCACATGGCGATATCGAGGGCGCTTATCGCCTCGACCGCTGCCGACTTGCGCCCGAAATCCCGGGTTCGTGCGTAGTTCTGCTCCCAGAGAGCGCCAACCATCATGGGATCCTTTCCGAGAATCCAGGGCGCAAAGACATCTTCGACGAAACTCGCAACCGGCTCTGCCGGCCCGTACTGACCTCCTTCGCCCCACCCGACCAGACCGGTGTCGGTCGTAAGCCGCACCAAGAAACTATTGCGTTCCGGAAAGGCCGCTTGAGAGGAATAGAAGCGCCGGGCACCGAGAGGCATCTTCAGAACAAATGTTGCGATCTCTTGTATCTGCATGATGAGTATTATACCGATATGACGAGTCACGAAAACGTGTTGGAGGAGGCAAAGCGCCGGGTCTGCGGCGGCGAGGCGGTGGTCCTCGGAACGATCGTCGAAATAGCCGGCTCTTCGAGTCACCCCTTGGGAAGCCGGATGGCGGTCTTTCCGGACGGTAGCTTTCTCGGTAGCGTGAGCGGCGGCTGTGTAGAAGAGGATGTTGCCTGCCGGGCCGAGGAGGTACGCGAAGACGGACGGCCTCGAATCCTCGAATACCACCAGGTTCAGGACCCGGTGTTCGAGGTTGGGCTCAACTGTGACGGATCGATTCTGGTCCTCTTAGAGCCTGCCACCGAACCGCTTGTCGACAGTCTCCGGAGGACGAAGCCGGGAG
This sequence comes from Spirochaetaceae bacterium, assembly GCA_046541715.1. Lineage (GTDB taxonomy): Bacteria > Spirochaetota > Spirochaetia > DSM-27196 > PWMO01 > CAYPUT01. Next base: position 1,599 of record JBKHCS010000141.1, read on the forward strand.
TCATGATTACCCGGGTGAAGGGCGTTCCTCCGGGCCTCCAAGGGGAGCCCGTCGCCGTCGAGCGGGAGCTCCTCCCGGACGGTGGCATCCCGACGGCGATAAGAACGGAAAGCCGCCGCATGGGAGATGAGGTGATTCTCACAGAACCCCTCGGCCTGCGGAACAAGCTTCTGATCTTCGGAGCCGGAGATATCGCGGCAGTACTGGCCGCCTTTGCGGCGCGGGTCGGCTTCGACGTAACGGTGTCCGACCCACGGAGCAACCTTGCTGACCCCGCCCGCCACCCCGACGCCAACCGGGTAGTCGCGGCCTGGCCCCGGGAGATCCTCGCAGAGGTCGGCGTCGATGAGACTTCCTACATCGTGTCTCTAAACCACGAGCCACACTTCGAGGACGCACTGTTCGCTGCCTTGATGGAGCACCGGCCCCCTGCGTATATCGGGGCCATCGGAAAGCCTCAACGCCAACTCGAGCGGGAGGTGCGGCAAGAGGAGTCCGGCTTCGACCTATCGAGACTTCCTCGGGTCCACACTCCTATCGGTCTCCCAATCGGTGGCAAGAGCCCGGAAGAAATCGCGGTTAGTATTCTCGCGGAATTGATCGCCGTGCGGAACGGTAGAGAGTGACTTAAGAAGTGTCAACAAGCCTGTTGATGGAATTGGCTCTAATTTCTTTTCAGGAAGATAGTTCCTGCCAATTTGACCGACGGTTACGAGTGTTCTCTATCAATAGCCGCCCTGGAAACAAGTTAGAACGGATTATCAACAGGCTTGTTGACACTTGACACTCTACTCGTTGAGCGGCACCAGGTCTATCTGCTGGGTGACGGTAAGAGAGCCGTCGACTATCCAGGCTCCCGAGCGCCAACGCAGCGGAACAAGGATTCGTTCATCGGTGCGGGGCGGAGCTTCTGCCGTACCGTGGGCCCTGCGCGGAGAGAGCGACACTGGCACGAGGGCACGACGCCCGGAAACCTCCGCATCACCGACTTCCCATTCGAACCGGGAGACGAGTTGGTCTTGCAACTCGCCTAGCTTCTCCGCTCCGAGATCCTCGAACGCAGGCCCGAGACCCCTCAGGGCCTCGAGGTCGGCTTTTTCCAAGGCGACAAAGAGCGCTTCGGCCTTTGACTCAGCCTCAGCAGCGGCCTCGCCGGCGGGAGGACTACAGGAGGAGAGAAACCCAACCGAGAGCACCAGCAGTGCCGCCGAAGGCAGTCGGCGGCACAGAACGCGGAGAGACACTCGGTTAATTGTAGCTGACCACCGTACCGGAGATGTGGGCCGTCGCCGGGGCATAGATGTTGAAGGTGATCACGTTCAAAAGAATATTGACGAAGCTCGCCTCGTACCGGACGGTCACGTTGACCGCAGCGTCGCCGGCTCGGCGCTCCACTTCCCGGCGGATGGCGTCGTAGATCTCGTTGTCCATCGCGTCGGCAGTCACGTTGAAGAGGTTCGCACCACCGGAACCGCCCACAAACTCGTTGACGTTTACCGTCGTTTCGAAGTCACCGATCGGGGTCATGCCGGGCATGTCGTCGACAACCTGGATGCCGGTAAGCTGGAAGGTTGTACAGGCTCCGATCACCATAACAAGGGCGAAGAGGCTAAGAACCTTTGCTGCGGTCTTCATAGTCACGCTCCTTTGCGTCTTATATTCTGCATCACAGGGATGCACTCCGGCGCAGTTTACTAGTTCTTCTGTCATAAAACAATGAGGACGTGAGACCGCACACCCGCCCGGCAGGGAAAACATCGATTGAGGCCCCGGGCTTTGCCGTGGTATTCTCGCATCCTGTCGGAACATCTACATTCTCAACGCGACCGAGGAGGAAACGATGCGAGAGTTCTTGGGCGAAGCGTTCCTGTTAGATACGGAGGCCGCACGGCGGCTTTACTACGAATACGCCGAAAAAATGCCGGTATTCGATTACCATTGCCACCTTTCCCCCAAAATGATCGCCGAGAACTACCGGTTTTCCGATATCTTCGACGCCTGGCTGTCGGGGGATCACTACAAGTGGCGCCTGATGCGGGCAAATGGGGTTGTCGAGGATCGTATTACCGGTTCATCGAGTCCCCGGGACAAGTTTCAGGCCTGGGCCGAGACCGTCCCGGCGACCATCGGGAATCCCCTCCATCATTGGACTCACTTGGAGCTACGGCGATACTTCGGAATCCACGATCTTCTCGGTCCCGAAACCGCGGAGGAGATTTGGAAGAAGACAAACGAACTTCTGGGAACCGAGGAGTTCACGGTCCAATCCCTCCTGACCCGAATGAACGTAAACTACGTGGGCACCACCGACGATCCGGCGGACTCCCTGGAACACCATGCTGCGCTGGAGAAGCAGGAGGACTTTCCGGTAGTCGTGCGCCCCTCCTTCCGCCCGGATAAGGCCTACGCAGTCGATAAACCGGACCTGTTCAAGGCGTACCTTCAGCGTCTCGGGGCGGCCGCCGGGGTCGAGGTGATCTCGAGCTTTGCCGCCCTCATAGAGGCTATAACGAAGCGAATCGACGTATTTCACGCCGCCGGGTGCCGCGTTTCGGACCACGCCCTTATCCTGCCGGTAAACAGCCGCGCACCCCGGGCAACCCTGGACGACATTCTCAACAAAGCCAGAGCGGGAGACGCCGCGACACCGGAGGAGTTTGCAGCCTTTGCAACCGAGGTGCTCTTGGCCCTCGGTGCCGAATACGCCGGCCGGGGATGGGTGATGCAGCTCCATCTCGGGGCGCTCCGGAACAATAATACCCGGATGTACGAACGCCTCGGCCCGGATACGGGATTCGATTCTATGGCTGACGGCCCAATGGCGGCGGCCTTGGCCGGTTTTCTCGACACCCTCGACCAGGAGAACCGCCTCCCCAAAACCATCCTCTACGGCTTGAACCCCCGGGACAACGACCTGTTGGCGTCGATGATCGGGAACTTCCAAGAGGGGGGCGTCCCCGGGAAGATACAGTACGGCTCCGCCTGGTGGTTCAACGACCAAAAGGACGGCATGACCCGCCAGATGCTCGCCTTGGCGAACTCAGGACTGATAAGCCGGTTCGTCGGGATGCTGACCGACTCGCGGAGTTTCCTTTCCTATCCTCGGCACGAGTACTTCCGACGCCTCTTGTGCAACATTTTCGGCGACTGGATGGAACGTGGAGAGGCTCCTGCGGATTTTCCCCACATCGGAGGGATCGTGCGGGACATCTGTTACAACAATGCCGCCCGATACTTCGATATTGCCGGAGTAGGTCCGGTATAGACGTTTCGCCCCCGCAGAAACCTCACATTAGCACTGTTGTTGTTCATTCCGTATCAACAATACCGTTGATACCGTACACTGTGCTAAACTAGGAATCCGCGTGGCAGCCGACATACGCAATAGAATGCAAGATTCTTCACCCCAGCCCTTCAGCGACGGACGTTCGTCGCCTCTGACACTCTACCTCGCCCCAAGCTTGCATGTGCGAAGTGGCTCGGAGGAGTTGATGCGTCTTCTCCCTGGCCGTCGATCCGGCTCGCCCAGCGACACGAGTCACGTCTCGGTTCTGTTGGAAGAGGGCGCCGAAGCCCTTGAGTCGGCCTTGGGCCGCGTCTTTCGGGGCACGGCCGAAGAGATCGAGGGAGTTGTTATCCGAGAAATCGGACGGTCTCGGGTCTCGCTGATGCCGCTCCGAGATACTGAAGGAAGGAGCGCCGGCGCGGTGCTTCTAATCCACCCGGAGCGAAGACCGCAAGACACCTCTTCGGGACTCCTCGACAGTGTGGATTCTGTCTACGAGGTCAACCTTCAAACCGGCGGGATCCGGGTCCTCTCGGGCCACGAACACGTCGACCGCTACTACCCGGATGCCTCGGAACTGACAGTTGAGTCCTGGAAAGCCGCGCTCCACCCCGAAGACCGGGAACGGGTCCTCACCGCCCGGGAAGCCCTGGTCGAAGAAGGATGTCCTTTGGACGAGACCTACCGGTTTCGGACGGCCGGGGGCGAATACGAGTGGATTCACGACCGGTGCATCCGAGTTGGGGATGCCGAAGGAAATCACTTTCAGATCGGCGTAACCCGTCTTTCCGTACAGGAAGCCCGCAGCAGTGTGCCCTCCGGTCGAGTGGATCAGCGCATATTGGACGCGACCCAAGAGCTCGTCGCGTATTTAGAACCGGATCTACGAATCCGGTGGGCGAACAAAGCCGCCGCGAGTACCGCCGGAATGGAAGCCAAGGACATGACCGGCCGCAGATGCCACGAAGTCTGGCAGGGCCGGGATTCGCAGTGCGACGATTGCCCGGTGACCCGGGCGGCCGAAAGCCTGTCCCCGGAGGAAGGCGAAGTTACGACCCCTGACGGTCGCCGCTTTCTTATTCGGAGTTACCCGATTACAGATATTGGCGGGACGCTTGTCGGACTCGTCGAGTTCGGGCGGGATATAAGTATGCAGCACAAGATCGAAGAGGCCCTACGGAAGACTGCGGGCCTCTTGGAATCGATCCTCGAGAATAGTCCCCACCCCATTTCGGTACTCGATACCGATGGACACTACGTAATGGTCAATCAGGCGACAACGAAGCTCTATTCGCTCCCGAGGGAGACGTTGATAGGCCATCACCTAACAGAGTTCTTGCCGGACGAAACGGGTGACCTTTTCGATCGAAGAATTCGCCGGCTCGTTAAGGAGAAGCGGCCGGTAACGGTCGAGGATGAAATCTCCAAGGGGGATGAGATAGGCGTCTTTTACACCACCCTCTTTCCCATCTGGGACGAAGACGGCGAGATTAGCGCGATCGGTGGCATTACGACGGACGTCACCGAGCTAAAGTCGGCCCAGGAGCTTGCAGAACGGGCCGATGCCCAAAAAGCGTCACTCCTCGGACAGGTCCGCACCGGTGTGCAGGGCAATTTACAGGCAATATCGAAACTGATCGAACTTGATCATCTGTCGGTTCTTCCCAGCGACCCCGCGGATCTTTTCCGGAGGACGCAAATCCGGCTTCGGGCGATGTCGTTGGTCTATCAACGAAACGAGGATACTAAAACGCTCGGCACCGTGGACCTGATGGGCTACGCACAGAGCTTGGTAGACGAAGTCATTCAGACCTACAACTGCGAGAACAACGTGTCACTCTCGCTTTGGGCCGATCCGGTGGTAGTCCCCTTGGACTTCGGTCTATCCTTCGGTCTTATCCTCGCAGAAATACTCGCAAACATCTGCCTGAACGCTTTCATTCCTCACCAAGGGGGGATTCTGGAGGTCACGATATCCGACGAAAATCAGGGGATTACCCTTCGCGTTACCGACGGCAGCCCCGGCCCGCAAATCGGCGACGGCGGTGAACAACGAGCGCTTGACACCCTCGGGAGCCTGGTGCAAGAACTCCGAGGAGCTATTCGGCTGGACGTCGGTGGTCCTCGGACCTGGGAGGTGATCCTTCCCCTAGCCCCCGAGGATCATATCTGAAGTATCAACCACTTTGTTGATGCATAAGCATCAAATCCCGGCGGGCGAAGCCG
>JBKHCS010000027.1:0-30778 GCA_046541715.1 Spirochaetaceae bacterium
GCACTCGGGATAGCAGCGCTTATTCACACTGGTAACCCGGAGCATGCTCGTTCCGACCTTGAGACGGTCTCCGGGCTTGAGTGTACCCGGGTCGAGACCTTTGATGGTGAGGTTCTCTCGAAATTTTGGGTAGCAGAGGCCCGGTTCTCCTTCGGTGTCGACCACGGAGCGCGACTCGGCCCAAAAGAGGAGCACTTGCCGTTCCCCGGGGCCTCCATATGCGTCGCCTTCGATACCCCAGTCCGGGAGTACCCGGACAGACGGCGCCTGAGTCCGGGGCTCTCTTCTTGCCGGAGCAAAGTGTATCGACTCGACGCTTCCCTCTGCGTTCTCGGACACGTGGGACATAGTGGTAGATTACTCTCGGGAAGCCACCTCGGCAATCGCTCGGGGGCATGTTCGGAACTAGCGATTGACGCCCCGATAGTTGACTGTTACGATTTAACGAGCAATTCGATGATTAATAGTCTACCGGGGCGATGCGCCCCTTCGATAACGCGGCTGTGCTACGACGCCGCCGAAACGTCTTGATTCCACTCTCCGAGGCCCTTTCTCGGCTGGACGACGCAGTACGGACCGGGGACAAGGAGCGGGTATCCATCCATGATGCCTTCGACCGGCTCTTGACGGAGCAGATTCGGTCACCCATGGACCTCCCTCCTTTCAGCCGGTCGGCGATGGACGGCTTCGCCGTTAGTAAGCAGGATCTCGACGCTCGAGGCCCTGCCGCGGCGTTCGAGGTCACGGAGGTAATCGCCGCCGGAGATACGGCCCGGTCCCCGGTTCGCCCTGGGACGGCGGTTCAGATAATGACCGGGGCAGCTCTTCCGGAAGGGGCGGACTGGGTAGTCCGGGTAGAGTACTCCGAGTCGGCGGACGGACGGGTCCGTTTTACCGGCACCGAGAAGAGCAGCAACATCGTCTGGGCGGGGGAGAACGGAAAAGCGGGGGATCTTGTGGTCTCACCCCGGCGGCTGGGTGTCCACGATATCGGCGCCATCGCGTCCCTGGGCATCAACTCCCTGGAGGTCCTCGCCGCGCCGCGGTTGGGTGTTCTTTCGACGGGGGACGAAGTTCGGGAGCCCGGGGAGACTCTCGGTCCCGGCCGGATCTACAACAGCAACGCCGTTCAGCTTCTCGCTCACGGCCGGCAATCGGGGTTTGTCCCACGGTATTACGGAATAGCCCGGGATACCGAAGAGGACCTGACGCGTCTGTTGTCGTCCGCCCTTGCCGACAGCGACGCTGTCGTCCTCTCAGGCGGGGTTAGCAAGGGCGAGTTCGACTACGTACCCCGGGTGCTCGGAAAGCTGGGGGTCGACACCGTTTTTCACCGGGTGGCTATGAAACCGGGACGCCCCACCTTCTTCGGAGTCCGGGATCGATCCGATGGGAAACGGCAGTACGTCTTCGGGCTCCCGGGTAATCCGGTGTCGACATTCGTGACCTTCGAGCTTTTCGTCGTCCGGCTTCTCTACCGTCTCGCCGGTCTCCCGGCGCCGGTGCCGACCCGAAGCGCCGTTCTCGGCGAGACGCTGCGAAAGAGCGACCCGGACCGGACGGAGTTTGTCCCGGTCGTTATCGAAGACGACGTCGCCCGCCCGGTTCGTTACGGTGGGTCTTCCCATCTTAACGCCTTGAGTCAGGCTAACGGCCTGTTGCAGCTGGAAAGTGGAATAACCGAGCTTCCTGGAGGAACGCGTGTCGCTATTAGACCGATATAAACGGCCGATTACTTATCTTCGGATTTCCGTTACCGATCGATGTAATCTAAGGTGCAGCTACTGTATGCCCGAATGCGGCGTCGAGTTCAAAAGCCACGCCGACATGCTCTCCTACGAACAGATTGCTGCGGTAGCCCGGGCCGGCGTCGGTTTGGGTATAACCAAAGTACGTCTGACCGGAGGGGAGCCCCTGGTTCGCCGGGGAATCGTCGACTTGGTGGAGATGCTCGGCCGGATCGAAGGTCTTGAGACGCTGGCCATGACCACCAACGGGGTGATGTTACCCCTCTACGCGGCTTCTCTAAAGAGCGCCGGCCTCGACAGCGTGAACATATCCCTCGACACTCTCGATCCTGAGCGCTACCGACTGCTTACGCGGGGTGGTAAAGTAGAGAAGGCGATAGCCGGAGTTGACGCGGCGGTTGCCGCTGGGTTCTCCCCCATCAAGGTCAACGCGGTGGTCTCCAGCGAAAGCGCACCCGAGGAAATCGGTATGCTGAAAGCGTTCTGTAAGGAGAGGGGTATCCAACTCCAACGCATCGGAGAGTATCACCTCGACCGGAACAAGGTCGATTTCGAAAGCTTCGAGCGGCCGCCGAAGTGCGCCTTCTGCAACCGCCTCCGATTGACCGCCGACGGCTACTTTAAGCCTTGTCTCCATAGCGACATCGAAGTGCCCGTCGATTTTTCCAACATCGAGACCTCGATTCGCCAAGCGGTTTCCATCAAACCGAAGAACGGGACCGTCTGTACCAACCGTCACATGGTTTCCATCGGGGGGTAGGGTGGACGATCGAGAGTTCACCCATGTGGACGCTTCCGGCAGGGCACATATGGTCGACGTGTCCGAGAAGCCTCCGGTTCGGCGGACTGCAGTCGCCGAAGGCAAGATACACCTGAGCCCGGAAACGGTCGCCAAGATCCGCAACTACGAGATTCGCAAAGGCGATGTGCTCACGGTCGCGCGAATAGCCGGTGTCCTCGGGGCGAAGCGAACGCCCGAGCTTATCCCACTCTGCCATTCGTTGAACCTCGACCACGCGGATGTCGAATGCCTTCTCGAGGAGGACGGCGTGAGAATTCGCGGGACGGCCCGGTGTACCGGTCCCACGGGCGTCGAAATGGAAGCTCTCGCCGGGGTCTCCGTGGCGGCCTTGACGATCTACGACATGTGCAAGGCCGTCGACAAGAGTATGCGCATATCGGATATCAGGCTCCTGGAAAAACACAAAGAGCCCCTCTCTGCACCGGTTGACCCGAGGTAATGGCCGCAGAACGTGCCCTATCCATCATGATTATCACGGTCTCGGACCGGGCGGCCGCCGGCGTATACCAGGATAGGTCCGGTCCCGCCGTCGAGGAGGAGCTACTCGGGTCATTTCCGGACTGTCGGGTGGAACGGCGGATCGTCCCCGACGAACCGGAGCCTCTTCGAGCTGCTCTCGAATCCGGAGGTACCTTCGACGTAGTCTTGACGACCGGAGGGACGGGACTGGGGCCCCGGGATATTACGCCGGAGGTGACCAAGGCTCTCTGCGACCGGGAGTTGCCCGGCATCGCCGAGATGCTTCGCTTCGAAAGCCGTAAGGAGGTTCCCACGGCGATACTCTCCCGGGGTGTCGCCGGTAGCCGGGGCCGGAGTATCTACGTGAATCTCCCCGGTTCGGTGAACGGAGCCCGGAGTTGCACCCGGATGCTTCTCCCTATCCTCGAGCATGCAGTGGAAATGGTTGCCGGGGGGGACCATTAGCCGGCGGCGTTGCCTCCGTAAGCCTTTCGTAGTAGGTTGCACCTAAAGGAGGGTAACCGATGAAAGTCAAGAAAGACGCAGTAGTAACCATTGATTACACCTTGAGAAACGACGAAGGCGAGGTTCTCGACAGCTCGGAGGAGAACGGAGAGCTGAGCTATCTTCACGGCCACCAAGGAATCGTAGAGGGGCTCGAAGAGGCTCTGGAGGGCAAGTCCGAGGGTGAGAAAGTCGAAGCGACTCTGGATCCGGAAAAGGCGTACGGTGAGCGGGACGAGCGGCTGCTCTTCGACGTAGGTCGGGACCGGATGCCCGACGACGTCGATCTGGAGGTTGGGATGCAGTTCCTCGCACAGGGTCAGGACGGTAGCCAACGGCCCGTTACCGTTTCGGCGATCGGCGACGACAAGGTAACCCTCGACGGAAACCATCCCCTCGCCGGCGAGCGATTGCACTTCGACGTTACCATAAACGGTATCCGGGAAGCCACCGACGAAGAGATCGATCACGGGCACGTCCACGACGGCAATCATCACCACTAGAGCTTATCGCCACGTGAGCTACCGGAGGATCGTAATCTCCACCCGGCGGTTCCTAGCCCTACCTTCCGGCGTTTCGTTGGAGGCAACCGGTTCGCGGGCCCCACGGCCCTCGTAGATTAACCGGCCGGGATCGACCCCTTCCGCGGCTAGGGCTTCGACGACGGCGAGGGCCCGTTCCTCGGAAAGCCTCTGTTGACCTTCCGGGTTCCCGACGTCCGCGGTGTGCCCGACCACCAGTATCGATCGGCTCTCGGTACCCTTTAGAACACGGGCGATACTCTCGACCCGTTGCCGCTCTCCCGGGAGGAACCGCGCTTGATCCGCGACGAACCCGAGGGCTTCGATGGTAAGGGTAACGCCCGCCTCATCCTCTCTGACGGTTACGTTCGGCAGCTCTTCATCCTCAATTGTGCTTTGCACGCGATCGGTCACTTGCGTGGACGAACTCGGCCCCGTCGCCTCGTAGAAGTGGAGGTAGAAGCCCTTTAGCGTAAGCGTCTTTCCCGACTCGAGGGCGTAGTGCTCCTCGAGTTGATCCCGTATAAAGAGCGGAGCTCCGGTGGCCCTGTCAAAGATGACGGATAGATTGTGCGTTCCCCGGAGCGACGCGAAGGGTGGAGCGTAGGACACCGATTCGTTTACCCGCAAGGAGCCCGTCGCGGCGTAGACGGGCCGCCCCTGGTAGGTTGTTTCTCCGTCGAAGCGGAAGGCGAACCGCACCGGAAGAATCAGGGCCGAGCCCCGGAGGTCCGGCTGAAAGACGACCGTTGCAAAATGTTCCCAGACTTCCCCGACGGCGGGGAGGGGAGACGGGAGGGACGGTAGCGGCCGGAACCGGGGAAAAAGGTCGGGAACGACGGCCCAGTCTTCCGGGGTGGCGGAAGCGGGGATGGAAATATCCACCGAGGCGTCGACCCGTCCCCCGAAGGATTGGGCGTCCCGGATAACGCTTTCCAAGACATAGAAGGTGCCTCGGATTACCTCGCCGTCGGGTCGGAGCTGCCCCCGGGTTTCCCGGGTAAGGTTTTCGAGATAGCGGCCGTCCTCCGAGAGGCGGATGTTCGAGGTGACCCGCTCGTGGAGCCGCTGGGACGTCGGCAGGAAGGGAAGGGGGTCCTCCTGGGCCGCCGCCCCCGCCGGGGCAAAGAGCGCGACCGAGAGCACCGGCAAGAGGGTTCGGAACACGGTGGAGCAGGGCTTCTGAAGCCGGGGCATACGTTTCATCTGTTCCTTCGAGTGTAGCTCTTGTGCAGTCTCGATTCCAAGGATATCTTCCAACTGTTATGGAATGGCGCGCAAGTCACATACTCGTCAAAGACCGGGCCTTGGCCCAAGAGCTCCTCAAGAAGATAAAGACCGGGGCTCGGTTCGACGCAATCGCCCGGGACTACTCGACTTGTCCGAGCAAGTCGAAGGGGGGAGACCTCGGCTGGTTCGGCCCCGGTAAGATGGCCCGTCCCTTCGAGGAGGCGGTGGCCCGCCTGCGACAGGGAAGCCTTTCCGGCATCGTCCGGACCCAGTTCGGGTATCACATCATCAAAGTTACAGGGAAGAGATGAGTCGGTGTTGAGGTCTTCAGGACCGGACCTTGTCGCGGTTGACCAGGATTATTCAAGAGACCTTCTACCATGAACCACCGTGAGTATGTCGATGTGATCCTCGGTGGTGATTCGATAGATGACCCGGAAGCTGTCGCACAACACTTCCCTTAGCTTCGGGTCATCGTATTCAGGTACTCGTCGGCCGGCGCGCGGAAACTCAGCGATTACGGATTCTGTCTCAAGAATCCTCTCTATCTGGCGAGCGGCATAGGCCGGAGAGTCAACGGCAATGTACTCCAATATAGACCGTAGATCCCGATGTGCCTGCTCAGACCAAACAATCCTCAACCGGAAACGCCCAACGAGCGGCGGATCTCATCGGCAGTCATAGGTGGTTCCTCTTCTGCGGATTGGATCCCCTTCTCAATCTTCTGCCGAACGTATATGCGGTACATCAGATCGTCCCACGATGTTTCCTCAGGCAACTCGTCAAGGATGCTCTGAGTCCGGTTCCGCAATTCTGCCTTGTTCATCCTTCATCTCCCGCCTACATAGTACGTTGTGAGGGGATATTTGCCCAGCACTTCGATAAGTTCCAGCCGAGTCGGGTGTCAGGCGTCGCCGACCCGGTCAGAGTCGCTGAGAACCGAACCGGAGGTGTAGAATAAGCTCACATCATCAAGAAGACCGGGGAGCGGTAGGGGAGCGTTAACCCTCCGGTGCCAGACCTTCCTCGATGAGGATTCGCGCCGTTCGGGAGGCTACCTCGCCGACGACGGAGGTGCACTTGTCGTCGTGGGCTCCGGCGTCCTCGAAGGCTTGGTACTCCTGGGGATCGCGGATGTAGAAGGGCCTTCCCATTATCCTACGGTGAATCTGATGGCAGATTACGGTGCCGTAGGTATCCATCATCTCCTTGTGGAGCTTCTGGGTAAGGCGAAAGGCCACTTTCCGGGTGCCCTCGGGGTCCGCAAAGTTATCTCTGTCTCGCCCGGCAAGGTAGCTTATCATCATCGCCGCACCGGAGTAGGCACCGCACTGCCCGTCACCCTCCAGGCCGGTTCCTGCGGCGAGGGCCGTGGCGGACTTGAATACGGCGTCGGTTTCCCCGGACCGGAGGGAGAAGGTGTCCTGGAGTGCTGCGAAGGTGCACTGGCCGCAGCCCCGGAAGCGCTGTTCGTAGTCGTAGCCGAGATCGTAGGCCTTCTGTATTCGGGGATCTTCTGTCGTGCTCATGTCGGAAGTCTCCCACGAATGAGGAGGTAGTGACAATCGCGGACAAATGCAGGATGCTGGCTGGGAAAAACCAAAGGATAAGGGGCGCAGCATGGATCTCGGGTTAAAGGGTAAGAGCGTCATCGTTACCGGCGCGGGAGGGGCTATCTGCGGCAAGATCGCAGAGGGTTTCGCGGCGGAGGGGGCAAACGTCGCGGTTTGGGATATCTCTCTCGAGGCTGCGGAGAGACAGAAGGACGCGATAACCGAAACCGGAGGCCGGGCTATTGCCGTGGATTGCGATGCGACCTCCCGGGAAGATGTGGAAGCCGCCTTTCGAGCGACACTTTCCGAGTTTGGAACGGTCGAGGCTTTGGTGAACGGTGCCGGCGGAAGCCGGAAGGAAACCACCACCAGCGACGAGTTGACATTTTTCGACTTCAGGACGGAGGACCTGGACCGAGTGATGGCGCTGAACTATCTGAGCGCCGTCATACCCTCCCAGGTCGTCGGACGACACTTCTCCGACCAGGACGGCGGCTCCATCGTCAATATTTCGTCTATCGCCGGAATTCATCCGGTTACCCGTGCCTTGTCCTACTCGAACGGGAAGGCGGCGACGAACAGCTTTACCGAATGGCTCGCGGTGCACATGGCGCAAAACTACTCCGGGAAGATTCGGGTAAACGCCGTCGCCCCGGGGTTTATTCTTACCGAGCAGAACCGTTTTCTCTTGATCGACCAGAAAACCGGCAATATGTCGCCCCGGGGGCAACAGGTCGTAGACACGGTGCCGATGGCTCGGTACGGGGCTCCTGAGGAGATTGTGGGAGCTGCTCTCTGGCTCTCTTCGGCCTCCGCGAGCTTTGTTACCGGGACGATTATTCCGGTCGACGGTGGACTGACGGCTTTCTTGGGCGTTTAAGGAGACATAAGATGAGGCAGTATACGATATCGGTTATACCCGGGGACGGGATTGGGACGGAAGTGATGGAACAGGGTCTTCGTGTCCTTAGCCGCCTTGCCGACGACCACGGCGACTTCGGATTCGACTTCGTCCACTACGACTGGTCCTGTGAATATTACACGCGTACCGGGAGAATGATGAGCGAGGACGGCATAGAGCGGCTTCGCGACAGCGACGCGATCCTCCTCGGCGCCGTCGGCTACCCCGGGGTTCCGGACCACGTGAGTCTCCGGGAGCTCTTAGTGAAGATTCGCCAGGAATTTGACCAGTACGTCAATTACCGACCCTGCGTTCTCCTCCATGACGACGACTGCCCGATAAAGGGCAAGCACGCCGAGGACATCGATATCGGGTTCGTTCGGGAAAACGTCGAGGGGGAGTACTCCGGTCTCGGTGGGCGGATGCGAACCGGGACCCCGGACGAGGCGGTTATCCAGAGCTCCCTCTTTACCCGAAAGAACACCGAAAAGGTTATGCGGTGGGCCTTCGATCTGGCCCGCTCCCGGTCCGACGATCGCCGCCGGAAGGGACGAAAATCGTACTCGAAGCTTACCAGCGCGACCAAGAGCAACGCCCTCAACTATAGCATGGTCTTCTGGGACGAATGCTTCGCAGAGGTCGGGCAGAGCTACCCCGACGTCGCGACGGAGCAGTTCCATGTCGACGCCTTGAGCATGTATCTGGTCCAACGCCCGGAAGACTTCGACGTCATCGTCGCGAGTAACCTCTTCGGGGACATCCTTACCGACCTCGGAGCCGTTCTCCAGGGTGGGCTCGGCTTCGCGGCGGGGGGTAACCTGAATCCGGAAAAGACCTATCCGAGCATGTTCGAACCGGTCCACGGGTCGGCGCCGAACATCGCCGGACAGGGAATCGCCAACCCTATCGCCATGATCTGGACCGTCAAGCTGCTCTTGGATTTCCTTGGCTTTGAAGAAGCGGGAAGCCGCATCCTCGAAGCGATTCGTACCGTCGTCACGAAGAACCGCCTGGCCCTGACCCCGGACATCGGTGGCAGCGGGTCGACTGCCGACGCCGGGGATCTGATCCTGGCGGCTCTGTAACCGGGACCGGCGCGCCTGCCGGGGTTGCCGGCTCCGGCACCTATTTCTTCCCGAAGCGCTCCAAGGCGTCGGCCCGGAGGGTCGTGCTCGCTCCGGGGGCTTCGGGGGTTACGAAATAGCCGTCCTTGACCGTTACCGGGTACTCCATGGCCTCCCGGAGCCAGGGAATGTACTCCAGAAGATTGGTTGAGGGGTGCGCTATCGCGAGGTGCTGATGGATCTGAGCCATGTCGCCGACGTGGGCCACCACCGGGAGCCGGTGGGCCTGGGCAAGCTCTGCGACCTGGAGCCATTCGGTGATGCCCGCGAGGCGAAGTGCGTCCGGTTGGACCACCGCCACCGCACCTGCTGAGATAAAGTCCCGGAAGTGTTCCAACCGGTAGAGCTGTTCCCCCAAGGCGATCGGCGTTTCGATGAGCTCGGCGAGGCGGGCGTGTCCGTAGAGATCGTCGAACCACATCGGCTCTTCGAACCAGCCGATGCTGTAATCCTTCAGACGGCTACCGAGGGCGCTCGCCCGGGGAAGGTCGAGTTTGCCGTTCGCGTCGACCATAAACCGTATACCGTCACCGATTGCTTTGCGAACCGCTTCTATCCTCCGTATATCCTCCGCGGGGTTGTCCTTTCCGACCTTTATCTTTACGCCCTTGAAACCTTGTTCCTCGACGAAGCGTTTGGTGTCCTCCACGAGCTGTTTCTCGCTGAAGTTTAGCCATCCGCCGTCCGTGTTGTACGCCTCGAGGGGATCCGTTGTCGCGCCTCCGAGGAATTTCCAGAGAGGGACGCCGGCGGCTTTCGACCGGAGGTCCCAGAGCGCCACGTCGAGGGCTGCGATAGCGAGAGTAACGATCCCGGCGCGGCCTACCCAGAGGGAGGACGGGTCGTAGAACATCTTGTTCCAGAGGCGTCTTCCGTCGGTTGGGTCCTCCCCGACGAGAACCGGGGCGAACACATCGTCGATTGCCGACGCGATGAGGCGGTCTGTCGATAGATGGCCGTGGGTGCCGGTGTAGCCGTACCCGGTAACGCCGGTGTCGGTCTCGATGATGGCACCCGGGGCTCCCCAATGGGTAACCGAATAGGTGGCATCGGCTATTTGACCGGAGGTGACGGGGCAGTGAACGATAAAGGAACGAACGGCGGTAATTTTCATGAACAGAAGTATGGATCGAGTTCTTCGGTGCGTCAAACGCCGAAGTCTTTGCAAATATGAAATTTGGCAAAGCTCTTGCAGTCTCCCTCAAGGGCGGCTACTCTGGTTCCCAAAACAAGACAATGTAGGAGAAGCGTATGTCCAAGACAATTGTGGTTACCGGAGGAAGTACCGGAATCGGCGCCGAGACGTGCCGTGTTCTCGCGTCGGGAAACGAGATTTTCGTTCACTATTTTTCGTCGAAGGGCCCCGCCGAGCAGGTGGCCGCCGACGTCGAGAAAGCCGGTGGTAAGGCCCACCTTATCCAGGCGGATCTGACGACTTCCGAAGGGTGCGAGAAGATCGTGAACGAGGTCAAGGCGAAGACCGACCGCCTCGACGTGCTGGTGAACAATGCCGGGGGGCTTATTCGCCGCCAGCCGGTATCGGAATTGGATTGGGACTTCATGATCGAAACCTTCGCCCTGAACACCTTCTCGGCGATGAAGATGACGATGCTCTGCGTTCCCCTTCTTAAGAAGGGCACCGACCCGGTGGTCGTCAACATGAGCTCGATCGCGGCGCGTCACGGCGCCCCGTCGGCGACCATCTACGGCGCTTCTAAGGGTGCGATCGATTCCTTTACCCGGGGGGCCGCCAAAGAGTTGGCTCCGGAGATTCGGGTAAACGCCGTGGCACCGGGGGTTATCGAGACGCCCTTCCACGAAAAGGTGTCGACTCCGGAGCGGATGGAGGCCTTCAAGGAAAACACCCCCCTGAAGCGCAACGGCGTGGCAAACCACATCGCAACGGCGGTCAAGTTTCTTGTCGACAACGATTTTACCACCGGAGAGACGCTCGACATAAACGGCGGGCTCTTTATGCGGTAGATGGGTGCTCCGGCGAGCGCCGGAATACCCCAGAGCGTTATGCCGGAGCTTTTTCGATAGATTACGCGGCAACAATTACAGGAGTCTGACATGGTAACGTACGTCTGCGACCACATTCATCTCAAGGCCAAAGACGTGGACAAGACGGTACAATGGTACGTCGACACGCTGGGCGCCAAGGTTACCTTCGAGGGGCACTTTAAGGGCTCAAAGGTTCTCTACTTCGACATCAACGGGTTTACCTTTATCTGTTTCGGTCGGCTCGAAGGAGAGGAAGGGGAGAACGCCCCGATCGAGCCGACCTTGCGTACCCGGTTCGGAAACGACCACTTCGGCTTTCAAGTCGAAAACATGGATGAGGCCGTCGCCGAGCTCAAGCGGAAGGGGGTTACCTTTATCGAAGAGCCCTGGAGCCCCCGAGACGGCCTGAAGATTGCCTACATCGAAGGCCCCGATAAGGCGGCCATCGAGCTGACCCAGCGGGACAGTTAGTCTTCAGAGGTCCATCGGCCAGTTGGTCCCCGCCGTAACGCCCCCGCCGACCCAGAGTATCTGTCCGGTAACAAAGGCCGAGGCCTCGGAGGCAAGGTAGATGGCCGTGCCGATAAGGTCCTCCGGCGTCCCTAAGCGGCCCATCGGCGTTATCGAGAGCACCCAATCCCTCATCTTCGGAATCGACCAGAGCTTTTCCGTGAGCGGAGTGAGGATAAACCCCGGAGCGAGGGAGTTTACGCGAACGTTGTGTCGCCCCCATTCCACGGCGAGGGACCGGGTCAGAGCATGGAGCCCCCCTTTGCTGACAGCGTAGGGGGTGACGCCCGGGAGGGGTGAATAGTTATTGTACGAGGCGATGTTTATCTGGCTTCCTCTTCCGGCGGCTATCATATGACGGCCGACTTCCTGGGAGAGAAAGAAGGGGCCTTTCAGGTTGGTTCCGAGGATATGATCGTAGTCCGTCTCGGTTTGGTTCAAGGTAGGTTGCCGTTTGGTCACTCCGGCGACGTTGAAGAGCGTGTCGATTCGTCCGTGTTTGTCGACTATGTCGGCGACGACCCGCTTATTGTCCTGAACAAGCGAGACGTCCGCGGCGTACCCTTCGACCGTCGGCGCTTCAGGGTTCTTTTCGGAGATCTGCCGCGCGGCCGCCTCGATGGTATCCGCGTTCCGGCCGGTAATGACGACCGTCGCCCCGGCCTTGGCGAAGGAGTCCGCTATTGCGTAGCCGATCCCCCGGCTTCCACCCGAAATAAGAACGACCTGCCCCGCAACGGAAAAGAGCTCTGAAACCACCGGTTCACCTCGTAACGGATTGAAATTTGAACAACCTAGGTTGTAAGGTGTCGGCAGTGTAAGCGCTAGGCGCGCAGGACTTCAAGCCGGGAGAAAGACAAGTGTCAGAACGTTTTCGAGACAGCACCTGGGACCGGTACGGCGTAATCGAGACCATGCTCCGGGACGTCAAGATTCCGAGGTTCCTCCGGGTGTCGCAGAATTTTGACCCGAAGAACATAGGGGACATTACGGGGGCCATCGCCCGGGAGTTCGAGAAGCCCTTCGTCGAATCGAGCATACGGCAGGGCATGCGGGTTGCCATTACCGTCGGAAGCCGGGGTTTGGCAAACATACCGCAGATTACCCGGGACGTCGTCGCCGAAGTAAAGAAGCGCGGAGGCGACCCCTTTGTGGTGCCCGCAATGGGGAGCCACGGTGGGGCGACCGACGAAGGGCAGAAGCAACTGCTTGAAGGCATGGGCGTTACCGAGTCCTACATAGGCGCTCCGATTCTTTCGAGCATGGAGACGGTTGTCGTCGGCAAGACCGATGACGGCAAGCCGGTTCATGTCGATAAGCACGCGGCACAGTCCGACGGGATTATCGTGATGGGCCGAGTGAAACCCCACAGTGCCTTCCGGGCGGAAATCGAGAGTGGCCTGATGAAGATGATGGCCATCGGTCTCGGAAAGCAGAAGGGCGCGGAGACCGTCCACGCCGAAGGTTTCGGCCGCATGGGACACTACGTTCCGGCTTTCGGCCGGATTATTCTTAAGGCGGCACCGATAATATTCGGGATAGCGATCGTCGAAAACTCCTTCGACGACACCTACAAGATCGAGGCGGTGCCCCGGGACGACTTCGAGACGGAGGAGCCCCGGCTGTTAAAGGAAGCCTTCGCGTTAATGCCGCGAATCAAGCTCGACAAGTTCGACGTCCTTATCGTCGACAAAATTGGAAAGAACTACTCCGGCGACGGAATGGATCCAAACATCTCCGGGGTCTTCGGAACACCCTACGCCTCCGGGGGCCCTGAGGTACAACGCTACGTCGTCCTCGACTTGAGCGAGGAATCCCATGGGAACATGCTCGGGGCCGGGCTTGCGGATTTCGTTACCAAGAGGCTCTTCGACAAGACCGACTTCGACGCGGCGTATCCGAACGCCTTGACCAGCCGGGTGCCGAAGCCGGGCAAGATGGGTCTGGTCATGAAGAACGACATGACGGCGATCAAGGCGGGTATCTACAACTCCGAGGGGATTACCGACCGGCCGCCGACATTGGTCCGAATTCCGAACACCTCGCACATCAACGAGCTACTCGTATCGGAGACGATGCGGGACCAGGTAGAGGCGAACCCGGAGCTCACGGTTCTCGGAGAGCCCTTCGAGCTCGAGTTTAACGAGAACGGTAACCTGGTCGAGCTTGGCGACTGATCAGATTCCGGGCTAGCGCATAAATACGCCGCCGTTTACGTCGATCGTCGCTCCGGTAATGTAATCCGACAGGGGAGAAGCGAGAAAGTAGACGGCTTTCGCGACGTCTTCGGCGGTGCCTATTCGTTTGAGGGGCACCTCTTCCGGATTGAACTTGCCGGTCGTCATATCCGTCGCGATAAAACCCGGGGCTACCGCGTTGACGTTTATGTTATGCGCCGCGCCGTACCGGGCGTAGGACTTGGCCAGGCCTATCACGCCCGCTTTGCTCGCGGTGTAGTCAGGGCCGACCTTGAGGCCCCCGACCTGTCCGCCCATGGAAGCGAGGTTGACGATCTTGCCCTTCCGCCGGGTTATCATGTGTTCGATCACCGTCTGGGAGCAGAGATGAACGCCGCGAAGGTTGATATCGAGGACCCGGTCCCATTCGTCGACGGTAGTCTCGCCGGCGGTCTTGAAGTTCACGATTCCGGCGTTGTTGACGAGAATATCGATCCTGTCGTGGCGAGCCAGAATGTCGGCCACGACGGTGCGGATCGACTCCGGGTCGGCCACGTCGAGGAGAACGCCTTCCGCGGAGAGACCGGCCTTTTCGAATTCCAGGGCGGTCTCCTTCGCCGCCCGCTCGTTGAGGTCTGCGATAACGACGTGGGCGCCGTGCTCCGCAAGCAGTTTGGCGGAAGCTTTTCCAATTCCCCGAGCAGAGCCGGTAATGAGTGCGATTTGATTTTTCAGTTCCATGGTTAGAAGTTGATCATAGAGGAACGATGGTAATCTTACAAGAAACAGAAAGGATGGAACCACGATGCGATTGACCCCTGAAGGCTCCCGGCGCCGCCGGAGCGGTTTACTCGAGCGCGTCCAGGCCGACCTGATCGTGATATCTAACCCCCGGAACGTGCTCTACTACACAGGCTTTCGCGCCTCGGAACTTTCCCTCGGGGGGTGGGGGCCGGCCATGCTCGCGATCGATGCAAGAGGAGAATCGACTCTTATAACCCACAACTTTGCGACGGGGGGCCTGGAGGCCTGCGACGTCGATCGCACCGAGGTATGGACCTGGTACGACCCGACCCGGTCGAGCGGAACCGCCATCTGGCGACGGGGAGCGGAGGTCGCCCAGGGCGTTCTCGGCGAGCTTTTAGCGGACAAGTCGTCCCCTCGTATCGGGTATGAGGCCGGAACGCTTCCGGTCGACGTGCTTCCTCCGGGAATCGACCCGGAGCTCCTCGACATTACCGACGTAATCCTGATGCAACGGCGGCAGAAGCACCCGGACGAGGTTGCCCTTATCCGCCGGGCAGTAGAGATCGGCGCGGTGGGTCACGAGACGGCCAGGAAAATCTTAAAGCCCGGGATGACCGAAATCGGGCTCTATGCGGCTCTCCTCGATGCGATGACCGTCTCGGCCGGGGAGGGCGTCAACCTTATCTCCGATGTCCTGAGCGGGCCCCGTTGCCGGGAGGGCTCCGGGGCCCCGTCGGGACGCGTTATAGAGGCCGGCGACTCGGTAATCCTGGACCTGAACCCCTACGTCGATGGCTACCGGAGCGACTATACGTCCACCCTGGTGCTTCGAGACGAGTTGACGGCCGCCGAAGCGCACGCCGAAAAGACGCTCCACGAAGCCCTCCGGGCGGGAGAAGCGTTACTCAGGCCCGGAAACGGCGCGGCGTCTGTGTACAAGGTGGTGGACCACGTCCTCCACGGCGCGGGTTACTCCGAGGGCTTGCTACACCACGCCGGCCACGGCCTAGGGCTCGGTCACCCGGAAGCTCCCTACTTTGTACCGGAAAGTGACGAAATACTCATGATCGGGGACATCGTCACGTTGGAGCCGGGGGTCTACGGAGAGGAGGTAAGCGCTCGTATCGAGCATAACTACCTCATTACCGAGTCGGGGTTCGAGCGGCTTTCGGGGCACGAGACGTCGTTCTTGATTAGGTAGTCGCCACCTCCGGTACGCTCCCCCTTCCGGGGCCCGGCCTAAGTAGCACCGGCCCGTCTTGCACTCATGTCGCAGCCTCAGCAGAATGGGATATCGCCTTTCGCACATTGGAGTCGCGGGTGACAACGAAGGCCGTCGTAATCGCTACCATGCTGCTTCTGTCCTGGGCACCGCAACCTGCTTTCGGGGAGCCGGAGCTGTTCGTCGGTGCCAAAGGGGGGGCAAACTTTTCCTGGATTACCGGACCCGACTGGGACGAGGATATCGTTCGGATTTTCGACGGAGATAACAAGGGGCGATTCGGGGCAACGCTCGGAGGATTCGTTTCCGCGGTGTTTCCCTCGCGGTACGGCATCCGGGTGGAGCTTCTCTACACCGAACACGGTGGTCGGGTGGACGGCCGGATAGGCGGTAGTGACGCGGAGATCCGGGTCCGTACCGTATTGCTCGACACGTCCTTTCTCGGCGAGCGCTATTTCGATCGTGGTCCCGGGCGGGTCTCGGTTTTTCTCGGGCCGACCCTCTTGTTTCTCCAGGGTGATATCCTCACCGAGACAAGGGCCGACGGCGAGGTGCTCAAGGGTGGCGACGTACCGGAGGCGGAGCAGGTATTCGGGGCGACCGGGGGGGTGGGGTATGTGCTTCCCTTAGGGCCCGGGATCTTACTCTTAGACGCCCGGTACACCCGGGGTCTTACGGGATACAACCGGGATAAGGCATACGACAACGCCTTGACCTTTCTCGTTGGGTACGGATTGCCCTTCTAAACAACCGGCCGTCTAGGCGAAGGGCGTGGCCACCGGTCCGCCGGCCTCGGCTGCCATCCAACCGAGTTTGGCCGCTCCGGCTATGGTGGCCTCCGGGCATTCCTCCCACCGGACTCCCGGAAAGGCGTCCTTCTTCAGACGGAGCATCGCCTCGATCCCTCCACCGGTGTACCGCATCTTTCCCGAGAGGGTCCAGTTCTCCACGTAGTAGTCGTACCGGCGGCGCATTTCCGCGACGATCGCGTTAGCCGTCGCCCTAAGAAGGTCGTCCCGGGTGTGGGCCAAGGTTATTCCGGTAAACTCGGCGGTTCGTTTCTCGAAGCTCGTCCGGTCCCCGGCAAAAAAGGGCACCAGGCTCACCGTCGTTTCGGGGTTCTGCATGATGTCGGGAAGGTGGTCCCGGTAGAAGACCTTCGACTCCATCTCGCGGTAGAACTCCCGGCGGACCCATTCAAGGGCACCTCCACCGGCTCCGATTATGTTCATCACCAGCCACTTCCCCGGCAGCGGGTGGGTGCAAAGGAGAAATTCCCCCCGGGCCACGGGTTTTTCCGTCGAGAGAACCATAACTTCGACGGTACCGGTCGAGTTCAGAATATCGCCTTCGTCGTTGACCCCGGCGCCGAAGGCCGCAATGCCGGTGTCTCCGCCCCCGGCAACCACCGGGATCCCGGTCGGTAGTCGGAGCTCCTCGGCGGCGCGGGGGATCAGCGTGCCGACGAAATCCGCCGAATGGTAGACCGGGGGCATCGTCTCCGGTGAGAAGTCGAGATCCAATATGAGGTCCCGGTCCCAGCCGTCGTCGGTTAGGGTCCGGTAGAGGCCGTTGAACGAGGCGTTGGTAGTGTCGATAGCCCATCTGTCGACCAGCCGCTTTAGCAGAAAGGTGTTCGTATGCCCGAAGTAACGAACCTTGGAAAAGACGTCCGGTTCGTTCTTCTGAATCCAGAGCATGCTCGAGAGGGACATCCCCCCGGGATACGGGAGATTGCCCGCTACCGAGAGGAACCGCTCTCTTCCGATAAGGCGGACCGCCTCGGAAGCCTCGGCCTCGCTCCGGCGGTCGAGGTGTATGATCGCCGGCCGAAGGGGTGTTCCTTCCCGGTCCAGGGGAACGAGGCCCGGGCGGAGCACCGAGAGGCCGACGGCTTCTATCCGGTAGTCTTCGGTCGGGAGCCCGGAAACGGCCCGGGCTAATTGGCGCCAGAGAACCTCAAAATCCAGCTCCACGTAACCCGGCTTGGGGGCAACATAGTGGTAGGGCTCCGAGGCCCGGTGGAGGACGGTTCCCTCCCGGTCGACGATACCGACCTTGGACGAAGACGTCCCGGCGTCGACGACGAGGACGACGGATTGTTTACTCTTCATTTTGCTCAGGGTAGCACGACTATTCTCTTCGATGGTAGCCTAGGCGAATGGTCGAAACACCCTTTCCCCAGGAATTGACCCTAGAGGTCATGCTGCTCCGGTTGGCATTGAGCCTGCTTGTGGGGTCGATGGTTGGTCTCGAGCGGGAGTATCGGGATCAGCCCGCCGGCTTTCGAACGCACACCTTGATCAGCATCGGGGCAACCCTGTTGATGTTCGTCTCCATCGCGGTTCCCGACCGATACGGCGTTGGAGACCCGAGTCGAATCGCAGCGCAAGTGGTCTCCGGGATCGGCTTTCTCGGCGCGGGGGCCATCATAAAGTTCGGGGCGGATATCAGGGGGCTTACGACCGCCGCGTCGATCTGGGCCGTCGCCGCCATCGGCCTAGGGATCGGTGCCGGCCTCTACGTCGCGTCCGGGGTGGCGGTCGTCTTGATCGTTGTCGTGTTGGCTATCCTTAACAAGATCGAGAAGGTCCTTTTCGAGCAGCGACTCATCAAAGCGCTGATAATCGAGGCCGAAGGAACCGGACCCGACGGCGATCAAGTCAACCGCACGATCGACAGCTTCGGAATGAATATCCGCACCGTCGACCTCGACTACCGAGCAGAGAAGAACTGCATCACCATTCGCTACGTCGTCTATGTTCCTCGGCTCTTCCGGGTCGAAAGGTTGGTCCGAGGGCTAAGCGACTTTCCGGGGATTAAGCGGATCTCGATCGAAGAGGTCGGCTAGGGATTTAGCTTTACGTCCTTAACGCCGACCGATTTGATGGCGTCTGGTTTCTCGGACGAGATAATGTTATCAACAAGCTTCTTGATATCCCGGACGCTTACGTCGAGGAGATCCACCTCGAGCTCGAGAACTACTTCAACTTTCATCTTCTGCCTCCTCCGGAGTGTCGAAAACGATCGTACTACCGGGGAGTTGAATAACGTCCCCCGGCGAGAGACGGCGCTTCGACGTGCGTTGATTGTTTACGCTGATGGGTTCGTCGCTTACGACCGTGTAACTCTTGGTCGTCGAGTCGAATACGATGGTCGCGTGGGATTCTTTGAGGGCAGGAGCGTTGGCAAGGGTGACATCCGCTTGGTCGCTCGACCCGATTACGGTTTTGGCCGCGGTAATGTCGAGAACCTGGGTTGCCTTTCCTCTGGGGTTCAGCACCTCCAGGTTCGGAACCCTGCGGTTGTTGCGGAAACGCAGAAGAGCCGTGCCGAAGGCCAACAGAAGTGCTCCGATAAACGCAATCAGATAGAGAAACCACGGCCCCCTTCCCGGTAGTCCCATGATGGTCGCGGTAAAGTAGCGGCGTTCCTTCGGGACGGGGGTTTCGCCCCTGAGGTAGGTCACCCGGACGGTTCGAAATCTTCCGGGGATAACCCGGGGCCGGTAAGTCAGCCGATACTCGTCGAGGATCCGGTCTCGGATTTCTCCGTAGACGGAGGCGAGCTCTTCTTGGTTTGCCGCGTCGAAGAGGAGCCCTCCTGTTTGGGTTGCGATCGACGAGAGCCCTTCATCCCCCGTCGTCGCGAAGTTGATCGCGAACGCGCCGGTCGACTCCTGGGTAATCGAGGTGACCGCAGCCTCCGGATCGACGAGCTGTTCGCCGTAATCAGGGTGGGGCCGTCCCGAATGGACCGAAAAGGGGAAATCCTCTCCATCCGAGAGAACCACGATTACTTTGCGGCCTACCACGTCTCCGAGGTCCTCCGCCGCCAACGAAAGGGCCCGGTAGAGCTCGGTGTACGCCTGGTCGCTTTCCGGCCTCCGGATCGTTTCCAAGGCCTCGTCTACCGTTTCGAGGGAGGTCGTCGGGGGGGTGTATAGTCGGTAATCGGTGTTAAAGCCGGCAAGGGCGACCCGATCCTCCGGGTGGTCGAGCTGGTCAAGAAAATCGCGGATGGCGGCCTTCGCCGCGGTTATGCGCATAGCCTCCGGGTCTTCCGTGTCTTCTCCCCGAAGGGACTGGTACATGCTTCCGGAGTTGTCGACCAGAAGCAGAAAAGTAATCCCTTCGTCGAGGTCCGCCACGGGTGTGATGTCAAGAACTTCCGCGTCGGTAAAGGTTTCGCCGTCGGGTGACTCTTCGACCCGAAAGTCCCCGGGATTCAGGCCTCCGGGAACCCCTCCGTCGGCCGTGGTGACGCCGAGGTAGAGATCCACCTCCTGACGGGTTAGAAGACGACTCGGATCGACCTGGCCGATCCGAAGCGACTGGCCGAACAGGATGCCCGGTGGGAGAAGCAGAAGGGCCGAAACAATAAGAGCGGTTCGTTTGTCGATCATTTCCGGCTCCTAAGGCAGGTAGAGAAGCTTCGCGCTTCCGATCTGTATTACATCGCCGTACTTGAGGGGACCCACTCCTTGGTCGGAGAGTTTGGCGTCGTTCCGCTTTACCTCCGCTTCGGGGTCGCCGGGGTAGAGATAGATATCCTGACCCGTTGTCCGTATCCTCGCGTGGTTTTCCAGCACCCGGCGGTACCCAAAGAGCGGCACATCCGCCTTTCGGGAAGAGCCCAATTCAAGGCGTCGCTGATTCAGGATGAACTCCTTTCCTTTGTAGACTCCGTTGAGGAGCCGCAAGGTCCCGAAGGCCAAGGATTTTTCGACTAACCCGTAGGCGAGGGCGACCAACACACCGAAGAGCAAGAGTCCGAGGGGGCGCGCCGGTCCTTCCGAGAGGTAGTCGCTCGAATACTCGACCACGAAGCCCCCGAGGGCTCCCCCGATAAGGCCGGCAACGATTCCGACGGCGAGCTTTCGGGGAGAGCGTTTGCGGACGCCTTCGGTGGTGCCGACGAAGACGCCGAGAACCAGCCAACCGAGGATGCGGGCCACGGGAAGGACAGCCTCGGCGAGACTGAAGCCCTGCCGGAAGAGGTGCTCCCCCAGGGCGAGTAAGAGCCACTGACCCAGGACGAACCCGGCGGCACCGCCTAAAAGCCCCCAGAGAGCCCCAAAGAGTCCCCCCGTCAGGCTGCGGCGAGCGTTCGCGGCGATTACCCCGTCGGCAAGGCCAAAGAAGAATCCGTAGGCCGCGCCGAAGAGTGCGCCGGAACCGACACTAAAGAGGAGGTAGGTGGGAAAACGACCCTGAGAACGGATAACCAGTTCCATGACCGGCCAGACCGCGAGTCCCCCGGCAACACCCAAGAGAACGTATACCAGACGACGGTAAAAGGTGGACATGCGCCGCTCCTATGGATTCCGCGAGAGTCGAGGGTCGACTCGGGGAGTGCCCACGGCAAAGGTGGCCTCTCCCGAGGTGTCTTCGATGGAGAGAGGCACCGCGTGACCCGAGGGTACCTCGATACGAACCGGCGACGTGGTGTTGAAACCTTTCTTCAGCGCCACCTGATAGCGCCCGGGAGGAAGGACCAGCCGGAGGGGATCGGCCCCGGTCTCCGGGACTTCGATGAGTTGTCCGGGATAGCCCCCTGCCCGGATGTGCGTAGAGCCGTCGACGAGCAGTTGGTATCCCTCCGGGGCGGTCTCGATAACCAGGGCCCCGGGGACCGGTGGCAGGGCGACCCGGACGAAGAGGCTCGTCTGCTCCGGCTGGACGGCTAGGCTAAACGTCTGGTCCAGATAGTC
The DNA here is from genome assembly GCA_046541715.1 of Spirochaetaceae bacterium. Classification (GTDB taxonomy): domain Bacteria; phylum Spirochaetota; class Spirochaetia; order DSM-27196; family PWMO01; genus CAYPUT01. The sequence continues at coordinate 21,216 of JBKHCS010000027.1, forward strand.
CGGACGCTCGAAGGAAAAGCGATAGACACCACCGGACCGGATGCGGGCCGCGACGAGGGGACCCCAGGGGAGCCACCGGCCGTTGATCCAGGCGGAGACGTCGGTTCCGCCGGTAATATCCCGGCCGGTTTCCCGGTCGGTTACCCTCCAGTCGACTTCGACGGGAACCGCAGGCGAGTCGGAGATGGGAACTTCCAGAAGCTGGGCGGTTTCCGGATCCCCCGGGAGGAAGAGCCGCCGGGAGGTCGTCGATGCCACCGGAGAGAGAACGAAACTCTGCCAGGAGAGGCGAGAATCCACCACCACCTTCGCGCGGTAGCTTCCTGCGGGCAGATGAATCCGCTGCGAGTGGAAGACCAGAAGCTCTTCGGTTTCCGCTTCCAATCGACGGTGAAAACTCAAAGACGGTACGTCGATCTCCGGGATTTCGTCGTTATCGTCGACAAAGAGCTCTGCGGCGACATAGAGATCGGAAGGGGCTTTCGACCCCCGGGGAAGGCGAATCTGCATTTCCAAGGCCCCGTACTGCCGGGGCATCAGAATCTCGCGGTAGTAACCGGTAAAATAGCTGTAGGCGCCGACGGCGACCAAGAGTCCTGCGAGGGCCGCAGCGAGACTACGGCGGAGGGCGGGTTTCCGGGCAGGGACCTCCGGCTGCGCCTCTCCGGAGACAACCTCTGCAAGGAGATCGGTCGTCTGGCTCCGGGAATCGACATTGAGCTTATGATCGATCTTCCGGATGACCCATTCGAGATCCTGAACTCGGCGGTCGGTCCGGACTTTCATCGTTTTCTTGATAATCCGGGCCGCGAAACGGGAGACCTTCGGGTTTACCTTCCGGGGCCTTTCGTACTGTCCGGTTTGGATTCTTGCAAGGGCGTCCGGGGAAAGAGAACTCGGGAAAGGCTTCTGCCCGGTAACCGCCTCGTAGAGGACGACGCCGATAGAGTAGATGTCGGCTCGCTTGTCGACGTTCCGTGTGTTCCGGAACTGCTCAGGGGCCATGTAGACCGGGGTCCCGAGGGTCATCCCTTCCCGGGTAAGGTTGGATTCGTCGTCTCCGTGAATGGTCGCAATACCGAAATCGACCAGCTTCACCTCGCCGCTGCGAGAAATCAGAATGTTTCCCGGCTTGATGTCCCGGTGGATGACGCCCCGTTCGTGGGCGTAGACGAGGGCTCTGCACGCTTCTCTGACGATCAACAGGGCAACGTCGCTCGGAAGGTAGCGCTCCCGGTGGATGAGCTCCTCCAAGGAGACGCCGTCGACATACTCGAGAACGATGTAGTAGGAGCTTCCCTCCCGGAAGTGGTCGTAGACGTCGACGATGGCGTCGTTTCGAAGGTCCATCATTATCTGAGCTTCTCTTCGAAACCGTTCCCGCATGTCCGCGTTTCCCCGGAGGGTCAACTTCTTGATGATGACGGTGCGGTCAAGGGTAGGATGCTGGGCCGTGTAGACCGCCCCCATCCCGCCCCGGGCGAGCTGCTTGAAGACGCGGTACTTGCCGATGGAGTCGGGGGTCTTAGCCATAGAACGCGGCCTCCGCTTTGGGTACCTCTACCACGTCGTGGTCAAGGTCAAAGGGTCGGTCGGCGGGCACTACCGCGGCAATGAGGCGTTCGGGGTTATGGAGCTGAACGTAACGGCCTTCCGCCCGGAGGTTGTACAAGTCGTCTATCGGCCGATGTCCCCCAAAGTAAAGGCTCCGGTCACCGGCTGCCGGGGGGAGAAGCGTGCTGAGCATGCCTGCCACGCTTCCCGGTGCGGCGGCATCGTTGGCTGTCCAGGTGAGACCGGCGACGACCTCACCGTCGAAACGGTGGTTGATAATCTCCTCCTTGGTGTATACCCGTGCCGGTTCCGCGTGCCCTGCGAGAAACCGCGCTCCGACGGCGAGAAGGGGTAGGCTCTTCTCGAATTCGTACACGGTTTCGAAGACGGAGGGGTAGAAACGGCGCATGTAATCTGCAACCATTGCGCCCTCGTAGGCGAACTTCCCGAAGGGGATGTTGCCGTCCCGGTGTTCGTTTGCGACGTTTTCGTGATTGCCCTTAAGACAGTGTACCATTTCCGGGGACGCACTTCGTAGTCGGCCCACGAGGCGTAGGACCGTAAGGCTTTCCGCCATCTCGGCGTCCATCGCGTCGTGCTCGGCGTATGAATCCTGAAACTCTTCGAAGGCCTGGAGCCATCGGCCTGCAGCCCGGGACTCGGCATGGACGTAGTCACCCAAGAAGAGAAGCTGCGCCTCATTGCCAAGAAGTGCCGAGAGGAGCGTTCCCCCGAGCCCCCAGGGGGCCGTTGGCAGGTCCAACACGGAAAGGACCAGATCGATCCTGGCGTGGACGTCCGGAACAATAACCGTCGGGACGTCGGGTCGCAGATAGATGAGACCCCCGGGGCGACCCGCGTCATCCAGGGGCCTCCGGGGTGGGCCCTCGGAACGGAGGATTTCGAGAGCCGATTCCAGGTCACTGTGGAGCGCCGCCGGATCCGGCAGCCCGCCGTTACCGGCTATCTCGTAGAGCCTACGCCGGATACTCTCCATCGGCTATTCCAGGATTACCGTCTTGTTTACCTGGGCGAACTCCTCACTCAACACTTCGGTAACGCCGGCAAGGAGCTCTTCCTCCTCCTCCGTCTCCAGCTCGTCGGAGGCAACGGCGATTTTGTAGATGGCGGAGGTCTGTTTTACCGGGCCCGGGCTGAAAGCGGCAACTTCGTCGACCGCGACGTCGTCGGACAGCTTGGCGTGTTCGTGATGCGCGCTTTCCGGGACATCTCCCCGGAGGCCGATGCTGAGGTACTCGACATTCCGGCTCCCGTCAACCAGGGGGCCGAGGGTTAGGAGTGAGCCGGAATAGGTGAGCATGAGGGCTCCGCGGTCCTCTTCCATTCCGAAATCGTCTATCTCCTCCATGCCGCGCTTCTGAATCTCCTCTTCGAATATGCGCTTCTTCTCCAACCAGGCCTCTGCTATGGTCTCGACGGACTCTTCGTTGTCCGGAAGGCTCGAGCTCTTTGTGATGTTCCGAATGTGGTCCTGAATATCCGTCGGGATTCGTTCTAGGTAGTTACCCATCGTCACTCCTCCTGTTCGTGATACACTCAATGTAGGACCATACAGTTCGAAATTCCACTTGGAGGCGATAATGATGGAGTCTTTCAACGAGCTCCCTGAACGAATACAGCGGCATCTCGAGGCCATCACCGAGTCTTCGGGTCTTACCCCCGGGGACGAATCTCTGGCGAAGATTACGGAGAACTGGACGGCGAAACGGCGCCTCTTTGTCGAGCAGCGAGAGGCCCTCGATATGACCGAAGAGCAACGCTTCCCGGCGGAGGATCCTCGGGCCGCCCTGCTTCTGACGTATTCGGGTTCTTTGGTCTGTCTCGGTCCCTTGACCGAGGAGGGCCGCACATTCGAGTACGCGAGTATTAAGCTCCGGGCCGACGTTCCGGACATCATCGTATCGGAGGGGTGCAACCTGGCGGAGGACGCCGTGGTGGACGCTCCGGTTCGATTCTCGACCTGTGCGATCGAAAGCACGTCGGATCTGCTTCTGATCGCGTCTTTCGATCCGTCGCTGTCTCCCGGTGAGCAGGGACAGCGGCTCCTCGAGGCGGCTATCTTCTTGACCAACGGATTCGTCAAGGAGAACCAGAGCCTCACCGTAGAAGGAGGCGTTGACCATTTTACGATGAAGTCGATCGTCCAGTATCTGGCCGAGAGAAACGGCGTTACCCAGACGCTCGCTCGGCGGCTCCTCGACGACTACCTGACCATGATCGAGTCCGGCGCTCTCCTCGGCGAGCGGGTTCCCCTCGGCCGCCTCGGGCGGCTCTATCTTGGAACCCGGGGTGCCCAAAAGGCCCGGGTCGGCCGCAACCCCGCGACCGGAGAAGAGCTTCTGATCCCCGCCAAACCGGCGACCGCGATACCCCGTTTTTCCTTCTCGAAGCATCTTAAGGAACGGGCATCCCGGGTTCCGCCGGATCGAATCGGGGTTGGTACGGAGGAGGATGAGGAGTAGTGGGAGCCTTGAGCATCGGCCCCTTCGCCTTGTCCCTCGAGCGGGCTCTCGGGGTTCTGGCCATAGTCACTTTTGCCGTGGTTTCCGGCATTGTTGCAAAGGGGCGGCCGGAGCTCGAAAAGTGGGAGGGTGGTGCCCTCGTGTCGGGACTTGTTTTGGGAAGGCTCTTCTACGTCGCTCTTCACGCGTCGACCTTTCTTTCGCGGCCATTGACGGTGTTCTATTTCTGGCAGGGAGGGTTTTCCCCTTTCGGAGCCGTTGCGGGGGTTCTTCTTTTTAGCTTGTGGCGTTTTCGCCGGGCGCCGGCGAACCTGGTACCGGCGATAGCCGTTCTTGGGGCGGCGTTCTTGGTCTGGGGTCTCCCGACGACGGTTACCTCGGTGGTCCGCAGTCGGGGAGAACCGATTATGATGCCTTCCTTCCGGCTGTCTACTCTGGACGGAGGAGAGGTCGAAATGGCAGACTATGTGGGTACCCCGACGGTAATCAATTTTTGGGCGACGTGGTGCCCTCCGTGCCGCAGAGAAATGCCGATGTTGGCTGCCGCTGCTCGGGACACGGACGGCACGAGCTTTGTGTTCGTCAACCAGGGCGAGGGGACCCGGGTTATCGAGGAGTACCTCGTGGCGGAAAGCATTACTCTGCCGAACGTTCTCCTCGACCGAGAACAGCGTCTCGGGGCATATTTCGGAATTCGTGGCCTTCCGACTACCGTGTTCTTCGACTCCCAGGGGGTGCTCGTGGACTACTACTTCGGAGAGCTTGCGGAGGCCAAGCTGCGAGACTATCTGGAACGACTCGAATAGCGAAAGGAACTGCCGTTGAAACGGGCCGAGCTTTTTCATCCCCGGGTATTCGACGATGTCGATTGGGCGCGGGGATACTACGAGAACAACAAAGAGAGTATTGCCCAGACCGGTCGTCGATTGGGAAAGCTGCTGACGCGACTCGACGTGCGAAAAGGACACCTCGTGGATATGGGGTGTGGGTTCGGAGGAGTCGCCGCCGAGATCGCCATTCTCCACCCGAAGATCCGCGTTACCGGCATCGATTTGGCGGAACCGCTGTTGGAGATTGCCGAAGACCTTGCAGATCGGAAGACGGTAGAGGACCGCGTGAGCTTCGCGAAGGGCGACGTTCAACATGTCGACCTTCCGGATGATTCGGCGGATATCGTCGTCAGCAGCTATATGCTCCACATCGTCGAAGACCCCCTTCGGATGCTCGCGGAAATCGAACGAATAGCGAAGCCTGGGGCTACTATACTGATTACCGACCTTCGAAGGATTTGGGTGGCTTGGTTCGAGAAGAAGCTGCGGACGGCTTTCTCGACCCAGGAAGCTCGAGAATTAATCGTTCGATCGGTCCTGCGTAAGGGTGTCTTTGCGACCGGGCCGTTTTGGTGGGACTACATCGTAGAGGGTAGAAGGTAAGGCGTGAACTACAGAAATTTTGGAAGAACGGGATGGAAGGTGTCGGAAATCGGTTTCGGGGCCTGGGCCATCGGCGGCTCCTGGGGGACGGTGTCCGAGGAGGATGCCGTCGCGGCTTTGCATGCGGCCATTGACGACGGCGTAAACTTTATCGATACGGCGGACGTATACGGGGACGGCAGAAGCGAACGGATAATAGGCCGGGTCGTCAAGGAGCGACCCGAGGAGATCCACGTGGCGACGAAATTGGGCCGTCGGCTCAGCCCCCATGTCGCGGAGGGATACACCCCGGAGGCGATGGAAGGCTTCATCGACCGGAGTCTGGGGAACCTGAACGTGGATACCCTGGACCTTGTGCAGCTGCATTGTCCTCCGACGCAAGTCTACTACCAACCGGAGGTCTTCGACGCCCTCGAGCGTTTTGTCGCGAAGGGAAAGGTTCGCCATTACGGCGTGAGCGTCGAAAAAGTCGAAGAAGCAATCAAGGCTACCGAGTATCCCGGGGTAAAGAGCGTCCAAATAGTTTTTAACATGTTTCGCCGGAGACCTGCGGAGCTCTTTTTTCAGTTGGCTACCGAGCGGGAAGTCGCGATTCTAACCCGGGTACCCCTGGCGAGTGGACTGCTTACCGGCAAAATGACCCGGGATTCGAGGTTTCCGAAAGACGACCACCGCAGTTTTAACATCGACGGGTCGGCCTTCGACCGAGGCGAGACCTTCGCCGGGGTCGACTTCGAAACCGGCCTCGAGGCGGTGGAACGCTTGCGGGAGCTTGTGCCGGAGGGTGTTTCTATGGCTCAGTTTGCGCTCCGTTGGGTCTTGAGTTTTCCGGCGGTTTCGGCTGCGATTCCCGGGGCGAAGAATCCGGAGCAGGCGCACGGTAACGCCGAAGCCAGTGGCCTTCCGGCGCTCTCGAAGGATACGATGGATAGAATCGGGAGGATCTACGACGAGCATATCCGACCGCAGGTGCACCAGCGTTGGTAGGCGGAGCGATGTCTGAAACCGGTGACCCCACAGCTTCCTTCCGTTTTCGACGTCTGTCCTTTCTGGTGAGCGTCGTCTTCTTCAGCTTTTTCTCCCGGGTGATCTTCTCGCCTCTTCTGCCTGCGATCGAGAGCGATCTTAACATCTCCCACGTTGTCGGAGGCTCGTTCTTCTTCTTTATCGCCCTCGGATATACGACCACCATGTTGGTTTCGGGTCATTTTACGAGGTTCATCAACCACCGGAGCGTCATCGTTATCGCGGTGGCCTTGGCCGGCGTGGGCGTGGGTCTGGTGGCTCTCTCGACTTCCGTCACCGCCATGCGGCTCGCCTTGATCGTCGTGGGCGTGGGGGCCGGCCTCTATCCCCCCTCCGGGATTACCACCTTGACCTCCCTCGTGCCGAAGGAACGGTGGGGGACCGCAACGGCGATTCACGAAATCGGGCCGAACCTGGTATTCGTCCTGGCGCCCTTCTTCGCCGAGTCTATGCTCCGTATCAGCGACTGGCGGGGGGCCCTTCTCGTTACCTCCGGTGCGGCTATTGTCACCGCTCTCGTTTACGGTATCTTTTCCGAAGGGGGTCGGTTTCGCGGGGCGCCGCCGCATTTTTCGAAGATCCGGGTTGTCATCGGGGACCCGGCGTTCTGGATGGCGGCGGTCTTTATGATGTGGGCGATGGTCGCCCACATGGGGATATACTCGATGCTTCCGTCCTACCTTGTCTCCGAAGTCGGCATCCGCCGTGCTACGGTAAACACCGTCGTCGGTCTTTCCCGGACGATGGGGCTCGTCGCGATCTTTCTCGCGGGCGCCTTGGCCGACCGCTTCGGCGTTCACCGGCTTCTCGTGTTTCTCGGAATATCCGGGGGAGTGTTCATTCTTGGCATCGGGTTGTTCTCGGGATGGCCCCTCGTCGTGGCAGTCTTTCTCCAGGCGCTAACAAGCGCCGCCCTCTTTCCCGTTGTCTTGACGGCCCTGTCGAGGGTCGGCCCCGAAGCGACCCGGAACCTGAATATCTCCCTAACGGTGCCTTTCGGGTACATCCTCGGCGGGGGACTCGTTCCCCTTGGAATGGGCTGGGTCGCCGAAACCGCGTCGTTCCGTATCGGGTTTTTGATTCTCGGGGGCCTTATGGCCGCGTATGCCGTAGGCGTCGCCTTGCGCCGTGCGAAGGGCTCCGGCGCCCCTTTGGACCTCTAGTGGTGATGAGAATGATGGTCGCCGTGGCCGCCGCAGGCGCCTTCAGGAGCGAGCGGCTCGAGGCTTCCGGTACGGTAGGCGTCGATAAGGCGGCCAACGGTCAAGGTTCCCGATGGAAGCTCGGGGGGGCAGAACACTTCGATGCCGGCCGCGTTGAGGCGGGAAACCGCTCCGCGGCCCATTCCTCCGGCGAGGACTACGTTTACTCCTAACCCTTCGATAGAGTCGAGTGGACGACACTGCCCGTGTTCGTCGTGGGTATTCCGGTTGGCAACGGTTGTCGTCTCGCCGGATTGGTCGTTGTGGATGACGAAATAGGAACAGCGGCCGAAGTGACCGCTAACCGGGGCGGAGAGACCTTCGGTACCTTCCGCGGGAATGCAGTAGATCATTTTGAGTTACTCCTTTCGAGAATCTTAAGCGGTGTCTACAAGCTTGTTGATAACCTACAGCACAACCGGCTGTACCGAAAAGGGTTATCGGTATTTTTTTCTGCAATTTGCTCTATTCTCCGATAAGAACCGATCGGATAACGATTTAGAACGATATATCAACAGTCTTGTTGATACTTCCGAAGGGTCGCTGTAGCGAAAAGGAGGATTACGCCGAGTCCTACGAAGCCCGCGGCAAAGAGACCGACGTCGGCGAGCGCCCCGAAGACGCGAGGGGTTACACCGGATCCGATAAAGTTTGCGAAGACAATCGGAATGACTACCCCGAGGTTCCGAGCTGCGGGCGGGGTAATTTCCGCGACCGCGGAGATACCCAGAGGAAAGAACGATTGGATAACCAACGGCTGTAGAAAGACGACGGCGACGAGGAGGGAACCCGAGGCCAGGCCGATTCCTGCGGTCATGACCCCGGAAAACAGGAGGACGACTGCGGCTAGACGCCGGAAGCCGAACCGGTCCGAGAGAAACCCGGCGCCGAGAATGGCGACAAATCCACTGGTCCGGGATAAGCCGACGAGAGTGTTGACCGTGGCTTCGGAAAGGTCGTGGTGGACGACCAAGAAGGTCGGCAGAACCGCGTAGACGCCGATCGCGCACGAGGCGGCTAAGGCGAAGAGGAGTACCACAATCCAGTACGTCCGGTTGTTTACGAACAGACGGAGGTTCTGAAAATTCGGGGCTTCCGCAGGTCCCGTGCTCCGTGCGCCAAAGATCGAGAAGGCCGCGGCGGCTAAGAGGCTCGCTAATCCGGTCAGCACAAAGATGATGCGCCATCCGAGAATCGGGGCCAAAGCAGCTGAGACAAGGGGGGCAAGAATAAAGGCGAGATTGGGTCCCGATTCGTGGATCGCTATCGCCTTTCCCCGATGGTGCTCCGGGACGACGGCGGTTACGGAGGTTACTCCGCTTCCTGGATACAGCCCGTTCGCGAAGCCGACCACCCCCATCACCAGATGAAACGAAGATTGGTCCTGAACCGCCATAACGGAGAGAAGTGCCGCCCCGGCCATAGCCGTAGAACCGAGAATTGTGCCGTGGTGTCCTATCCGCTGAGCGACGAACCCGGAGGCGAGGAGCCCGGCTACAAAACCTAAGGACGCAGTGACGAAAAATGAAGACGCCTCCCGGTAGTCCATTTCGAGGCCTTCGGCTATCCGCAGCAGCAGCGGCGCGAGTAGGAGCCGCGGAAAGAGGGCAAAGAAAACCATAACGGTCAACAGAAGGACCGGTGGTACGGCCGGAGCAAAACGATCGTGTGGAGGCATGGAAAGAGTGTTGCGGTAATGTGTTCGGGAGGTCAAGATAGCCGGGTATGAATACGCCGCTTTCTTTTCTCCGGAACGGGATCGCCCAATTTGCCCTCGTCGTAGAGGATTTGGAACGCACCGTCGAGGCGTACCATAGCATCTTCGGAATTGGTCCCTGGCACTTCTACACCTACGAGACACCGTA
>JBKHCS010000142.1:0-7000 GCA_046541715.1 Spirochaetaceae bacterium
AAGCACATCTTCTGCGAAAAGCCGATCGACCTGGAGATCGCCAAGGTGCGGGAGGCCCTCGAGAAGGTCGAACGCGCAGGCGTCACGATGATGGTGGGCTTTAACCGCCGGTTCGACCACAACTACGCGGCGCTCCACGCTGCGGTCTCCGCCGGAGAGGTCGGGCAGGTGCACCTGGTCAAGATTACCTCCCGGGATCCCCAACCGCCTCCGATCGATTACGTAAGGGTCTCCGGGGGGCTCTTTCTCGACATGACGATCCACGACTTCGACATGGCGCGGTTTCTCTCGGGAAGCGAGGTAACCGCGGTCTCCGCCGCGGGAACGGTCCTCGTCTCCGAAGAGATCGGCGCCGCGGGCGACATCGACACCGCCGTCGTCACCCTCTGGTTCGAAAACGGCGCCATCGGCGTTATCGACAACAGCCGCCAAGCGGTCTACGGCTACGACCAGCGGGCCGAGGTCTTCGGAAGCAAGGGGATGGTTCGGACCGAGAACGACACGGAAACCCGAGTCATTAGAACGACCGCTGAGGGCCCCCGGAGCGATAAGCCGCTCTGGTTCTTTCTCGAACGCTACGCCGAGGCCTACGCCCGGGAGTCCGAGGCCTTTGTAAAGGCTCTCCGGGAGGGGACGCCGCCACCGACCACCGGCGCCGACGGACTGGCCCCGATGCTGATCGGAGCAGCGGCAAAAAAGTCGCTGGAAGAAAAGCGGGTTGTTACGATCGCCGAGGTTTCGTAGCACGCACAAATTCCGCACTCGCACGAAGCTGCGGCAGGAGCTGCGCCGGCGGCGTCTCCCGGATAACCGGGCTGAAGGGCTCGAAGGCTAAGGGGCCGGAGTAGCCCCGGCCAACGAGGGCGGCAACCTGACGCCCGGTTTCCAGACGATCCTTCGGTCCCACGAGAATCCGGTGGTCGTCCAACATCTGCTCGAATGGAATGTTCTCCTCGACCCCGGATAGATGAACGAGCCCGAGCTTCCCGGGGGGATAGCGCCGGAGGTCGTCGAAGTCGTCGGTCCCGAGGGCGAAGTGAAAGGTATCGAGAAGCCCCATGTAGCACCCCGCCCCACTCTCCCCGATGGCACGAAAGGCAACCGAAAGTGCCCGAAGCGAGCTTTGGGGAAAGCCGAGGGGCTCCACCAGCCCCAGCAGCCCCCACTCTTCGAGGACGGGAGCCAGAACCTGGAGGTTATCGACCAAGTCGCCGAAGGCCTGGTCCCTGCTCCGCGGATCGTCGCTGTCGTTGACCGGACATAAGACTATGTTTCCGGCGCCCACCGACCGGGCCGCTTTTGCAATCGCTTGCAAACTATCGATAAGTTCTGACCGAATTGCCGGGTCGTTCGTGCGCTGTAGCGCGTTGATACTAAAGATTTCCTGACCGGTTTCCCCGGCAACGTCGCGAATCTGTGCCGCCTCGAGGCCGGTAAGGGGGTCCCCGGAGCCGATGTCGTTCCGCAGCTCGACCCCGTCGAACCCAAGTTCTTTGCTGGTATGCAGTAAATCGACTACGGAAAGCGCCGGAAGGGCGATATGATTGAGGTAGAGCTTGTTCGTCATGAACAGAAGTATAGGGCCACCCGGGGCCGGGCGCAACGCGAAAATTCGCATCCCTCCTCATTTTTCTATTGACAGTTCGAAATTCCCGACTTAGCATGAAAACGGTTGCAAAAAAGAGAAGCAATCGAATCAAAAGAGGAGGGTTCCTATGCGAAAGTTTCTTACTCTCATGGTCGTGGCGCTTGTCGCCGTATCCGGCGTGTATGCCGGCGGACAGGGGGAGGACGGGCAGGTCCGGCTCGGTGTCACCATCGAGGACTTCAACGATGTCTTTATGCGGTTTCTGCTCGACGAGCTGACCGACGAAGCGGAACAAGCGGGTGCGGAGGTTATCGCCGCGGACGGAAAGCGTGACCCGAACGAACAGCTCAAGCAGATCGAGAACTTCATCACCCAGGGTGTTGATGCCATCATTATTCACGTAATCGACCAGACTACGGCTCCCCGGATTTCTGAGCTCACCCGAGAAGCGGGGATTCCTTTGGTCTACGTAAACCGGCGCCCCGGGGACGACGCCCTCGAAGGGGACAATGTGGTCGCGGTCGCCTCTCCTGAAGAGGTCGCCGGACGGCTCCAGGCCGAATACGTGGTGGAGAACATGGGCACCAGCGGCAATGTCGTCATTCTTCTCGGCTCCCTCGGAAGCGCCCCCCAGATCGGACGAACCGCCGGAGCGAAGGAGGTCTTCGACGAGTATCCCGACATCCAAGTTATTCGGGAGCAGACGGCGAACTTCCAGCGCTCCGAAGCTGTGGCCGTCGTAGAGAACTGGCTCGCCGCGGGGGACGAGATCGACGCGATCGTCGCGAATAACGACGAAATGGCCCTTGGAGCAACCTTGGTCCTCGAAGAAGCCGGACTCCTCGACGAGGTTATCGTAACCGGCGTCGACGCCACACCGGAAGCGATAGAAGCGGTTGAGGCCGGACGCCTCGAGATGACGGTCTTCCAGAACGCGGCGGCTCAGGGTCGCGGAGCGGTCCAAACGGCTCTCGACCTAATCAACGGAGAGGACGTAGAAAACTTCGTTCAGATCCCCTTCGAGCCCGTCACCCAGGAAAATGTCGACGAGTACAAGTAAAACTGTCCAGACCAGGTTACGGACGCCTCCCCGGGGGCGTCCGTCTTTTTCTAAGGAGGATGAATGGCAACCGAGTACGTTCTCGAAATGGAGGGTATTCAGAAGGGGTTTCCCGGCGTTCAGGCCCTCAAGGGGGTCGAGCTAAAGGTCAAACCGGGGACCGTTCACGGAGTGATGGGAGAGAACGGCGCCGGCAAGTCCACCTTGATGAAGGTCGCCATCGGCCTCTACCACGCAGACGCCGGGACCATCAAGTTCAAGGGAGAACCGGTCGAGTTCGACTCCATTCACGCTGCCCTGGAGATGGGCATTTCCATGATCCACCAAGAGTTGAGCCCCCTCCCCTACATGACCGTTGCACAAAACATCTTTCTAGGGCGGGAAAAGCGCAACAAGCTCGGGCTCATTGACCACAAGGCAATCGACCAGGAAACAACGCGTATTCTCAAAGACCTTAAGATAAGAATTTCCGCCACTGCGATTATGGGTGCTCTGAGCGTCGCCCAGATGCAGTTGGTCGAGATTGCCAAGGCCGTGAGCTACCAGGCGAGCCTGGTCATTATGGATGAGCCCTCTTCCGCCCTGACCGAACAAGAGGTGCACCACCTCTTCGATATTATCGAGGACCTTAAACAGCGTGGCGTCGCCGTCGTCTACATAACCCACAAGATGGACGAGGTCTTCGCGATTACCGACGAGGTAAGCGTCTTTCGAGACGGGGAGTTTGTCGGACGGGAGGACTCTTCGAAGCTCACCCGGGAAAAGCTGATAACGATGATGGTCGGCCGTTCCATCGACAAGTTCTTCCAGAAGGAGACGGCGGAGATCCAGGATGTCGTTTTGGAAGTCGAGGGCGTAACGCGCCACGGCTACTGCACCGACATTAGCTTTGAGGTTCGCCGGGGAGAGATTCTCGGGTTCGCGGGACTGGTCGGTGCCGGCCGCACCGAAACCATGGAGGCTGTCTTCGGAGTCGCTCCCCGGCAGGCGGGCACCGTCAAGATGAACGGAAAGGCAATTCCGCCGATGACCCCGGATGCGGCAATCCGGGCGGGTATGGCCTTTCTGACCGAGGACCGGAAGCGATCCGGGCTTTACTTGAATCTCTCGGTCCGGGACAACATCGCGATGGCGAGCCTGCGCAACCGGCTAAAGGGACTCTTTATCGACCACAAAGAGGTCGGCAAGCTCTGCGACAACGCGATCGGGCAGCTCAGCATAAAGACGCCCTCTCTGGACCAGCTGGTGATGTTCCTCTCGGGGGGAAACCAGCAGAAGGTCCTGGTTTCCCGGTGGCTCGCCACCGAGCCGGAGCTTCTGATTCTCGACGAGCCCACCCGAGGCATCGACGTCGGGGCGAAGAGCGAAATCTACAAGCTTATGTCCGACCTTGCCCGACGGGGTAAGGCGATTATCCTTATCTCCTCCGAGCTACCGGAGATCCTCGCGATGTCGGACCGCGTCGTGGTAATGCACGAAGGCGACAAGATCGGCGAGATCGGCCGGGACGAGGCGACTCAGGAGAAAATTCTTCATATGGCGACGGGTGAGCCGCTCGAAACCTACGCGGCGGAAAAGTAAGGAGGGGAACGTACGTGTCGAACATCACCATTAAAAATACCCAAGACGAACTGACGAAAAAGCGTGGCCTTACGGTTGGGGAGTTTCTATCGAAGTACAGTATCGCACTAATCCTTGTCGGCCTGGTCGTTCTTCTTTCGGTCCTTACCGGAGGGGTCTTTCTCCGGATCAATAACCTACTGAACGTTCTCCGGCAGGTCAGCGTTATCGGCATAATCGCCCTCGGCGTTACGATGGTCATCATAACCGCCGGCATCGACCTGTCCTCCGGCTCGGTGGTCGCGATGGTCTCCGTCGTCGTGGGAAGCCTTACCCAGTCGGTAGGGGCGGCGGACCGGCTGTTCCCCGGGGGATCGCCCTGGCCGGTGTTGCCGGTTGTGTTGATCGGCCTCGGAGTCGGTGCCCTCGCGGGTCTCATCAACGGAACCTTGGTGGCGAAGGCAAAGATCCCCGCCTTTATCGCGACCCTCGGAATGATGACCTTCGCCCGGGGATGGGCCTTTATCTATTCCGACGGGCGTCCCCGGGGAAGCCTGATTGACGCGTTCAAGTGGATCGGGCAGGGGGCTTTCCTCGGAGTTCCCAACCCCGCCTGGGTGCTGCTGATCTGCGTGATCGCCACGCACGTCATTCTCAAACATACGCTCTGGGGACGCTACACCTACGCCTTAGGGAGCAACATGCAGGCAGCGGTGGTGTCCGGCATTAGCGTCAACCGCTATCTGATTATGGTCTTCGTCTACGCCGGGTTCCTCTCCGCGGTATCCTCCATCGTTCTGACGGCACGGATTGGATCGGGGCAGCCGGGGCTCGGAATCATGTACGAGCTCGACGCCATCGCGGCGTCGGTTATCGGTGGAACGAGCCTTTCCGGCGGTATCGGGAGCGCCGGGGGCGCCCTCGTCGGGGCCCTCATCATGGGGGTCATGAAGAACGGCCTGGACCTCATGAACGTCTCGGCCGACTTCCAGCAGGTCCTCCGGGCCGTTATAATCGTCGTGGCAGTTATCATCGACGTTCGCAAGAACCGACAGAAGTCCTAAGCCTCCTAAATAATAGCCCAGACGCCCGGGAGATCATCCGGGCGTGGGCGACGGGCTGCCCATCAACTATGGCCATAACGATAAAAGACATCGCCGAGCAGGCACAGGTTAGCGTCTCCACCGTCTCGAGGAGTCTGAACGACAGCTCCCTCGTCGCCCGGCGAACCAAGCAGAAGGTCCTCGATATTGCCGAGAGCTTGGGGTTCGAGTTCAACTCCAGCGCCCGGGGACTGAGCACCAAACAGATCGGCACCATCGGCATCATCCTCCCGGAGGATTACGACCAGATTCACGTCCACCTCTACCATAGTGGCCTCCACAACCACCTCCGGAGGAGTCTCGAACGGGAGGACATGGACCTTATCGTGACCTTTCTTCAGAACCGGTTTACCGGCGTAAACAACGTTCGAAAGCTGGTGCGCCGCCGGAAGGTCGACGGCCTTATTCTGGTTATCCCCTACTCGGATCGGGAAACCGAGGAGTTTCTCGCCTCCGAGAAGACACCCTACGTCTATTCCCACTACCCGCCGGCGGAACCGAGGAGCGACATCGATTGGGTCTACGTCGACCACGAGCAGGGTGGGATGTTGGTTGGACAGCACTTTTCCGATCGGGGATATGAAAGGGTGATCGCCTTCCGTAACATCAGCGGCGCCCTGGAGTTCGATCAACGACTCAGGGGCTTCCGGGCCGGTCTCCGAATGCGGGGCCGGGAGATCGACGTAAAGGAGGTTTCCGCCGAGTCCACCTTTGAGAGCGGCTTCGAGATCGCAACGTCTCGGAGCCTGGACATCTGTAAGGCGGACGCCCTCTTTGCCCTGAACGACTTGATGGCCCTCGGACTGATCCACGGCTTGCAGAGCCGGGGCTGCCGGGTACCGGAGGATGTCGCCGTCGTCGGCTACGACGACACCGCCCTCGCGAGCCGTCTTCGACCGCTGTTGAGCACCGTACGCCAGCCCTCGGAAGAAGTGGCCTTTCTAACCTGCGAGCGGCTCATCCGCGTTATCCGGGACCGCCACGCCAACAGGGTCCACATCCCCAGCCAGATCGCGCTGCAACCCCACCTTATCCTGCGGGAAACCTGTCTGTAGGAGCACCCACCGCTCCCCACGGCTTCTCTCATTCCGGCTTCCCGGTTACCATAGGGGTAAAGGAGAATCGAGTGGAATACGTACGCCTTGGGAACACGGGCATGAAGGTTTCCCGGATCTGCTTGGGAACGATGAGCTACGGCACCCCGAAGTGGCGGGAATGGGTTCTCGAGGAGGAAGACTCCCGGCCGTTCTACAAGAAAGCCCTGGAGTCGGGGATCAACTTCTTCGATACCGCCGACATGTACTCCGTCGGCGTCAGCGAAGAGATAACCGGCCGAGCGCTCAAGGAATTTGCCAAGAGGGAGGAGGTTATCATCGCCACCAAGGTCTACGGCAAGATGTCCGACGATCCCAACGGGGGTGGGCTATCCCGGAAGCATATCATGGATTCCATCGACGCCTCCCTGCGACGCCTGGGAACCGACTACGTCGATCTCTATCAGATCCATCGATGGGACTACGCCACCCCAATCGAGGAGACCCTCGAGGCGCTCAACGACATCGTCCGGGCCGGGAAGGCCCGGTACATCGGCGCTTCGAGCATGTTCGCTTGGCAGTTCTCCAAGGCGCTCTACACCTCGGAGCTCCGGGGATGGAGCCGGTTCATCACCATGCAGAACCACTACAACCT
>JBKHCS010000143.1:0-6991 GCA_046541715.1 Spirochaetaceae bacterium
CCACCTTCTTGCCGAGATTCCGACCGAGGAGCAGGGGGAGAGCGGGTTGCTAGGAATGGAGCTACACCCCGATTTTCCCGAGACTCCCTATGTGTATTTTTTGCAGTCCTATTCCGAAGGGGGAGAGATTGCCAACCGGCTCTTGCGCTACTCCTTCGAAGCCGGCGCACTTCGGAACCGAGAGGTGATTATCGACGGAATTCTCGGAAACACCTACCACGACGGAGCCCGTCTCGCCTTCGGGCCCTCGGGCTACCTCTACGTGACGACCGGAGACGCCGGGCGGCCTCGTGTCGCCCAGGACACCGAGGCGCTCAACGGCAAAGTGCTCCGAGTAACCGCCGACGGTGAGCCCGCCCCGGCGGGAGCCGACTTTTACGACAGCGGCCTGATACCCGGATGGCGCGGAAGCTTCCTCTTCGTGACGCTCAAGGGCTCGGCACTCTATCGTTTGGAACTCTCTGAAGACGGAGGCGGGGTCGAGAGCCAGACCATCATCTCCCAGGGGCGTTACGGCCGCCTCCGGGACGTTCTCGTGAATCCCGACGGCGTTGTATACATTGCGACCAGCAACCGCGACGGCCGAGGCGACCCCGCCGCCAACGACGACAGAATTCTGATGATTCGCCCGGAAGAGTAAGCCGCCGGCGTGTCTCCCGGTTAGGGTTCGACCAGTCCATGCATCTGGAACGACCGGTCGGCAATCCGTCGCGGACCAGATAAGGCCGGGAGCGACGAATCGAACGGTCAATAGAGAATCGAACACGGCGACTGGGCTGATTGCTATACCCCGGTACCGCGTACCTGAGTAGCCGGAGGGGCGGTGATAGGGCTACAATGCAGCCATGCAGGAGTCCGACGGACTTTCTCCCCGCCGGTCGCTGAACGCCCGGCAGGTGATTCTGTTTACCGCTATCGCGGTCCTTACCGTCGTTATCGCCGTCAGCGTAGGTTGGCTCGTAGCCGAACAGAGCGCAATCTTTAGCAACTACCTCGACAGCTACCTTGCGATCCACCGTTTCCGGGTGCTCCTTTCGCAGAGCGAGCGGACGGTGGAGCACTACCTTCGCAATCCGTCGGGGGGCGGCCTCAACCGGTACTACGAGCTTATCCCGCAGCTTACGGAGCTACACCGGAGCTTAGACCGGACCTCGACGGGAAGAATTGAGGACTACTTCCAGCTTCGGGCGATGCACTTTGGGCTCCTCGCCTACGTCGGGGCCATGAACGGCGCGGTTCAGTCGACCGAGACCGGAGCAAGTGGGGCTTTCAGCCACTACGTCCGGGGTGCGCAAATCCGCCGATACGTCGACGGCTACGCCGAGCGGCTGCTACAGGTCCGGTTGGACGTCGGGGAGGCAGACGTGGCCCTCCTCGCTCGCCGGGCACGGGCGACGACGATAGGCTCCGGCTCCGCCGTAGTTCTGCTGATTATGGTAATGGTCGGCTTTTCGATGCTCTTTTCGCGAACTGTGACCCGGCCGATCGTGTCGCTCGCGAAAGCCGCGCAAGAAATATCCGGCGGCAACCTTGACGCAGCCATTATCCGGGTCAAAACCTCCGACGAGATACAGATTCTCGCCGATGCCTTCGCCGCCATGCAGCGGAACGTCAAACAGCTTATTCACGACCTCCAGGGCAAGCGGGAGCTCGAGCTTCAGACCGCCCGGCTGAGCCATTCCCTCCGGGAGGCTCAGCTTCTCGGGCTGCAGTCTCAGATTAACCCACATTTTCTCTTCAACACCCTAAACACGATCTCTCGAACCGCCCTTTTCGAGGGTGCTTCGGAGACCACAAACCTTATTCAGTCCCTCGCCCAGGTGTTTCGATACATGCTCCAGGAGCCCCACGCCACGGTCACCCTCGAAGACGAGCTCCAGGTCGTCGAGGAGTACGTCATGTTGCAGCGCCACCGGTTTCATGAGCGCCTCGAGTTTGTGCTCAACTGCAGGATAGACGCCCGGTCGGTGAGCATTCCCGCCCTAACCGTGCAACCCTTGGTGGAGAACGCGATCCGCCACGGAATCGAGCCCCGGGAGGAGGGAGGTAAGGTGACCGTCGATTGCGGTCTCGAAGACTCGTCCGTCGTAATCACGGTAGCCGACACCGGTATGGGCATCGCGTCGATTCCCGATGCCCTCGACGGTCCGGTGGATCACATCGGATTGCGCAACGTGAAGACGCGGCTCGGGCTTCTCCACGGAGATGATTTGCGATTCGACGTAAGCTCTCTCCCCGGTAGCGGCACGGTAATTACGATTAGGTTTCCGGCACAGTAGGAGGAACGGGTGTTTCGGATCCTTGTGGCCGACGACGAGCGATTAGAACGGGAAGCGCTGCAGTTCGTAATCCGACAAGTTGACGACATCGTCGACGAAGTCCTGGTCGCGGCGAACGGACGAGAGGCGGTCGAGCTATCCCAGGAAGCGGCGGCGGATATCGCGATCCTCGACATAAAGATGCCCGGCATCAATGGGATAGAGGCGGCCCGGAAGATCAAGGACCTCCATCCCCGGACCCGTATCGTCTTTCTTACCGCCTTCAACTACTTCGACTACGCGCAGGAGGCAATTCGCCTCCATGCGGACGACTTTATCATCAAACCGGCGAGCAACGAGCGTATCGAAGAGGTGGTCCGGGGCCTTGCCGAAAGACTCCTTGAGGAACGCAGCTTCGAGGATCCAGGCGGCACCCCTGCCGCCGTCGATACCGACGAACGAGATCTCGCGGAGGGAAAGCTTATAGGAGACGCAGTCCTCGGGCATATCGACGAGTCGATCCTTCGTCGCTATCTGCACCTCGAGAGCGACGCGAAACCACAGACTACCGCGTTGGTGATGCGCGTCAAGGCCGAGGGGAAACTCCTCCGTCCGGATTCGAAGAGCCACGAGCGGGTGCTGCGACGGCGGGTGGTTTCCATTCTTCGGCGTGAATGCCTGCAGGCGGGTGTGCTGCTCCTGGCCGGCACCGAAACCTCGGCGTTGTACGCCCTCCTCGTGACCGATGCGGGAGTCGGGGCCCCCGTCGCCTCGTCGACGCCGGACACCCTGGTGCACCGGGTAATCGATTCGGCCCGGCGGGAATTGGGGGTGGCGGTAACCGCCGGGTTCGACGGTCCGTCGCCCGGGTTCTCCGGTCTCGGGCTGCGGTTCGCCAATGCCAAAACCGCAACCAAGGGCGGCTCCGCTCCCGGCGGCGGCACGAGCTCCGGGCGTTCGGCCGATCGGTCGGCCCGGCGAGCCCTCCTCGAGTCGGAACAGAAGCTGGTTCGGGCGATTCTGTCCGGCGACGCTGAAGACATGGCACGCCTCGGAACCGATCTCTTCGACCACGTTCGCACGGTGGCGCCGGGTCTGGAAGCCACCCGGGTGGAGCTGGTAGAGGTAATGGCCTACGTCGTCCACGCCACGGCGATGCAGATCGGACGGCTTTCGCCGACGATCCCGGGGCTGCTCCGTTCGATTTCCGATCCCGTTGCCGAGCCCGAGGAGCGGGACCTGCGCCTTGTGATCGCGGGAATCTGCGAGCACCTCGCCCACCAGGCCTCGGAGGCCCGAGAATCGACCCACCAGGCAGTAAGGAAGGCCCGGCAGCTCATCGACGAAGCCTACGCGGAAGATCTTTCCCTCGACCGAATTGCCGAGAACGTCCGACTCTCGCCTTTTCATCTTTCCCGGATCTTCAAGAGCGCCACGGGGTCGACTGTTCTCGACTATCTGACGGCCCGGCGGATCGAAGCCGCCCAGCGGCTTATCCGGGAAGGGACCCTCTCGGTAAAGGAGATCGCGGCCCAGGTAGGATACGCGGACCAGAACTACTTCAGCCGGGTATTCCGACGGATTACCGGCCTGACACCGAGCGCCTTCAGAAAGAACCAGCATTAGACGGTAGGCGAACACATACGTGCTAACGGCGCAAGATCCTCCTTGCCTGGTCTGCCGTGCCGCACGTTTGTCCAGAACATGACCCGATCATCCGATTGTGCGATCGCCGAAACGGGCTGACACTGATTCATCAATCCATAAGGAGGATAAGATGAAGAAAACCCTGATAGCTATCTCGGTTCTCGTGTTTGTTGTTGGGATGGTGTTTGGCGGCGGTGCCGGCGAAGAGGCCGAAGAGGCCATGGACGAGCCCATCGTTCTGCGTCTCGCCGAAACACACGTCCAGGACTATCCTACCACCCAGGGAAACTACTACTTTGCCGAGCTCGTAGAGGAACGGACCGACGGTCGCATTAGGATCGAGGTCTATCATTCGTCACAGCTCGGTGAAGAGCGGGATGTAATCGAGCAGGTTCAGTTCGGCGCGATCGACTTTACCCGGGTGAGCATCTCGCCCCTCGCCGCCTTCTCGCCCTCCCTCGACGCTCTCCAGATGCCCTACCTCTATCGGGATGCCGACCATATGTGGGACGTCTTGAAGGGCGAAATCGGCGACGAGTTTCTCGCGAGCTTAGAACCTGCCGACTTCGTCGGTCTCGCGTGGTACGACTCCGGGGCCCGGAGCTTCTACAATTCGGTTCGGGAAATCGAAAGCGTCGCCGATATGGAAGGCCTGAAGATCCGCGTCCAGCAGAGCGATCTGATGGTTGGTCTCGTGGAAGCCCTTGGTGCCGTTGCTACCCCAATGCCCTTCGGCGAAGTCTACAGCGGCCTTCAGACCGGCGTAATAGACGGTGCGGAGAACAACTGGCCGAGCTACTATTCGACGAGCCACTACGAAGTCGCACAGTACTTCACCTTGGACCGACACACCCGGGTTCCGGAGATTCTCATCGCCAGCAAGATAGTAATGGACCGACTGAGCGAGGAGGACCAGGAGATTATTCGCCGGGCGGCAAAGGACTCCATCGACTACCAGATAGAGCAGTGGGCAGACTTCGTCGAAGTCGCGGAACGCGAGATTCGCGAGGCGGGTAACGTCATTACTGAGCTTACCCCCGCTGCTTACGAAGAGTTCCAAGATGCGATGCAGCCGCTCTACGACCGGCTCTCCCCCGAGCTCCAGGACGTGGTTGCCAGAATTCGCGCGGTACGATAACACGTAGAGTAGAAAAACTCTTTTGGTCCGTCGCCGGGTTTCTGCACTGTTGCAGGGATTCCGGCGACGTGCTTTTTCTTCTGAGAGAGGGAGGCTATGCTCGGAAAGATCGCCCGATTATTCGTCGTAGTATTCGATTCGCTCTACGTGGCCTCCGCAGTCATCGCCCGGATTCTTCTGGTTGCGATGGTGCTGATCATAAGCGTCAACGTCTTTATGCGCTATGTCCTCAACACCGGGCTCCGGTGGGGTGAGGAGATCGCGCTCGTCCTGGTCGGCTGGTTCGTCTTTCTATCCATTCCGATGGGAGTCCGAAAGCGTTTGCACATCAGTCTGCATCTATGGCGCCGTCCGATTCCCTGGCTGGACTCGATCCTACGACGGGTAGCAGCCGTCGGAGTAATCGTGGTAGGGGTGGTCTTCTTTATCTACGGGAATCATCTTATGCAAGTTGCGATACGGTCTATCATGCCTGCTTCGCGCCTTTCGTCGGGATATCTTTACGCGGTGCTTCCTCTTTCGGCTTTGCTCCTCCTTTACGAAGGGGTGGCGGACCTCATCGGCTACGAATCCGATACCGAACTCGAAAGCGATAGAAGGGCCTGGGAGGAAGAAGATGCCTGATATGGGAGTTGCATCCGTAATACTGTTGGGAGGCTTTGCCCTCCTTCTGATTCTAAAGGTTCCGATTACCTTCTCCCTTGCAATCTCGTCGATTGCGACTGCTTCCTACCTTGGAATTCCGATGGCAGCTATCGTGCAGCGAATGATACAAGGAACGCGCGTTTTCTCGCTCCTCGCAATTCCCTTCTTTATCCTGGCCGGCGAAATAATGAGCAAGGGCGGTATCTCTCGCCGCTTGATTATGTTTAGTAACCTCATCGTCGGCCGGATGCGTGGAGGGTTGGCCCAGGTAAACGTCCTCGCGAGCATGTTCTTCGGCGGCATCTCCGGGTCTGCGGTGGCGGACGTTTCGTCCATCGGGACCATTATGATTCCCATAATGAAGAAGAAGGGGTACGACGCCGACTACGCCGTCGCCGTCACCGTGACCAGCGCCTGCCAGGGAATTATCATTCCCCCGAGTCATAATGTAATTATCTATTCTCTCGCCGCCGGGGGCGTATCGGTCGGCCGACTCTTCCTCGGCGGCTTTGTCCCCGGCGTAATGCTCGGCCTCGCCCTGATGATAACTAGCTACGTCATCGCCGTCCGAAAGGGGTATCCCAAAGAGGAAAAATTTACGTTGAAGGAAGCAGCGACCATTACAAAGGATGCGATCCTTGGGCTGTTTACCGCGGTCATCATTATCGGAGGAGTGCTTTCCGGCGTGTTTACCGCAACCGAGTCGGCGGCGGTTGCCACCATCTATGCCGTGTTGATAACCTTTTTCGTCTACCGCGAGATACCGTTCAAGGCGCTTTGGAGCATCCTGCGTTCCAGCCTGCATACCCTTGCAATCGTCATGAGCCTAATCGCGGCTGCTGCTGCCTTCGGGTGGCTCCTGGCCTTTCTCCAGATTCCGGCCAAAGCGACCCAGGCGCTTCTGACGGTGTCGCAGAATCGCATCGTCCTGCTCCTCCTGATCAACATCCTTTTGCTGGTTCTGGGAATGATAATGGACATGGCACCCCTCATCCTGATCACCACGCCCATCCTCTTTCCCGTCGTTGTCACCGAGCTTGGGATGAGCTCGATCCAGTTTGGAATCGTGATGATGCTGAACCTTGGGATCGGTCTCTGCACCCCGCCTGTCGGATCGGCGCTCTTCGTCGGGTGTGCCGTCGGCAGGACGACCATCGAACAGACAGCAAAGGCGATGCTGCCCTTTTACGTAACGATGCTCGTCATTCTGTTTCTGGTTACCTTCGTGCCGGACATCGTCATGTTCTTCCCGAACCATTTTATGGGTAGTTAGCGGAAGCCGCCCGTCGGGCATCGTCAATGC
>JBKHCS010000144.1:0-6961 GCA_046541715.1 Spirochaetaceae bacterium
GTCTTCTTCCACAAGGGGTCCAGCTCGATGCTGTTCCGCGGCGCCGTTAGCCGGATCGTCTCCTCGTCGGAATGATAGTCCGGATGCGTCTTTTCCAAAAGGAGCCGGGACCCTACCGGGTAGGGCTCGAAGGGAAGCGTCAGTTCCCCGTCTTCGATAACGCCAATGGGCGCCTCTCCCGGGTAGGCGATCTTCATCCCCTCGGGGTTTCCGAAGAGGGTCACCGAAAGGGCAAAGGGGGCGATGGAGGCGCGTTCCTCGGGTTGTGCGAGAAACCGTTCCAAGCGCCGGGCGAGTTCCGTGACCGCCTCGTCGATGCGGTTATGGACGGTAACACCCACCAGCGTCGGGGAGAAGGAGGCCTCGATAAGCCGCTCGGAGGCGACGTCGATCGCACGGAAGGTCATCACCAGCTCCCGGCGCTCTACCAGGGCGGTGCTTCCGACGACGATGGTTGCGTCGGCCTCCCGGGCAGTATCGAGGCGGCCGCCCAAGGAAGCGGCCGGAGCGTCTCCACCGGAATCGTCGATCACCACTTCCAATTGCATCAGCTCCAGCTCCCGACGCAGGGCCTCGTCTATGATTCCGGCGAAGCGGATGCTCTCTTCATCATCGTCTAGAGGGGTCGTCGGAACGTAGAAGGCGCGCACGGGGTCGGCGTCCTGCGCGTGAACCGGGGTCTCGGGAAGAATCAGTAATGCCGCGAGGATTAGGGCGACGGCAAGCGGGCCGGCTGTCGATCGCGCCCTGACGCCGATCATTTTGTCGTCATTACCTCGATGCCGTCCCAATCCGGGGGCGGCGGCGAGGCTTGGTAGGTCGTGGCGCGTTCGAGAAATACTTCCGCAAGGTAATCTCCCGGAAGGCGTTCGAGAACGGCCTGGAATCCTCGGGCGGCCTTATCGAATTCGCGGTTGTAGTACGCTTTCATCGAAGCGGCGTGGTACTTCCAAGCCTCTTCGGCCTCCGGCTCGAGCGTGTCGACGGCGGTGTAGATGGGAACGCCCTGGGTCTTGCCTTTGACGGCTACCCTGTCTACCGGACGAGTGAGCAACTGCCCCTTTACCGCCTCGTAGAGCCGGTCGGAGATCAGAAGCTGCTGATGGTAGACCTTGGTAAGCCCCTCCATCCGGGAGGCAAGGTTGACGATGTCGCCGATGACGGTGTAGTCCATCTTCTTGTCGGTGCCGATGTTCCCAACGGTTACCTCGCCGTAGGCCAGGCCTACCCCGATACGGAACTCCGGCTTGCCGATCTTGCGCTGCTCCTCGTTGAACCGCTCGACGGCCTTGGCCATCTCGATTCCTGCCATCACGGCCTGGTAGGCGTCGTCCTCGTGGGAGACCGGTGCGCCGAAGAAGGCCATGATCGCGTCCCCGATGTACTTATCAATAATGCCGTTCCGCCCCATGATGATGTCGACCTGAGTCGAGAAATAGCGGTTCAGGCTGCTAACGAGGTCGTCGGGGCGCATGCCCTCGGAGATGGTCGTAAAGCCGCGGATGTCCGAGAAGAGGACCACCAGCTCCCGGTTGTCTCCGACGAGCATCTGTTCGGGATTCTGGAAGAACTTGTCGATAAGGTCCTGGGGCACGTACTTCTGGAAGATGTTGCGGATCTTGTGCTCCCGCTTCTGGGCGAGAACCGCGTCGTAGGCGTAGCGCTTAATCTGACTGTAGGCCCGGTCGAGCTCCTCGACCATGATGTTGAAGGTGTGGGCAAGGCGCCCGGTTTCGTCGGAGTACTCGACTTCTACCCGGCTCGAGAGATCGTTCTCTTGGATTATACGTTCCATGCCGTCGGCGACACGCCCGAGGGGCCGGGTTAGCCGGTCGGAGAAGAGCCACAACAGGACGACCGCGACGGCGGCCGACGCAACCAGAATGATCGCCGAATAGTAGGTAATGTCCCGAACCGCCGCGTAGAAGACGTCCCGCCGCTCGGTAACCAGCACGTACCAGTCGAAGGCGGGGAAGGAAAAGCCACGGGCCACCCGGGGGATCCCGTCCAGGGAGATGGTAACCAGGCTCCGTTGCTCCTCTTCCGCGAGCTCGGATAGCCTCTCCCGCTCTTCCGGGGTCACAGCGAAGGGCGAGGTGGTCATCTCGACCTCACCGTCTCCGTTTAGCGCAAAGATAACCTCGGTGTCGGTTCGAACCATCGACCGGGCGAAGGTCTCTACGCCGCTCTGGGCAGCTTCCACCATCTCCGGGCGGCCGGCAAAGCCGTTGTCGACCAAGAGCTGCCACTGGCTCTGAGCGTATCTTTCTACCTGGGAGACCTTGAAGCTCAGAAACTCCTGCATCACCTGGGTGACGGCGTTGGTCGCTAAGAAAAACGCGGCGCTTGCCGCGACAATGACCGCGACAAAGACGATGGGAAGAACAACAAGTATAATTTTCCCGCGAATTTTCACCTACGCGCAATTATATGTGGAACTGCCCTCCGGCGCAAATCCTAAGGCGGAACATTCTCTAGAGATCCACCGCATACTCCCGGAGGTCGTGGAGGTCGATCACCTCGAGGGCGGTCTCTTCGGTCGCGGAGAGTACGATCGGCGGGGCGGCACCGGCAACGAGAGCCTCCCGCCACCGGCGGGCGCAGAGACACCAGCGGTCGCCGGGTTCGAGGCCCGGGAAGCCGTACTCGGGCCGGGGAGTCGAGAGGTCGTTTCCCCGGCTCCGGGTAAAGGCTAAGAACTCCGGCGTCATTTCGGCGCAGACCACATGGAGACCTCTGTCCTCCTCCCCGGTAGAGCAGTCTCCCGTTCGGTAGAAGCCGGTAGTCGGCTCTTCGCTGCAGCCTTCGAGGGGCGTTCCAAGCACGTTCTTTGCCATGGACTCAAGAATACTCTCACCGATTTCGTAAGAAAAGCGCATTTTTTGGTTGTAATGGATTTTCTTGCGTTCCTTTTCGGGGCGTGCGATAATTCAATCGTGCAAAGCCCCTGCGACGACGTGACGATCCAGGCAAATCCTCAGCTTGGCGACATCGGAGCCCTGGTATCCCTCCACGGAGCGCTCTTTTGCGAAGCCTACGGACTCGACGCCTCCTTCGAGGCGGATGTCGCCGCAACCCTGGGAACCTTCGCGACCAATCGGGGTAGCCGGGAGGTCCTCTGGATCGTCAAGCGCGGGCAGGAGGTGATGGGTTCCCTCGGGGTAGCCCGGCACAACGACCGGGAGGCGGAGATACGCTGGTTTGTCCTGGATCCGGAGCTCCGGTGCCAGGGGCTCGGTAGCCGGCTTTTGGAAGACGCCTTGGATTTCTGTCGCCGACAGAACTACCGGTCGGTCCACGTCTGGACCGCGGTTCGCTTTAAGGAAGCGGAGCAACTCTATCGCCATCACGGCTTCCGCTTGACCGAGCAGTACGTAAACCGGAAATGGGGTTCCTCGATTACCGAGCAGCGTTACGATCTGATCTTCCGTCAGGAGGAACCGGAATCGAGCCGGAGTACCACCTCTTCCCCGTAGGCTATCTCGCTCCCGCCGAAGATACCCGCAACGCCGTGACCGACCTGGTACCGGGCTACCCGGTCCCGGGCCGGACGCCGGCTTACCGTCAAGCGCTCCGCATCGAGACCCTCGGTCAGGACTACCTCGGGATGATAGTCGATCGCGGAGTAGTAGCTTTCGTCGAAGACGGTGACGGCGAAGGCCGCCGGGAGCTCATCGGTCAGGAAGAAGCGGTAGACCAGCCGCTCTCCGTCGGGCCCGTGGTCGTCGATCCGGGCCGAGAACGCTTCGACCCCCTGTGGGACGAACTGCCGGTCCCCAATCCGCAAGCTTACGAAGTAGTCGTAGTGCCGAAGGTTGCTAAAGGCCTCGGCCTCGATGTTTCGGGTCTCGCCGGTAGAGAAGCGGCGATCCCGGTTCTCATCGAAGTCGGCGAGAATCATCTCGGTAAACATGGCGTCGAAGGTCCACTCGAAGCCGACCCGGAGCGTCTCCCCGGACCCGGAGGACCCCGGTTGGAGAACGATCCGGGTTTCAAACCATACGTGGGGATGGGCGGAGAGTGTTCCCGGGAGGGCGACGGCCAGAAGCAGAGCAGAAATCAGAAGGGCCCCAGGGCGCCGGAAGGTGATTGCCACACTTCTATTTCGGCGTTGCGAGGCGGCCCCTTGAGGGGCCGGCTCCGACGAGCGCCGCCCGGCGTTATCCCAGCGCCTCCTCGAGGACGCGCTTTGCCCCGGCAACCAGGAGGTAGAGATCGAGGCCCACGGCGACCATTTGCCATCCGTCGGCGAGGCGCTCGGCGACGCTCTTGCCGGCGCCGGCCCACATCCCCGTGGCGACCCCGAGACGCTTTCCCGCGGCAAAGACCGTGTCGACGGCTTTCTGAAAGGACGGATCGTCCATTTGTCCCTTGAAGCCCATGGAGACCGACAGGTCGAAGGGGCCGATAAAACAGCCGTCGACACCGTCGACGGAGAGAATCTCGTCGACGTTCTCTACCGCCTCGCCCGTTTCTATCTGTACGATTACCAGGACCTCTTCGTCGGCATTGTCGAAGTAGTGCGGATCGTAGACCCAGGGGCGCTTCGGACCGTACCCGCGACTACCCACCGGGGGATACTTGCACGCCGATACGGCCTTCTCGGCGTCTTGCCGGGTATTTACCATCGGTACGATAACCCCGTGGGCCCCGATGTCGAGGGCCTTCTTGATCAAGACCTGATCGTTCCAAGCCACCCGGATAAGGGGTGTGATGGAATCGTTGCGCATCCCCTGCATCAGTACCTGGACGGACTGCTCGTTGAGGGCCGAGTGCTCCATGTCGAAGAGGAACCAGTCGAAGGGAAGGGTGGACAGCGCCTCCGAGACATCGGGACTCGGAATGCTCATCCAGAGGCCGACGGTCGATTTTCCTTCGCGAAGCTTGTCTTTGAGGGTGTTCTTCATCAGAGGTGCCTACCTTAAACCCGGTGTTATGTGGAGGGTACAACAGCCGGTCCGGCCCGGCTTCCAGGTCTCCCCGGTGACCGAGAAACCCGCTCCTTCGAATGTGCCGTTGTCGACGATGCCGGCTATCTCGCACATGGTGGCGAGCGTTCCGTCGTCGACTCCTGCCTCCTGCCATGCCTCCTTCAGGGGGCATTCAGCCATGTGGATGTCGAGATGCTCGCGGTCCTCCCGGAGCACCTGGGGATTGAACATTCCCCCGTGGTCCGGAACAAAGTGCATGAACGCCTTCTTGAGACCCTCGAGATCATCCGGGGCGTGCTCCCGAAACCGGCGGCCGATGGCGAGGCCCCGTTTGTAGATGGCCCGCTTCAGAATCTCCTTCGCTTTATCCTCGCCCACTTCGGGAATAAGCTCTTGATACACCTGGTAGTAGACCATGGCTCGTGACTTGATAGCTCCCCGCAACTGTTCTCGCAGGTCCTGTTCTTCCGTCATCGATAGCACCTCCGGTCCTAGAGTAGCCCGGAGCTGCCGTCGGCACAAGGGCCACTCCATGATAGACTCGTCAAGGATGGGCGACTCACAGGACCAAGAAGGACAGGAGCGAAAGACGGCGCTCCGCGGCGAGATTGCCCGCCGGATACGGCAGATGACGCCGGAAGAGCGGGTAAGGCAGTCGGGGCTCGTCCGGCGTGCCGTCCTATCGCTACCGGAGTGGGCCGGGAGCCGGACGGTTCTCGGTTTTCTCCCCCTGTCGGACGAGCCGGATCTCGAGCCGCTTCTGACGGCCGGCCTAGAGGCCGGCAAGCGCATCGGCCTTCCTCGTCTCGGGGGTGCCGAACTTCGCTTTCACGGTGTGGAGGACCTTGTCCCGGGACGCTTTCGACGGAATCAGGACTTCGGGTTCCGGGAGCCGGCGGACAAAGCGGAGGAGTTAATGCTTCCCCCGGAGGAACCGGTGCTCATCCTGGTTCCCGGACGGGCCTTCGACCGCGCGGGACGGCGCCTCGGCCGGGGCGGCGGCTACTACGACCGGTTTCTCGGGACCCTCTCGCTCCTCCGGCCCCGGGGACGGACCCACCGGGGGAGCTCCGCCGGCGGGGTAACCAGTTCGCAGATACTCCTCGTCGGGGTGGCCTTCTCGTGCCAAGTCATGGACGAGGTGCCCGCCGGTTCCCACGACGTCCCGGTTGACCTGGTGGCAACCCCAGAGGGTGTCCTCGATTGCCGGCTGTTTTCTCATGGCGCATAGATCGATACTTTTAGCTAGGTAAGGAGAATATTGTGGGAGAAATAAAGAGTGCCCTCGAACTTGCTCTGGAACGGACCGCCGGAGTCCAGGGCGACAAGAAGAGCGTCGAAGAGTACGAGCACAAACAGAAGGGAAAACGGCTTCTCTCGCAGCTGACCGAAAACCCGAAACTGGATATCAAGAAAGAGCTTCTGCCCTACAAGGGAGAGCAGCGGAAATGGGTCGTCGACGGGTTCGTCGACGTGGCCCTCTCCAACCTCGTCCTTCCGACGACCGAAGCGGACCTCGAGCGCCTCGAGCCGATCAAGAACGGGTTGGCGATAGCCCTCGGGAAGAAGGCGGAGATCGAGTATCTCTTCGATCAGGCCCATCAACTGCTGACCCAGTACCTCGAGAACCGGCAGCAACTGATAGAGCACGTCCGCAACCAGTTTGCCCAGAGAATTCGTCAGAAGGAGGAGGAGTTAGCCCGACAGTACGGCTCCTCCGTCCGTCTCGATCCCGCCCAGGATCCGGAATTTGCCGGAGTGCTCCAGCAAAACATGCGGCAGTTGCAGGGGCAGTATCAGCAGGTCCTCGATCAGCTTCGAGAGGAAGTGCGCCGCCTCCACCAAAAGGGGTAGCTGCCGGCGAGGAGTAGCTACCGGGCCGTCGCGATGGTCCGGAGCCACTCCTCCGGGATAAGGCCCACCGGGTAGATGTACGCCAACTGCCCGGCGTCGAACCCGACCACCTGGGTCGGCAAGCCAACCAATTCGAACTCGTCGTTCAGGGCAGCTCCCCCGGAGTTGCCCTCGTT
>JBKHCS010000003.1:0-77794 GCA_046541715.1 Spirochaetaceae bacterium
CTGCGGGACTCTTGGCCGCCGGAGCCGCGGCCCGGTTGTTTAGCCGGTTGTTTAGATTGACACGGCGATGATGCATTGGGCACAATGACGGAACCGGAGAAGAGGAGAGATGGACGATAATAAAGGCAAGATACTTATCGTCGACGACGAGCCGATCAACCTGGATTTCTTCGAGGTAATGCTCTCGAAGCTCGGGTTCGAGGTCTCGAAGGCGCAAGACGGAGAAGAAGCCTTAGAGCGAATCCGGACCGAAAAGCCGGATTTGATCCTTCTCGACAACATCATGCCCAAGGTCTCCGGTTGGGAAGTTACCCGGACGGTAAAGCAGTCGGATGAGTACGCCGAGCTGCGCTCCACCCCCATCATCATGTTTTCCGCAATGGACGACGTAAAGGATAAGATCGAGGGTTTTGAGCTAGGCGTCGAGGACTATATTACCAAGCCGTTCAATTTTTCCGAGGTTCTCGCCCGGATAAAGGCGGTGCTCCGGAGCAGAGACCTCTCGGTACAGGTGATCGAGCGAGAACGGCGGATCGCTCTCTTCGAGTCGTTGAATCAGTCCTTGGTCTACTTTACCCAGCATCTTCGGAGGCCGGTGACCGCCCTTCTCGAGGCGGCTCGTAACTTGGACACCGCCGATCCCGCGGCCGTCGGTGCCTTTGTTCGGGATGCTCGGGGGGAGTTCGAGGCGACTCTTGCCGCTCTGGACGGCCTGGAAGAGGAAATCGAAGACCTTCAGACGAAGGGGAACGAGATAAAGTCCCGGGAAGTGACCCTCGAGATGCTCGAAGAGAAGTACCAGAAGCATTTCGACAACTATCAGAACAAGCAGAACGCCCGCGAGGTAACCTGATGATCTCTCCGGAAAAGGAGAAGGTCTTGCGTCTGTTTACCGAGGGACGCAAGCATTACAAAATGATGGACTTTTCCGGTGCTCTAGAGCATTTTACGGAAGCGTTGTCCATCGATCCGGAGGATGGGCCATCCAAGCTCTATCAAGAGCGGTGCAAACACTATATCGAGAATCCCCCTCCCGAAGATTGGGACGGCGTATTCGTAATGCAGACCAAATGATCGGAAAAAAACCGGACGTAAAGCCATTTCCCAAGACGGAGACGCGCCTCGGTGAGGGAACCAGCCTCAAGGGGACCCTGCGTTTTTCCAAGTCCCTCGCTATTCGTGGACGCTTCGAAGGAAAGATAATCTCCGAAGGTTTTCTCTTCGTCGACGAGGGGGCCGAGGTAAAGGCCGACCTGGAAGTGGGGTCGGTTATCATCGGGGGAACGGTCCGGGGCAACGTGACTGCCCGGGGGCGTTTGGAGCTGCTCCCCACCGGAAGGGTCTACGGAAACATCCGCGCCGGAAAGATCCGGATCGCCGACGGGGTGGTCTTCGAAGGCAAGTGCGAGATGCTCCGGAACGCGGACGCTCTCGATATCTTTTCCGGTTCGGTCGATCAACTCAAGCAGTCAGCCCAGGGAGTATAGTCACATAAATCACGTATCCATTCTCGGCGTCGGAAACGAGTTGACCGAAGGGAAGACCCTCGACCGACACGGACAATATCTCTCCACCTTCTTTACCGAGCTCGGTTTTTACGTCCGGCGCATTGCGTTGATTCCCGACGACGAACCTCTCTACAAGAAGACCCTCCGGGAGCTCATTGCCGACAGTCAGGTCGTGGTTACGACCGGCGGGCTCGGGCCGACCTCCGACGACCTAACCCGGGAGGTAATCGCCGAAGTTGCCGGTGTCGACCTCGAATTCAAGGAGCAGGTCTGGCAGTCCATCGTCGACCGGTTCAAGCCGAGGATCGTCCCCGAAACGAACCGGAAGCAGGCTCTTACTCCCGCCGATTTCGAGCTTTTCCCTAATCCGAACGGCACGGCCCCGGGGTTTGCCGGACGCATCGACGGTTGCCACGTTGCCGCTCTCCCGGGCCCCCCCGGGGAGCTCCATCCGATGTGCGAGAAGAGCCTCCGGGCCTACCTCGAGCGGAGCTTTGCCATCCCCACGGCGGCCCGTATCTTGGCGACCGCCCTGCTCGTTTCCGAGTCGGCTCTCGAAGAATCGCTGCAGAAGCACCGCCTGCCGGGCATAGAGTGGGGGACCCGGGCGGAAGAGTTCCGGATCAGTTTTACCATTCGGGGCGCTTCTGAAGCGGATCAGGAAGCAGTCTTTGCGGCTCTCCGGAAGGACCTCGGGGAGTTTCACATTCGGCGGGGAGAGGTCTCCCCCGAAGGAATTCTGATCGATTGTCTGAAGGAGAAGGGACGCAGACTGGTAACCGCTGAGTCCTGCACCGGCGGGTTGGTCGGGAAACTGCTTACCGACGTGCCGGGAGCATCAACGGTCTATTGGGGCGGTTTCGTTACCTACGATAACACCGCGAAAGTCCGGTCTCTTGGGGTGCCGCAAGAGTTGCTCGAGACCGCCGGGGCGGTCTCGGAACCTACGGTTATCGCGATGGCTCGGGGGGCCCTCGAGGCGGCCGCCGGCGGTGCCGACCTGGCTATTGCGGTTTCGGGAATTGCGGGGCCCTCCGGCGGCACGCCGGAGAAGCCGGTCGGAACGGTGTGGATCGGCATCGCCGACAGAGATGGGGGGTCCGAAGCTCACGATTTTTCCCTTGGTAGCACAAGGGATCTTATACGCCGCCGGGCGGCCGTCGGAGCGTTGCTCCTCGGGCACGCCTTTGTCAGCACTTGACACATTACTAGGCGGAAACTATATTTCGAGGGTACCTCGACAGTAGTCCCTGGTCACTTACACTTGTGCGCCTTTCTCTACGCGTCAACGTGCTGCGAAAGACTGTGAATAAGCCAAAGAAATATCATCCTGGAGTAACTTGATGGCACACTTGCGAAAGTTACAACACTCTTCCGACGACGGCGGAGATTCCCCTGCGTCTTCGGATACGCAAACAGAGTTGAATCTCGGCACCGAGAATACCGAAGATTCGTCGAACAAGAAGAGCCGAAAGAAGAAAATTCGCGTTGCTCTGATCAAGGACAACGGCTCCGAGCCCGGGGTCGAACCGCCGGAAGACAACGCCGAGGCTCGGGAAGAGGGCTCCGGGGAGGGCTCCTCCAATAGGGAGGAACGCTCTCAGGATCAGCAGCGCGGCTCCGGGGACCGGGGCAAGCGAAAGCGCTCCTCCCACCGGCACGGTGCCAACGGATCCCCCGGCGGGGAAGAAAAGAGCCTGTCGATCAACGACCTGACGATGATGAACATGAAAGAGCTGCGGAAGTTCGCGGTCAAGATGGGCATCAATCAGGAGAACCTGCTTTCCCTCAAGAAACAGGAAGTCATTTTTGCGGTCCTAAAGGCTCACACCGACTCCAACGGGTCGATCTACGCCTACGGTTCCCTGGAAATTCTTCCCGACGGCTACGGGTTTCTGCGGTCCCCTCAGAACTCCTATCTCTCGGGACCCGACGATATCTACATTTCTCCGAGCCAGATTCGGCTCTTCAATCTCAAGACCGGCGATACCGTCTACGGACAGATTCGTCCCCCGAAAGAGGGGGAGCGCTTCTTCGCCATGCTGCGGGTCGAGACGGTCAACTTCGATCATCCGTCGGTGGCGCAGACGCGGATTCCCTTCGACAACCTGACGCCCCTCTACCCCGACGAGCGTCTCGACATGGAGATGCCCAACGGCGAGCCGGCAACCAGGATGATCAACCTCTTCTGTCCGATCGGGAAGGGCCAACGGGGGCTGATCGTTTCCCCACCCCGGACCGGTAAGACGGTGCTCCTGCAGAAGATAGCGAACGCCATTACGACGAACCATCCGGAGGTCTACCTGATCGTTCTGCTGATCGACGAGCGGCCGGAAGAGGTTACCGACATGCAGCGGAACGTCGACGCCGAGGTTGTCGCCTCGACCTTCGACGAGCAGGCGACCCGCCATGTCCAGGTAACCGAAATGGTCCTCGAAAAAGCGCGTCGCCTGGTAGAGCACAAGAAGGACGTCGTGATCCTTCTCGACTCCATCACCCGGCTGGCTCGGGCATACAACCAGACGGTGCCGACCTCGGGAAAGATTCTCTCCGGCGGCGTCGACTCCAACGCGCTCCACAAGCCGAAGCGCTTTTTCGGAGCGGCTCGGAATATCGAGGACGGAGGGAGCCTTACCATCGTGGCGACGGCGCTGATCGAAACCGGGAGCCGCATGGACGAGGTTATCTTCGAGGAGTTCAAGGGCACCGGCAATATGGAGATCAACCTGGACCGGCGCCTGTCGGACCGGCGCCTCTACCCCTCGATCAATATCAAGAAGTCCGGGACCCGCCGGGAGGACCTCTTGCTGACCGAGGAAGAGCTGCAGAAGATGTGGATCTTGCGAAAAGTTATCAATCCTATGGACGACGTAGAGATCATCGAGTTACTTCTTGACAGGATGGGCAAGAGCAAAAACAATGAGGCTTTCCTGCGATCGATGAACACCTCTTCGGTCGCCGAATAGAACAGACGGACAAACAGACGGAGAAGATAGAGCAATGAAAAACGAGATTCATCCGGAATACCGACCGGTCGTCTTTCGCGATACTGCTTCCGGGACACTTTTTTTGAGCCAATCCTCGGTCGCGACCAAGCAAACCATCAAGTACGAAGACGGTAACGAGTATCCGGTCTTCGACGTGGAGATCTCAAGCGCCTCGCATCCCTTCTTTACCGGCAAGCAGAAGCTCGTCGACACCGCCGGACGGGTAGAGCGCTTCAAGCGAAAGTACAACATCAAGGACTGAGGTGCTCTTGCGGCTCAGCGCCTCGTTCGCCGTTCCCGCAGTACGATAAAGGCGAGGAGCACCCCGGATAACACGGCAAACAGCCGACCCAGATAATCTCCGTGCCGGGTGTAGAATGTCGGGTTCTTCGGGACGTAGATCGGGACCTCGACGACCAGGTAGCCTTCCTCGAACATCGGGAGCTCCTCCCGCCTCCGTCCCCAGGGGTCGACGACCGTCGTGAGGCCCGAGTTGGTCGAGCGGACGAGGGTTATGCGGTTCTCGACGGAGCGGAACTTCGCGGCGACGTAGTGCTGTACCTGCGCCGAATCGGTCTTCGACCAGGAGTTGTTTGTCAGGTTGATCAAGAGGTCGGCCCCCGCCCGGACCATATCCCGGCAGACATAGCTAAACGCGTCCTCGAAGCAGATCGGGGCACCGTACCGGAGGGTCCGCCCCTCAGCGTTGGTTACACCCGAAAGCTCGAAGAGGCGGTACTCCGACCCCGGGGTCCAGACTCCCCCGAGACCGACGAATTTCCGAAAGAAGCTCCGGACAAACTCAAGGTGCCAGAACGGGATGTTCTCCGCGAAGGGCACCAGCTTGTTCTTTGCGTACCACTGCCGCACCTCTCCGTCTCGGGACAGAAGTATCGCCCCGTTCCCAACCCGCCGCTCTTCGGCGTCGAGAAGCACCGGGGCGCCGGTCAAGAGAGGCGCCGGAAGCTCCCGGAGAAACCGGAGAAAGGGTTCACCCTCCGGGTGCTCCCGGTAGAAGCCGCTGTTTTCCGTGTAGACGCGCCGGAGGCTCGTCTCGCTCCAGACAATAAGGTCCGGGTCGGTCGCTTCTTCCGCGATGCCGGTCCCTTCCCGGCTTGCGTCGACCGCATCCCGGGTCAACTCCTGAGCCTGCGCCAAGGCCGGAAGCTCGTTTCCCCGGGCCCAGCTGTCGCTGTTCTGTTGAATCAGGACCATCCTCGCCGTTGCGGCCACCGGGCGCTCCTCCCGAAGGGCAAAGAGTCCGTATACGATGATAAGGAGGCTTAGCCCGAGAAAGACGCTGCCCCCGGCGACGATCGCCCGGCGATGTCCGAAATCGATCCCCGGAAGGGGCGGGAGCCTCCGGTCTACGATCTCGAGAATAACCGCGTTTCCCAGGGTTACGACGAAGCTGAGAAGCCAGACCCCGGTTATGTCGGCGTGTTGAACCAGGATGTCGACCGCCGCGGCCGGGTACCCCATGAGGCCCCAGGGGTAGGCGAGAAAGCCGATGGAGCGCAGATAGTCGTACCCGGCGAAGAAGAGGGCCAGGGCGACCGGCCGTGCCCAGGGGGGGAGCTTCCGATGGGTGCCCAAGATGGGTGCGAGAATGGCGTGGTAAATGCCGAAACCGAGCGTTACCCCACCGATGGTCCAGACGCTAAACTCGCCGAAGAACATCAACCAGTAGTTCGTGGCAAAACCGGAGACGATGCCGTAGGCCGCTCCGATCGTCGCGTCCTGACGCCGGCTTCCAGGGGAGCGCCGGAGGGCAAGGAAGTAGGGCACCAGGCATACGAGCCCCAGGGACAGGTTTCCCTGGAAAAAGAGCTCGTTGGGCATGGCTGCAGCCGTCAGGAGACCTGCAAAAGCGGCCAATAGCAGGGAATTCTTCAGCACGGTTTCAGCATACCGGTGTCTACGTCTTTGTTGAATAGCCGGAAAGGAAGGGGTAGAATGGAGGCACGTCGCTAGGGAGGGGACGATGCGCATACTAGTTACCAACGACGACGGGATAGACAGTCCCGGGCTTCACGCCATTGCCGAGGCGCTTTCCCGGCACCACGACGTCTGGGTCGTCGCTCCGGAATCCGAACGCAGCGCAATGTCCCACTACATTACGGTCAAGAATCCGGTCATCCTCCGGGAGGTAGCCCCTCAGAGGTTTACAACCTCCGGCTC
This sequence comes from Spirochaetaceae bacterium, assembly GCA_046541715.1. GTDB lineage: Bacteria > Spirochaetota > Spirochaetia > DSM-27196 > PWMO01 > CAYPUT01. Next base: position 6,677 of record JBKHCS010000003.1, read on the forward strand.
ACCGGCGGACTGCGTTATCGTCGGAATGCTCGGAGCGATGCCGGAAGAGCCGGACGCGGTGGTCTCGGGAATAAACATCGGCCCAAACCTCGGAACCGACATCATCTATTCGGGAACCGTCGCTGCCGCCCGGCAGGGTTCCATCATGGGCAAGCCCTCCTTTGCCGTCTCCCTCGACACCTTTACCGAACCGATGTACTTCGGTCCCGCCTGCGACTTCGTAACCGAAAATCTGGAGACGATGGTCGAGCTCTGGCAAAGGGACCATTTCCTGAACATAAACGCGCCGAACCGGCCGGAGGCTCCCCGGGCAGTCGAAGTGACGCGGCCCAGCCACCGGGTGTACTACGACCGACTGGACGAATTTGCGTCTCCCCACGGGGAGGTTTACTATTTCCTCCGGGGAGCACCGGTGGAGACCGAGTTGGCTCCCGGAACCGATTGGTACGCGATATCCCGGGGATCGATTTCGATAAGCCCGATATCGATTCATCCGACCATAACAGAGGAGGACGAGACGTACAAAGCGGCTCAGTTCGTCGTCTCCCGAGTGTGAGGATGTGATGGAAAAGGCGGTCGCGCTTCTAAAAGCCAAACGGTTCCGTCAGGCCATTCAGGCCCTCTTGGATGTAGAGGTCGAGCCCGAAGAGCGGTCTTTAGTCTCCTACTACCTCGGTCTCTCCTACACGCACCTCGGCAAGTTCGACGAGGCTCTTCTCTATCTCGAGCAGGTCGCCACCGGGGACATCGATTTCCCTTTTCAGTTCCAAAGCCGAATGATCCTCGGCTACATCTACACGGTGACCCGCCGTCCCCGTCTCGCGGAGTTTGAATTCAAGCGCCTGCTTGCCGACGGTTTCGAGTCCACCAAGGTCTATTCGGCCTTAGGGCACGTCCTTTACGCCCAAGGGAAGAGCGAAGCGGGCATCAAGGCCCTCGAGCGGGCCCTGGAATTAGACGAAGATAACGCGACGGCCCTGAATTCCCTCGGTTACATTCTCGCGGACGAAGAGGTCTCCCTGGAAAAGGCGCTCGACTACTGTAAGCGGGCGGTTAGCCTTCGACCGGGGAACGCCGCCTGTCTCGACTCCCTCGGATGGATCTATTTTAAGCTCCGTCGCCTCTCGGAAGCACGAAGCTATCTCCGCAAGGCAAAGGAGCTGGACCCGGGAAACGAGGTCATTACGGGGCACCTAAAGACAATCATCGAGGCAGCCAAGTGAAGCGCCCCAAAAGAAGGATAGCGCTGCTGTTTCTCCTGACCGTGCCCCTCGCGGTCGGGCAGAACATCGACATGGCCGCCGTCAGGGGCGAGGAGGAGTTCCAACGGGGGGTCCGGGCGTATCACCAGGGACGGCTCTCCCAAGCGATCCTCGCCCTTACCGAATCCCTATCTCATCAGCCTCAAGATCCCCGGACGAGGGTATGGCTCGGCCACGCCTACTACCGTTCCGGATTCGAGGACGCTGCGGTGTCGCAGTGGGACTACGCCGGGCGCCTCGGCGCCGACACCGCGTACTTGCGTTTTCTCCGGCAGATCGTCGAAGAGCGGCGGAACGTGGATCTATCCGGGGAGCGGGATCTTCGCTACGTGGTTGCCGGGGAGCTCTCCGGAACGCCGGGGAACGTACGGGTCTTTTCCCGGCCGACCTCCCTCCGGCCCCGGCCCGACGGCTCCTTCTTTCTTACCTCCTTCGCAACCCACGAGGTTTTGATACTCGACGTAAACGGGGTTTCGACCCGGCAGCTTTCCGGCGGGGTTCTCGGTTTTTCCCAGCCGTACGATATCATGCCACTCCCCTCGGGGGATCTGGTGGTCAGCGAGTTCGGGGCCGACCGTTTGGTGCTCCTCTCCCCCGGGGGCCGGCGAATAACCGAGATGGGTAGCCGGGGTACCGGCGCCGGGGAGCTGTTGGGCCCCCAGTATCTCGCGGTCGACGATGGTGGTTTTGTCTACGTGACCGAATGGGGTAACCGCCGGGTGTCGAAGTTCTCTTCGGAGGGGGAGTTCCTCCTCTCCTTTGGGAGGAGGACCCCCGGCTTTGCCGGTTTCTCCGCGCCGACGGGGATCGTGGCGTTCCGCGGGAGCATCTTCGTGGCGGACGCCCGTCGTCGGAGCGTCGCGGAGTTCGACGGGAGCGGTAACTTTGTCCGCGAGATCTCGGATATCGGCCTCGAGCGGCCCGAGATGCTCTCGGTCTACGATTCCCGGCGGCTTCTCGTGGCCGACGGAAATCGGGTTGTCCTTCTCGACGTCGATAACGAGTTTCTCGAACCGGTGTCAAGCGAAGGCGCTCTCGGGGGGCGTCTAACCGGGGCCGCCCTAGACCAGAACGGAAACATAGTGGTATCGGACTTCGAGGAGGATCAGGTCTACTTTCTCTCTGAGTCGAGCACCCTTTTCGGCGGACTCTTCGTCCACATCGACCGGGTAATCGCCGAGGACTTTCCCCGGGTCTTCGTCGAGGTGTCGGTGGCGGACCGCCTCGGAAACCCGATCGTAGGCTTGCGGAGCAGCAATTTTCTCGGGATGGAGAACGGCCGGCGCCTCGAGGACCTGCAGCTCGTCGGTGCTCCGGACCAACAGGGGGAGACAAGCTTCTCCCTCTTGATAGAAGCCTCCCCGGATGTGGTTTCCCGGCACCCGGAGCTCCAAGAAGCCCTCGAGGGCAGCTTCGGCGCCATGGAAAGCGACGACCGGCGAAGTATTACTTTTGCGGCCGATTCGCCGGTAGACTTTACCGGGACGGAATCGAGTCGGTCCCTCTATTCCCGACACTCCGGTCTTGCGACGACGGACTGGAATTTCGATCTGGGGCTCCGGGACGCCGCGATGGGGCTTCTATCGCACCCGGAGCGGAGGGCTATCGTCTTTTACTCGTCGGGATCCCTCCCGGACCATGCCTTCGACCGGTACGGACTCCCCGAAACGGCGCAGCTGCTCAAGAACAACCGGATCTCCTTTAGCGTCGTGTACCTGGCTGCATCTGCCTCGAGCCGCGAGCTCGACTATCTCGTCCGGGAGACCGGCGGGTCCGCGGCGTACGTCTATCAGGAGGAAGGAGTCCGACCGGTGGTAGACGCCGCCCGGCGGGTTTTCGGAGGGCGCTACCTCTTGCGATACGACTCCACGAGCCAAACCGACTTCGGCCGCGCCTATCTTCCCCTGGTTGTCGAAACCTACCTGTTCCGTAAGAGCGGGCGAGGAGAGTTGGGGTACTATCCGCCCCTGGAGTTCTGAGCATGGGATTTAGGGCCCGGCGAGCGCGCCGCCGCGCCGAATGGGACGACATCTGCAATCGGTGCGGGCTATGCTGTTACGACCGAAAGCGAGTCTTGGGGAAGGGGGTCGTGATTCTCTGGAGGCGTCCCTGTCCCTACCTTCAGATATCCGGCGGCCTCTGTACGGTATACGGCAGGCGCTTCTCCGTCTGCAAAGACTGCCGAAAGGTGACCATCTTTCACGCTCTATTCGACCGGTACATGCCGGAAAGCTGCGCCTATGTACAGCGCTTCCGCCCCTTCGCCAGGCGGCGGAAGCCTCCGATTGCCGCCGAAGAGTGACGGCGGAGCGGCAATCGTATCCCGAAGGGCGGATCACGTTTGACCCCCTTTAGGGGCTATCGTATCTTTTGGGCGTGATCCCCGGGAGCATCGAACAGACAAAAGAAAAGTCCAAGGAAAAGGTCAAGGAACCGGAGATGTACCGGGTGGTGCTTCACAACGACGACTACACGACCATGGAGTTTGTCGTCGAGGTTATCATGAAGGTCTTCAAGAAGCCGGTAATGGAAGCAACACAGATAATGATGCAGGTTCATAAATCGGGTAAGGGCTCCGTCGGGGTCTACACCCACGACATCGCAGCCACCAAGGTCCAACAAGTGCATGATCTCGCGCGGCAGCGCGATTTCCCTCTCAAGTGCACCATGGAGAAAGCATAAGCATGCGAATAAACCGCGAATTGCAGGTAATCCTCAACGCCGCCTATCAGGAGGCAAAACAGAGGAAACACGAATACCTGACACCCGAGCACGTCCTGTACGCCGCGCTTCATTTCGAGTATCCCCGGGACGTTCTTGCCGAATGCGGCGCCGAGCCGGACGAGATTCGAACCGAGGTCGACGGCCACCTTACGGAGAAGGTTCCCGTCGTCGAGGATACGGATCCTTTCCAGTCTCTCGGGTTCCAGAGTGTCATCGAGCGGGCGGTGTTCCACACCGAGAGCGCCTCGAAGGAGGAAGTCGATATCGGCGATATCCTCGTCTCCATCTTCGACGAGGAGGAGTCCTTCGGGGCCTACTACCTGAGGAAAGCCGGTATCACCCGGATCGAACTCCTCCACGTTATCTCCCATGGCCTGTCGAGGGTGGAAGCGGAGGACGAAAACGGATCCACCGAGGACGAGTTGGGGGAAGACGCCTTCGAAGAAACCGCCGAGGACGAGGAAGGGGAGGAGAAGCGGGGGGACAAGCGCCGTCGCCGGGATCCCTTGAGCCAGTTCACCACCGACCTGACGAAGGCCGCTAGGGAAGGACGCCTCGAGCCGCTGATCGGCCGGGAGGATATTCTCGAGCGGACCATGCAGGTTCTCTGCCGGCGGCTCAAGAACAACCCGATTCATCTCGGAGACCCCGGTGTCGGAAAGACCGCCATTACCGAAGGTCTCGCCCAGCGAATCGCCGACGGCACCGTGCCCCCGGCCTTGCGGGACTACACGGTCCTCGCCCTGGATATGGGGGGCATGATAGCCGGAACCCGCTATCGGGGCGACTTCGAAGAACGGATGAAGCAGGTGATGAAGGCCCTCGAGAAGCGTACCGACATCATTCTGTTTATCGACGAGATCCATACCCTCGTGGGTGCCGGGGCGGTATCCGGAGGCTCGATGGACGCCTCTAACATGTTGAAGCCTGCGCTCGCGACCGGACGAATCCGGTGCATCGGCTCCACGACCTACGAGGAGTACCGTCGCTTTTTCGAAAAGGACCGGGCCCTCTCACGGCGATTTCAGAAGATCGAAGTCCTCGAGCCGACCGAGGACGAAACCGTCGAGATTCTCAAGGGTCTCCGAAGCAAGTACGAGGAGTACCACAACGTCCGGTACACCGACGAAGCCCTTAAGTCGGCGGTACATCTCTCGGCGCAGTATATAAACGACCGTCACCTTCCGGACAAGGCGATAGACGTTATCGACGAATGCGGCGCCTTTACCCGGATGAAACTCGAAGCCTCCGAGGCTCAAGGAGAGCCGGTGGTCATCACCGAGCATCAGGTAGAGCGGGTCGTCTCGAAGATGGCCAAAATCCCGGAGAAGAGTGTTTCCGTTTCGGAGAAGGACCGGCTCAAGGGCCTCGAGACAGACCTAAAGGCCGTCGTCTTCGGCCAGGACCCGGCCGTAGAGTCGGTCGTCGAGGCGGTAAAACGCTCCCGGGCCGGGTTCCGGCACCCGGACAAGCCCGTGGCCTCCTTTCTCTTCGTCGGCCCCACCGGAGTCGGCAAGACCGAGCTCGCCCGGCAGCTTTCCGACACCCTCGGCATCTCGCTGCACCGATTCGATATGAGCGAGTATCAGGAAAAGCACACCGTCAGTAGGCTTATCGGTTCGCCCCCGGGGTACGTCGGGTACGAAGAGGGTGGACAGCTCTCCGAAGCGATCCGGAAAGAGCCCCACGCCGTGCTCCTTCTCGACGAGATCGAGAAGGCGCATCCGGATATCTTCAACATTTTGCTTCAGGTGATGGACTACGCGACCATTACCGACAACACCGGCAAGAAGGCCGATTTCCGGAACGTTATTCTTATCATGACCTCCAACGCCGGTGCCCGGGAGCTCGGCCGACCGTTGATCGGCTTCGGGGAACGTCAGATTACCAGCGAAGCGGTCAACGACGCGGTGGAGAAGATCTTCTCCCCGGAGTTTCGAAACCGCCTCGACAAGGTCGTGCAGTTCCAGCGGCTCCCGGAAGAGGTTATCCGGAACATCGTTCGGAAGGAGATAGCCGCTTTCAACGAGCAACTCTCCGACAAGAACGTAACCCTCGAAGCCACCGACGAATGTGTAGCCTGGCTCGCGGAAAAGGGCTATTCCGACGAGTTCGGGGCGCGGAACATCGCGCGTCTGGTGGAGGAGAAGCTGAAGCGCTACTTCGTCGACGCCGTGCTCTTCGGCGATCTAGCCGACGGAGGAACCGCCGTCGCGGATATCGAGGACGGAGAGGTGGTCATCCGAACCGAGGTGCCGAAGCCGGAGGGGTAAGCCGTGCCCTTCCCCTACCTCGACGAGAACCAAAGCGTACGGTTCCCTTCTCTGGACGAGGCGACCCCCGAGGGTGTGGTGGCCGTCGGGGGCAATCTCTCCCCGGGAATGCTGCTCTCCGCGTACCGCCAGGGAATCTTTCCCTGGTTCTCGGACGACGAGGAGCCGATTCTTTGGTGGAGCCCGGACCCCCGGTACGTCCTCTTCGTGGACGAGCTGTCGGTCCCTAAACGCCTCACCCGGAGCCTGAAGAAGCTACCTTTCGACATAACCTTCGACAGCGCCTTCAACGCGGTTATCCGTTCCTGTGCCACGGTGTTCCGTCCGAGGGAGATGGGAACCTGGATTACCGCGGAGATGTTCCGTGCCTACACCCGGCTCCACGAGTTGGGGTACGCCCATTCGGTGGAGGCGTGGCGGGACGGCGAGTTGGCCGGCGGGCTCTACGGCGTCTGTCTCGGGGGCGTCTTCTACGGAGAGAGCATGTTCCACCGTACGACCAACGCCTCGAAGGCGGCTTTCGTGGCCCTGGTTCGGGGCCTCGAAGCCCACGGCGTCCGGTTGATCGACTGTCAGATGGAAACGCCGCTCCTCTCCTCCTTCGGTGCCAGGTATATACCCCGAGAGGAATTCGCCGGTCACCTCATCGCACTCTTGGCCGAGGAGACCCGCCGGGGTAGTTGGAAATCCTGGTCACCTGCCTCGTAATTCCTTACAAGACGACTCAAGACCGGACTATGTTTTGGGTACGGCACGCTAATGGACACTACCGAGGTAATCGGCTGGGCTGTTCCGACCATAATCGGGGTGGTACCGATGTTTCTCTACACGCCCCTGAGGGCGAAGAACATGAGGAACATCCTCTTAACGCACGATGGTGGACCCCAAAGCTCTCTTCGATCGGGGGACTCGCCCAGATAGCCGCCGGGACTGCGGTCTTCTTCGTTCCCGCTCTCATCGGGCCCCAGCGATGTCTTTGCTTACGGCCGAATGGGGGGCCGCCGTCGATAATGGTTGACGCTTAGAGTCAATGTTGCAGCGTGGGGAACCACCGGGCCCGGGGCATGTTCGGCGCCTTTGTGGTCGTCGCGGATTAGTCGCCTGCGGAGTTTCCCGAGCCACCCGGGAACCCGAGCCTTGGGACGAGACAGTCCGATTCCTAGTAGTCAAACCCGCTCTGTCCGATAAACTCCCGGAGTATCGAGTCGTAAGGAACGTTGCGCTCCGGAATTCCGACGAAGTTGTCGAGGAATCCCATCAGGCGGATTGCCTCGTGGTAGACGTCGTGATGCGGCTTGACCATGGTCAACAGAGGCCAGGCGTAGTTTCTCAAGACCGCCAGCTCGTAGTCGAGGGCCGAATTAAAGGCTACGTCGGCAGAATCCTGGTACGGGAAGATGTTGCGGTTTTCTCCCCGGCGAACCGAAGGCCACATGTGCAGAGTATCTAAGGCGCTGTGGCCCCTAAACTGGTAGTCCCGGACCATTCGACGGATAAGCCGGTTATCCGTGGTGGGGATACGGGTGTGGTCGTCAAGGTTCAGCTGGGTCAACGCCGAAACGTAAACCTTGAACTTGTTCTGCGCGCTTACCCGGGGAGTCAGTTGATCGTTTAGCCCGTGGATTCCTTCGAGAATCAGGATCCCGTTATCCCGCAGACGAATCGGGGTATCGCTCGTAACCCGGCTGCCGGTCTTGAAGTCGAACACCGGCATACGAACCTCTTCCCCTTCGAATAGCGCCAGTAGCTGCTCGTTCAAGAGGGTGACGTCGATTGCTTTGAGGCTCTCGAAATCGTAGTTCCCCTCTTCGTCCCGGGGCGTCTGCTCCCGGGGAACAAAGTAATCGTCGAGAGAAACGGCGACCGGGACTCGGCCTGCGGCCCGGAGCTGGATTTCGAGTTTCTTCGCGAAGGTCGTCTTTCCCGACGACGAGGGACCCGCTATCAAGACCATCCGAACCTGGCTCTCGGCGACGATTCTGTCGCCGATTTCGGCGATCCGTTTGTTCTGAAGCGCTTCGGCTACCCAGATGAACTCACGGATGCCTCCTGACACCACGCGGTCGTTCAAGCGCCCGGCTGAACCGACGTCGAGAATTCGGCCCCACTCCTTGTGTTCTTGATACACCGAGAAGAGGAGGGGGCTACCCCGGAAGGTGCCGAGCTCTCTCGGGTCACCCTCTCCCCCGGGAAACCGGAGAATAAAGCCCCCCTCGTAGATTTCGAGGGCAAAGGTCTTGAGGACACCGGTCCTAGGCGCCAAGGGACCATGGGCAAGATCCATGATTCCGCCGCAGGTATACACCGCCACTTTCGAAGCATTCTTGTGTTTTACCAGGAGTGCCGTATCCATCATGCCGCGGTCTTCGAAGGAACGGATGGCGTCTTCGTAGGCTAGATAGCAGCGTGTTATCTCCAAGTCCTCTTGGACCAGGCTCCTCATCCGCTTCTCGACCTGAGCCAACGTCGCGGCGTCGACGGTCTGTTCCTCCCCGAGGGTATAGTAGTAGCTATCCCCGAGGCTGTGGCCGATCACAAGGTGCATCTGTGGCGCGATCTCGTGGAAGGCCATGGCCAGCAGAAAGCAGAGGCTCCGGCGATAGACTCGGCGACCCTCGGTCGAATCGATCGTGACCGGTTCTAAGCGGGCGTTCACCTCCAAGGGGTACGAGAGGCTGGTAATCTCGTTATTGACCCGCATAGCCATAAGGTTTATGTCCGCCGGATCGGTACCTGCGGCGCGCATAGCCTCCGAAATACGAATTCCGGCAGGAGCCGAAAAGGGTCCCGCTGTTCCAAGATGATAGGTGATGTTCGAAATCATGATCTGGGGTCGAGGAGCTCCTGACTCTCCTCCGGACTCAGGGTCCGGACTATCTTGTACTGCTCTTCCACGGTTCTAACGCTCGGCTGATCGGCATAACGGTGCCCCTCGGCCGATACGATCAACCGGACGATCGGGGCTCGGGGGTTGTCATTGTTGCTCTCGACCACCATGCCACGGTAGCCGTTGGTGAGCTCGACGTAGGTTCCCAAGGGAAAGATCGACAGGTTCGAGACGAGGGCTCTCAGAACGTGCTCGTCGTACTTGGTGCCGCGGCCCTGTATGAGCTCGAGAATCGCCTGGTGCGGATCGCCGGCCGTCCGGAAGGGCCGTTCGGCCGTCTGGGCGGCGTAGGAACCGGCGACCGCAATTATTTTGGCGTACTGGGAGATCCGTTCGGCCGTAAGGCCCCGGGGGTAACCCGTGCCGTCGAGGTTCTCCCGGCATTCGAGAACCGCGAGACATACGCTCAAGGGAAAGGAGTACTGCTTAAGAATCTTAAACCCCAACACGGTGTGTGCCAGAATGGCCTTTCGTTCCTGGGGCGTAAGCTCCTTGGAAGACATGTAGACTTGAGGGGGAAGGCGGATCATTCCGATCTCGTGCAGGATGGCCGCCGTACCGAGCTCGATAAGCTTGTGGGCCGGAATTCTCAAGGTGGCACCGATAGCCGTGCTCAGAATGGTGGTCCGTACGGAATGCTCGACGATGTAGTTCTTATCGAGATTTCGCAAGGCGCTGAATCGCAAGAGGTACTTTCGGTGCGACTTCACCATCTCGACGAGCTCCTTGATCCGTTCGGACACGGTCCGCTGGGAAAGCTCGTTCTTCGTGACGAAGTTGGTAAAGGTCTTCTCGGTAAAGTTGAGCATCTGGGCGTAGGTGCTCTGGGCTTCCTTGAGGAGCTCGCGTTCCTTTACCCCCTGCTCGAGATCGATGAGGGGTGCATCCTCCGCAGCGTCGGTAATCGGGGCCGTGGGTGATTCGTCCACCGGATTTCCTTCGCAGAGAAGAGAGGAGTAACCCCACTTGACGAGTCTATTGCGCAGCTCGTCGGTCAGAGGAGTCTCCGGTGAGAGAAGGATGTACTTCTCGTCGAGGAAGACGGGTTGGGTAAAGTATTTTCCACTCGTGGCGTTCTGCAATGCTAAGCGGTTCATCCCGCTCCCGTTGACCCCCTATATCGTTTTACTTATGCTAGCGCTATTATAGAGCACTTCCTTATGAAGTTTAAGATTATCTTCATCATCTTCAATATCGTCATTGTCGCCTCTTTCCTCTTCATTTTCTTTATGCCGGCGATATTCCTCGGTTGGGAGTACAGTCGTCTCTTTTGGTCGAGTAACTGGATCCTCGGAGCCGCCTTTGTTGCGGTGCTCGGAGGGCTCAACGCGTACTTTCTGTCGAATTGGAAACTCTTCGCGTACCTCGAGCGGGAGGAATGGCCGCGGCTGATCGACTATCTCGAAGACCAGGTCTACCGGAAACGACGGTTCAATCGCCAGCGGATACGCATCCTCATCAACGCCTACATCGTGTCCTCCAGGACAGATGCTATTACGAAGCTGGAAGAGTTCCTCCGGACCGAGAAACCGCAGATTATTCCCCGGTTTTCCCTTGCTCTCGGGGTTCCTCACCTTCTCAGGAACGATCCTATCGATATGGAGCTTTACTACGGGGAGCTGAAAGACAAGAAACAGACGAATGACCCACTCTGGGTTCGCTGGAGTTACGCCTTTGCGCTCATGCTCGGAAAAAAGGCGGAGCCGGCGCGAAACGAGCTTTTGAGCATCGCCGGCGACGCAAAGGATCCTATCTTGCGTCTTCTGACTGCCTACCTTCTCGACGCCTACGCGTCCCAGGATCAGGATGTCCAGAATGTCGTGGTCGAGACGGTTCGAGCCGTCACCGGCAGCTACACCCTCGCCGCCTGGCGAAAGGAAGTCGAACGCCGGCGGAGCAATATCCAAATCGTGGTCCTCTCCAAACTAATCGACGATGCCACCGCCTGGGCCTTCGAGACGAAGAGTCCCGGTGGCTCTCCCGGCGCAGCGCGCTGATATTTCCAGCCTCTCGGCAACAAGGACAGAGAAAGTGGCGGACACGATCAAACCAGGAACCTACATCAAGTCTCACAAATTGGACGAAGTCCTCTACGACATCCGAGGCCCGGTTCTTTCCGAAGCCCAGCGCCTCGAGGAGGAGGGCTTCAAGGTCCTCAAACTGAACATCGGAAACCCCGCGCCCTTTGGCTTCGACGCCCCGGACGAGCTTTTCCACGACGTTATCGTGAATCTCCGGAACGCCCAGGGGTACAGCGACAGCAAGGGGCTCTTTAGCGCCCGAAAAGCCGTCATGCAGGACTACCAGCAGAAGGGGATCCTCGGGGTCGAGATCGACGACATCTACATCGGCAACGGGGTTAGCGAGCTTATCGTCATGGCGATGCAGGGTCTTTTGAACGGCGGGGACGAGATTCTCGTTCCTTCCCCGGATTACCCGCTGTGGACCGCGGCGGTCACCCTCTCCGGGGGGAAGGCCGTCCACTACCTCTGCGACGAGTCTTCCGATTGGGTTCCGGACATGGAAGACATCCGGAGCAAGATAACCGGCCGAACCAAGGGTATCGTCGTGATCAACCCGAACAACCCGACGGGAAGCGTCTATCCCCTCGAGATTCTCGAGGAGATTCACAAGACCGCCTACGAGCACGGCCTGATCGTCTTCGGGGACGAGATCTACGAGAAGATTACCTACGACGAAGCCGAGCACGTCAGCCTGGCGACGATTTGCGATGATTTGTTCTGCGTCACCTTCAACGGGCTCTCGAAGGCGTACCGGGCCGCAGGCTTCCGGGCCGGGTGGATGGTCATTACCGGGCGGAAGATGCTCGGAACCGACTACCGGGACGGCCTCGATCTCTTGGCCAACATGCGCCTCTGCTCGAACGTACCGGCTCAGTTCGCCATCCAGGCTGCCCTTGGGGGATATCAGAGCGTCAACGAGCTGGTCCTCCCGGGAGGACGCCTCTTCGAGCAGCGAAATCTCGCCCACCGGATGCTCAACGAGATCCCCGGGGTGAGCTGTACGCTTCCCAAGGGAGCCCTCTATCTCTTTCCGAAGCTCGATCCGGGACATTTCGGGATTACCGACGACGCCCGCTTCGTTTTCGACCTCTTGACCGAAACGAAGGTACTGGTTGTGCAGGGGAGCGGATTCCACGCCGCGGATAGACACCACTTCCGGATCGTCTTTCTTCCGGACACGAAGACCTTATCAGCGGCAATCGAAGGGATCGCGGACTTTCTCTCCTGGTACCGCCAGTAGAAAGAGCCTGGGAGGACAAACCCGCGTCATACCTCGCCTTGACCGCAGCCTCGGCGCATCGGTACAATGCGCGAGCACAAGGAAACATGAAGGTACGAGTACGATACGCGCCGTCGCCGACCGGTCTCCAACACATTGGAGGGGTCAGGACCGCCCTTTTTAACTACTTTTTTGCTCGCAGCGCCGGCGGCGCCTTTATCCTCCGTATCGAGGATACGGACCAGGAGCGTTTCGACCCCCGGGCTCTCGAGGACATCTACGAGACCTTTGACTGGCTCGGGATCTCCTGGGACGAAGGGCCGGATGTCGGCGGCGACTACGGTCCCTACGTACAGTCCGAGCGGGTGGAGCTCTACCGGAAGTATGCCGACCAGCTGGTCGACGCCGGAAAGGCGTACTGGGCCTACGATACCGCCGAAGAGCTCGAAGCAATGCGGGCCGCCCAGGGCGGGAAGGGACCGGGGTACGACCGCCGGGGCCGCGACCGGAGTACCGAGGAAAACGAGCGGAGAAAGGCCGAGGGTGTCCCGGGGGTGGTGCGCTTTAGAGTGCCCCTCGAAGGCACAACCGAGACGCAGGATCTGATCCTCGGCCGGATTAAGCGTAAGAACGCCGATATCCCGCCGGACCCGGTGCTCCTGAAGTCCGACGGTTTTCCCACCTACCACCTCGCGAACGTCATCGACGACCATTCCATGGAGATAAGCCACATCCTCCGGGCCCAGGAGTGGGTCTCTTCGGCCACTCTCCACGTGCAACTCTACCGTGCCTTCGGGTGGCAGCCTCCGGAGTATTGCCATCTCCCCATGGTCCTCGGGAAGGACGGGCAGAAGCTCTCGAAGCGACACGGCGCCACCCAGGCCCTGGAGTTTCGAAAAGCCGGCTACCTCCCTGAGGCGGTCTTGAACTACGTGACCCTCCTCGGATGGTCCTACGACGACAAGCGGGAGTTCTTTACCAAGAGCGACCTCGAAGAGCTCTTCTCTCTGGAAAAGATCAACAAGGCACCGGCGGTCTTCGACTACAAGAAGCTCGAGTGGTTCAACGGCAACTACATCCGGGAGCTCTCCCCGGAGGAGCTCTACCGGCGGATTCTTCCCTACCTGGTGGAAACGCGGCTGGTTGCCGATCCGCCTAGGGAGGCGGAGAAAGACACAATCTTCGGAGCACTCCCTTTGATCCACGAGCGGCTAAAGCTGCTCTCGGACGCCCCGGACCTGCTGCGCTTTATACTGACCGAGCCACCGACGGCACCGCCGGAAGAGTTTCTCGGCAAAGGGATGACCCTCACCGAAGCCTACGAGTATCTTAAGATCTCCCGGGAGCTTCTGGTCGACTTCGACTCCCGGACCGAAGAAGAAAACGAGGAGATCTTCCGCCGGAAGGCCGAGGAAATCGACGCGAAGGTCGGTCGGCTCTTGACGCCCCTCCGGGTAGCTGTTACCGGTTCCAAGGTCTCGCCGCCGCTTTTCGGCTCGATAGCACTCCTGGGAGGCGAGGCCGCCCTCCGGCGGGTCGACACCGCCCTTACGATTCTGAAAAACGAGGAACTAGATGGCTGAACAGGTTACGAACGATACAAAGACAATGGAGAGCATCGTCTCCCTCTGTAAGCGGCGAGGGTTCGTCTTCCAGAGCTCGGATATCTACGGCGGGCTCTCTTCCGCATGGGACTACGGTCCCATGGGCGTCGAGCTCAAGAACAACATCCAAGCCTTCTGGTGGAAGGAGATGACGCAGCTCCACGACAACATCGTCGGGCTCGACGCGGCCATTATGATGCACCCCCGGGTCTGGGAAGCCTCGGGGCACGTCGAAAGCTTCTCCGACGTCATGGTCGAAGACACCGTCACCAACGAGCGTTACCGCCTCGATCTTCTGACCGAAGAAGAGCAACGGACCATGACAAGCCCGAACGGCAATCCGCTCTCGGAGCCGAAGCAGTTCAATCTGATGTTCAAGACCCACCTCGGGCCCGTGGTCGATTCGGGGTCCGTCGTCTACCTCCGGCCGGAGACCGCCCAGGGCATCTACGTCAACTACAAGAACGTCCTGCAGACCGCCCGGGTCCGCATTCCCTTCGGGATCGCCCAGGTCGGAAAGGCCTTTCGGAACGAGATCGTCACCAAGAACTTTATCTTTAGGACCTGCGAGTTCGAACAGATGGAGATGCAGTACTTCGTCCATCCTTCGGAAGACCAGAAGTGGTTCGACTTCTGGCGGGAGCAACGGATAGACTATTACAAGCGGATGGGCGTCCGGCCGGAGAAGCTCCGTTGGCGGGAGCACGGCCCCGACGAGCTCGCCCACTACGCCAAGGCGGCCTTTGACATCGAATACGAGTTTCCCTTTGGGTGGAAGGAGCTCGAAGGCGTCCACAACCGGACCGACTTCGACTTAAAGCGCCACATGGAATACTCCGGAAAGGACCTGGAATATCTCGACGACCAGAGCCGGGAGCGCTACGTCCCCTACATCATAGAAACTTCCGCCGGACTGACCCGAAGCGTGTTGATGGTCCTTGCGGACGCCTACGAAGAGCAGGAGATCGGGGAGAACGATGTCCGGACGGTGCTTCATCTACATCCCCTGGTCGCTCCGGTCACCGTCGCGGTCTTTCCCCTGGTCAAGAAGGACGGCCTCGCAGAGAAGGCTCAGGAGATTCAGAAGGCCCTCAAGGCGCACTTCATGACCTTCTACGACCAGAGCGGCGCCATAGGCCGTCGCTACCGTCGGCAGGACGAAGTGGGTACGCCCTTCTGCGTAACCGTCGACTACGAGACGATGGAAAAGGGGACCGTAACGGTTCGCCACCGCGACTCCATGGAACAGACCCGGGTTCCGGTTGATGAGCTCGTTTCGACGATTCGCACCGCCATCGACAACTACCGGCGGACCTGAGGCGTCGCAAGGATGATTCTTGAAGAGCTCCGGGCTCGGGGCTTTTTTCAGCAGTGTACCGATTTCGACGCCCTCGGAGCCCAGCTGGAGAAGGAGCCGACCACGGCCTACGTCGGCGTAGATCCGACGGGTCCGAGTCTTCACGCCGGCCATCTGGTCCCCATTATGGCGATGATCCACTTTGCCCGGGCAGGGCACAAGCCGATCATCCTGATCGGCGGCGGCACCGCGAAAATCGGCGACCCCTCTGGGAAGACCGAGATACGCAAGATGCAGACCGAAGAGACCATCGCCGGGAACGCCGCCGCAATCCGGAAGCAGATAGAGGATCTCTGCAGAAGTCTCGACGTGGACCTTACCTTTCTGAACAACGCCGAATGGCTCGACTCCCTCAACTACATCGCCTTTTTGCGGGACATCGGGCGCCACTTCTCGGTGAACCGGATGCTCTCCTTCGAAACCTACAAGCGCCGATTGGAGACCGGCCTCTCCTTTATCGAGTTCAACTATCAGTTGCTCCAGTCCTACGATTTCTTGGTGCTCCACGACCGACATGGCTGCCGCCTCCAGGTAGGGGGGGACGACCAATGGGGCAATATCGTCGCCGGGGCGGACCTGATACGCCGGACCACCGGGGACGACAACATATACGGACTTACCTTCCCCCTCGTTACCCGGGCCGACGGAAAGAAGATGGGTAAGACCGAGGAAGGCGCGGTATTTCTCGATCCGGCTCTGTTTCCGCCGTACGACTTTTTTCAGTACTGGCGGAATGTCCCGGATTCCGACGTTCGGCGGTTCCTATGCCTCTACACCTTCCTCCCGATGACCGAGATCGACGCCTTGGCGTCCGGCGACATAAACCAGGCGAAGGAACGTCTGGCATACGAGCTGACCCGGCTGATCCACGGCGAGACCGAGGCCACCGCGGCCCGGGACGCGGCGAAGGCCGCCTTTAGCGACGCGGGAGGCGGCGACCGCTCCGCGATTCCGGCGACCCCGGTCGACGCACGGGAGCTCGATGGGGGAATACCGGCCCTGGAGGTCTTTACCCGTTCCGGGCTTTCCGCCTCGAAATCCGAGGCCCGGAGGCTGATCCGCCAAGGGGGCGCCCGGATCAACGACCGGAAGATCGAAAACGAGGAGACCCTCATCGACGCGACCTGGCTCGAATCCGGGGAATTGCTCCTTCGGGCGGGAAAGAAGCGGTACCATCGGATGACCGTCGATTCGGAAGAAGACACCGGGAGGTAGCATGGCCCTGGTTGGCCGCAGAAGCTCCGGGTGGAGAAACGCCCTTCTCTTCGCCGTCTCCATCGGCCTACTTCTGGCGCTCTGGTTTCTTTCGGCACGGCTTCTCTCCTCGTCGATCCTGCTACCGGGACCGGGAGAAGTCCTCCGGGCCACCGCCAATCTCTTTCGAGGGGACGACTTTCTCGGACATGTTGGGGCTACCCTTTGGCGTTCCCTCGTGGCGTTTGCCTTCGCGACCGCCGGCGCCGGTGTTCTGGGAATCGCTGCCGGGATCTTTCCCTCTCTCGAACTCCTGCTCCGCCCCTGGGTCCTGATCGTCCGGTCGACCCCGGTTATCTCCATCATTCTTCTGACCCTCGTGCTCCTGAGAAGCGGCGTGGTTCCCGCGGTTGTCGCGCTGCTCATAACCTTCCCCCTGGTCTACGTTACCGTGGTCGAGGGGGTGAGCTCCGTCGACCCCGCCCTTGAAGAGATGAGCCGTCTGTATCGCGTTCCCCTGGGCCGGAGGATCCGGCGTCTCTACATCCCCTCCGTGGCTCCCTTCTTTCTCTCGGGCCTCCATGCGGCTCTGGGGCTCACTTTTAAGGTGGTGGCCGCAGCCGAGGTTCTGGCGCAACCGCGCGCGGGAGTCGGAAGCGCGATGCAGGAAGCGCGGATTCTCCTGAAGACCGCCGAAGTCCTCGCCTGGACGGTGGTTCTTCTGGTTCTCAGCGCCCTCGGGGAGCTGCTCTTCCGGGGGCTCCGTAGGGGTCTCGGCCCTAGGCCGGCGACGGAAACCGTCGGGACAGAGGCTACGGGCGGTCGGACTCCGGCTGCGGTTCGGGAGCTCTAAGGTGAACAATCGAGGGGTCGGCTTCGACCGAATCGAAAAGGCATACGGTGCCACCCGCGTACTCGACGGCGTGACCCTCTCCCTCGTGGAAGGGGGCATCACCGTCGTTCTCGGACCCTCCGGGTGCGGGAAGACGACGCTCCTTAGGATTGCCGCAGGACTTCTCTCCCCGGACCAAGGGTCGCTTCCTGGTATAGAGGGGAAGGCCGTAAGCTTCGCCTTTCAGGAGCCGCGGCTCCTTCCCTGGCTCTCGGCCCGGGAAAACCTTCGCTATGTCCTGCAAGACGTCGACGAAACGGCGATCGACGAAGTCATATCGATCCTGGAGCTTACGGGGTTTGAGGGTTTCTTTCCGGGACAGCTGTCCGGCGGCATGCAGCACCGTCTTGCGCTGGCCCGATGCTATCTCTACCCGAGCGAGCTGGTGCTCCTCGACGAACCCTTCCGGGGGCTCGACCTTCCGAGGAAGGTGCGGATGATGGAGGTCTTTTCGAGGCTCTGGGCCCGGGACCGCCGGACCGTCCTTATGGTGACTCACGATATCCAAGAGGCAGCCGTGTTGGGGGATCTGATAGCGATTCTGAGCGACCGTCCTGCGACGGTCCGTGCAAGGGTGGCACCCGAGGAGCCCCGGAGCGAACGCCGCCTCGGGGACGGAGCCCTCGAGGAGCTGCAACGGGAGTTGACGACGCTACTGCTGGCGGAATAGAAACCCGGGGCCTTCGGGTCCGGCATCTTCCGAGGGCCGGGGCTATTCGACGACCGCGCTCGCTCGAAGGCGCAGCTTGACCGAAAGGACCGCGTAGCCGGAGGAGAGATCCTCCTTCTGTACGACGACCCGCTCGGGCACCTTGAGCCTTACGTTGGTAAAGTTCCAGATCGCGTCGATTCCCGCCTTGATCAGAAGATCCGCCACGGCCTGGGCATGGGAGGATGGGACGGTGAGAATTGCGATCGTTATCTTCAGCTCCTGAATCTTCTCCGCCATCTGGTGGAGAGTGAAGACCGGCGTCTCGTGGATGCTCTTCCCGATCTTCTTCTTATCCATATCGAAGGAGGCGACGATGTTAAGCCCTCGTCGGCGGAACTCCCGGTAACCCATAAGCGCCGTTCCGAGGTTACCGGCACCGACGATCGCCGCCCGGTGGTCCTTTTGCCATTCCAGAAACGAATAGATCGATTCGATCAGCTTGTCGACCGGGAAGCCGATCCGAGGCTTGCCGACAATACCGGTAACCGCCAGATCCTTTCTGACTTGGATCGGCTCGAGCTCCAACTCTTCCGCGATCGTGGTACCGGAGATAAACTCCTTGCCCTCTCTCTGGGCGTTCTCTATGACGTGCAGATATGAAGGGAGCCGCTTTATCGTCGGCTGGCTTCCAAGCTTGGGTCTGCTCATAGATCGAACCTCCAGAGAGTGCAATGATTCCGGTTTTCACCGGGTGCGTCTGCGCTATGCAACAAACGCCGGGAGCCCGGCGTATTGCGCTTGAGTATAACGCAGTGTGCCTCTTTTTGGTAGGATCAGACAATGGCCAAGCGGCATCTGAGGTATGCATTCCTTACGCTCTTGTTCTTCTCGGCGGCCGGCGTGCCTCTCTTCGGGCAGACCGGCGTCCTGCGTTATGTAACCGGGGGGCTTTCTCCGGGGCCTCCCGCGTCCGTCGACGATCAGCTCTACGTTGTCTCCGAAGACCGCTATCTCTACGCCTTCGACTACGACGGTCTACGCCTCTGGCGTGCGGATCTGCGGCGGCGTCCCATCGGGCCCGCCGTACTAGGCCCCGACGGTACCATCTACGTGGCCCGGGACAACCGGGGGATTTCGGCGTACAACCGGCGGGGAGACCCTCTCTGGGACGCGGCGATTCGGGACATAACCTCCCCGCCGACGGTCACCCCCCGGGGTCTCCTGGTAGTTTCGCGAAACGGCGGCCGGATCTCCGTTCTTTCGCCCTCCGGCCGGCTTCTCAATTCCTTCCGGGGCCCCGGGACGTTTGGGGCCGAGCCGCTTCTTTCCTCGGACGGCTACCTGGTGCTTCGTGGGTCCGGAGGCGATCTCTCGATTGTCGACGGGGCCGGGAATCTTGTCCGGCAGACCTCGTTCTCCCGGGCCCCCTCAGCGGTCGCGGTTATCGAGGAAGGGGGCCTCGCCCTCGGTTTTGACGACGGTAGGCTACTCTTCCTCGACGCCGACGGCCAGCTCTCCGGAGAGTGGAGGGCCCCGGCGGGGATTCGGGATCTCCGAATCGGAGGAACGACCGTCGCCGTCATCCTGACCGACGGGGTCCTCTGGGTCCTGGACCGGGAAGACGGCCGGGTCTGGCAGGCGAAACCTCCTGATGCGTTTCTCTCCGGAGTAGCTGTCGGAGAGCAATTGATCGCGGCGGTGTCCCAGGGGGGACACCTCTTCTACTATTCCCCCGTGGGGGATCTCCTGAGGGAATATCAGCTTCCGGAGAAGCCCGGTCTCGGCGACCCGACTATTCTCGCCGGTGGCGGGGTCGCGGCGGTTGGGTCGAACTGGGTCGTCTACCTCTTTTCGACCGACGAGGAGAGCTGTGCGGCGCCATGGGGCTGTTATCGAGGGGGCCCGGAGCTACCCGGCCGAAGCAACGATCCAGGCGCCCGAGACCTCTTCTTACCCTCGGGCGTCGAAGGGAGCCTCGAGAGGATCTACTTCGAAAGGCTTCTCTTGTCCGACGATCCGGAGGAGCGCCGGACCGGTCTCGACGCCGTCGCCTCGCGGCTCGAGGAGGGACGCCTGGGGTCCATCCGGGTATACATCGTTCCCCTCCTTCGGAGCCTTGCCTTGGAGACACGAGGGCTCGGTAGATCCGCCGAAGAACGGCGCCGGGCTATCGGTATCCTCGGCCGGATTGGCACCTACGAGGCCACAGGGGCCCTCTCGGACCTCGTTACGGGAGTCGAGGTGGATCTTCTCGAAAGCCTTGCCGAAGCGCTGGGAGGGCTTGGGAGCGATCCTACCGGGAGGGCGGCACGCTCCCTCCACCGGGTTCTTCTGCGAGAACCGAGTCCCCGTGTCGCCGGGGCTGTGGTCGAGGCTGCCGGCCGCTTGGTGGCGTACGCCGGAAGGATCTATTCGCCGTCGATCGAGGACATCATCTTGGAAATCTCGCAAGGTCGCTACCCGCTATCCCTAAAGAGGCGGGCATACCGCATCGGCTCCCTTGAATCCCTTGAGCCCTGAGCTATAATCGAAGTACGAACGACGCCAAGGAGGCTCCACATAATGCTTGCGAAACGTTTCTTGCGACGCCCGGCTCTTACCGCGGTCCTCCTTGCGTTGCTCTGGCCCCTCTCGGTTCTCGGGCAGACCTCCCTCGAGGTAGATGAAGAGGAGCTCGAGTCTCAGATCGACCGGTCGGTAGAGTTTCAGAACTATACCGGCCCCTACGACCGGATCGATCCGGCGCAGGAGATCTTCGATATCGGTCGTTCTCTCGCCGCCCAAGCCACCGCCCCGGGGGGCCGGGGACGGATCGGGAATAGCTACCGGATAGTGCGGGCGACGGACCCGGAAGTCCTCGAAGGGCTCGACGGCGACATTCTCTACATCCTGCCGGAGGGGCGGGTGGACCACATCGATAATGTTCGTCGAATTCTCGCCGGGTACCTCGAGGAGGCCTACGACTACAGCCGCCCCGACGCCTTGCTTCTCGCGGAGCTTGTTACCATCTATAACGCCATTTACCGGGGCGATCTCGATTTCTACCGGGGTCGGTACAAGGACGTGGTCATCCGCAATCTGTCGCCGAATAACGTCGGGATCTCGACCCTCTATTCCGACTGGCCCGGGGCCACCGAACTGGTTACCCCCCTCGACCGCGGCGCCGAGCCGGGGCGCCTAAGGTCCATCGATCCGGTCGAGCTGACCGACGAAAACGTCGAACAGGAGCTCCGGGAGCGGGAGGACCGGGGCATCGAGACCCGGGAGGATGCCGTCGACCTGATGGAGCGGGCGATCGACCAGGAAGAAGAGCGCGTCCGGGAGGAGGAAGAGGCCATCGCCGAGGCAGAGGAGGAGCTCCGGCGGCGGGAGGAGGAGCTCCGGCAGGACGCCGAGGAGGCTACCACCGAAGAGGAACGGCAGCGCATCGACGAGGAACAAGCGGAAACCGACGAGGAGCGCCAAGAGCTATCGGAGCGTCGTGAAGCGGTAGAGGAGGAGCGGGAGGACGTCGAGGAGCTCACCGAGGCGGTAAGGGAGCGTCGCGAGCGTATCGCCGAAGACCGGCGGGAGCTTTTGGGCGCCGCGGAGAGCGCCGCCGAGGCCGGTCAGGTGCTCTTTCTCCGGGTCGGGGAACGGGGAGACGGGCCTCTCGGTCAGCTGGTCTACGTCGATGCGGAGACGGGACGGGTGGAAACCGAGTCGCCGGTCGCGACGGTTACCAGCCGTGCCTATGAGCGCATTTCGGGGGACCTTCTCCTCGTCGGGGAATCCGACGGTCGCTCACGGTTGCTCCTCTTCAACTCCGAAGACTTGACCGTTCGCCTCTCGGGAGAGGACGAGATCTTCCCGCGAAGCATTCTCGTCGTGCGGGACGGGGGCCGGGAGATCTACGCGGTTGTCCGGGCCGACGGGGGGTGGCATCTTGGCCGGTTCGACGATACCCTGTCGCTCCGGGAGCGCTCGACACTGGTGGTAACCCCCTACACGAACGTCGAGTTCGGCGAAGAACGGGTCTGGGTTCAGGGGCAGGACGGGGGAATAGTCGGTCTCGATTCTGGGACCTTGGATCGGCTTCCGTAGCAGGTTTCGATGTATCAACAAGCTTGTTGATACGTAGGGCTACTTCTTGCCCCGGCGGAAGATCTTGCGGAATAGGCTTACGATCGCCTGCCAGATCTTCTTGAAAAGGCCGGGATTTTTCAGGCGGTCGAGACGAATGTAGGCATCCGCAAGCTCGTCGGTACTCAGGTTCTTGCGCTGGGTGTTCTCGTCGATTTCAACCTCGAGGAGCGCCGTTTCTTGGTTGGTGTCGATAATAGATGCCGTAATCCGCTGCCACCCAAGGCGGCGGGCCGCCTCTAATCGACGATGCCCCGCGACCAGCTGCCGGTCTCGGGTAATCACGATGGGATTCAGAAGCCCGTGGCGCCGCATGCTGTCCATGAGCAAGGTCAAGTCTCCCAGGTTCTTCCGTATCCGCTTACGGATAAGGACATCTCCCACCGCGATCTGCACGAGCTCCCGCTCGGAAGAGGGGAGGTTATCCTTTGCCGGTTGTCTTTTCATGATCCATCCGATGGCTCTTAGTCGAGAAGAGGATTCCCTTCCTCCGCTGAACGGTTTCCGTCCTCGGAACTCAACCCCGGGTCGAGATCCAGGGTAAAGTCGAGTTCGAAGGAACCGCGGTCAAAATCCTCGCCGAGCTCCGGAGAGCCTGTGCTGAGTGAAAAATTCTGATTCGTGATGCTTCGCCGCAGCCTGTCCACGAGGACCGGCTGCTGCTCCCGCTCAAAGTCCTCGAGTCGATCGAACTCCTTCGGTTGCGTTCCCGACAGGAAGACCTCTTCGATTACGCGGCCGGTGTAGTTCTCCGTCGGCAGGAGGCCCGACCGGGCGGTAACGCGAACCCGGGTTATTCCGGAGGTCGGCTCGGGAAACTCCCGGGGCTCGAGGCCTTCGTGTATCTCTTTCATGTATCGGGCCCAGACGGGACCCGCGGTTACGGCCCCGGTCTGGTTGGTTCCCAACGAGTTGCTGCCACCCCGGTCGAATCCGAACCAGATTGCCGTCGTGTAGTACGGGGTAAAGCCGAGGGTCCAGGCGTCGGCCCAATTCTGGGTGGTTCCGGTCTTTCCGGCGGTCGGCTGATCGAATCCGTCGACGAGCGATTCGGCCCACCTCAAGGTCCCGCTTTCGACGGTGGTCTGGAGCATATCGGTCATAATGTACGCCGTCTGGGGGCTGATAATCTGGGCGTCTTGGCCTTTCCGTTGCTGGTCTATCCGAAGGTCCTGTTCCGGCTCCATGATGATGCGGCCGTTGCGGTCCTCGATGTAGCGAATGCCGATGGGTACTACCTCTTGGCCTTGGTTCGCGATAGTGGCGAACGCCTTCGCCATCTCGATCGGGGCAACTTCGACGATGCCGAGACCCACGGGATACCGGCGTACCAGGTTACGACGCACCATGTCCTCTTCGGGAATGCCGAGGAGGCGCCGGGTGGTCGTGAGAGCCTCGGTAAACCCAACTCGCTCGAGAATTCTCAAGGAAGGCACGTTCATTGACTGCGCCAGGGCGTGCCGGACGAGGACCGGCCCCTTCCATTCGCCCCGGTAGTTCTGAGGCGTGTAGGGGGTCCCGTCGTCGTTCCAGAAGACCACCGGAGAGTCGTAGATCATCGTGGCGGGTGTTATGACTTTGTTCTCGATCGCCGCCGAGTAGTACAACGGTTTGAAGGAGGACCCCGGTTCTACGGAGGCGTCGACCGCCCGGTTGAACTGGTTCCGGGCTTCGAAGCGGCTACCTCCTACCATGGCCAGTATACGGCCCGTGCCGTTCTCCAGAGTAATCAGCGCCCCTTCGACGGTCGTGCGTCTTGCCTCGAGTTCGGTCGTCGCGTAGGACACCTGGACGGCGTCCCGAATCTCGGTGTCGTCGCTCCCGAAGAGGAGGGCGACGGCGTCGACGATCGGGTTGAGCTCTTCCCGGTAGTAGGATTTGGCCTCCTGGAGCTGCTTCGCGTTGCCGATTCGGAAGTCGCCGATATTGAACGCCAAGGACAAGAGATCTATGACCGGGACGAGATCGTTTCCCTCCGTCGACCGCCGAGAGGAGTTGCTCTGGTAGATCCGGTTTGCCGATTCGAGGCCCTCTTGCATGTAGCGGTCCGCCGCCGCCTGGTAGTCCAGGTCGAGGGTGGTGTAGACGGTAAACCCGTCCCGGTTTATGTCGAGGCTCCCGAGTAGCAGCTCGTTTTCCAGTTGATAGCGAACGTACTCGCTAAAGAAGGGGGCTCGGTCCTCCCGCTCAAAGAACGCCGTCGAGGTGCTCGCCCGCGTGAAATCGTAGTTGCTCCAGTACGCCTCGAATGATTCGTCGACCCGGGACTGGGTGGTGTATCCCAGCTCGACCATCTGATCGAGGATTGTCCGTTGCATTCTCCGAGCCTCGTTCGGCCGACGTATCGGCGAGTAGAGCGACGGGTTGGCCAACTGGATAACCAGAAGGGCCGATTCGGCGATGGTGATGTCCCGGGCCGAGTGGCCGAAGTAATACTGGCTTGCGGCTTCCACGCCGTAGTTTCCATGACCGAAGAACATTGTGTTCAGGTACTTCTCGAGAATCTCGTACTTGGTCCAGTGCCGTTCGAGTTGTAGGGCCCACCAAAGCTCCCGGAGCTTCCGAGTTACCGAAAACTCGCTTCGGTCGGCGTAAAGGTGGCCCGCAAGCTGTTGCGTAAGGGTACTTCCGCCGCCGGAGTAGGAACCCCTCAACAGGTCGAAGGCCGCCTTTGAAGTCCGGACGAAGTCGAATCCGTTGTGATCGAAGAATCGCCTGTCTTCCCGGGTAATCAGGGCGTAGATAAGATGCCTCGGAAGCTCGTCGATCGTAACGAGCTCCCGGTTTTCATCCGAAAAGAACTCGGTAATCAGGCGGCCTTTGACATCCAGAATCTCGGATGGGAGCGCCGCAACTTGAGTTCCGACGCTCTCGAGGTCGCCGACGTTTCTCACGGAGGCTATGGCTAATCCGGTCGTAATCCCGAGGGTCAGCGCCATCGCCCCGGCGACGGCAAGGGCAACTCGGAGAACCACCCGGCGTTTTCTCTTTGGACTCATCAGGGGTAGGGTAGGGAGAGCCGCAAAGCTTTGTCAAGCGAGAAAAAAAGAGGGCCGGCCAAAAGGCCGGCCCAGACGATCGGTTATCGGCTAATATAGTAAACTGGGAGGGGAACTATATTAAGTAACCGACACTCTATTTATCGTCTCACGACGATGCTTGCTTAACTAAGATCTTTACTCTTCTCTTACCATTATATCAAGAGACAGAACAATTTCGTAGTCTTTCTTCGGCTCAACTTGAAATCGGCGACTCACCGAAAAATCTCCGAGCTCGAAGAGAATCGTGTGAGTCCCGGGATCCAGCGAGAGCGGCTCGTTTCGATTCCAGGGGATCCCGTTGACGAAGAGCTCGGCGTCCCGGGGGGCGTCGACGGTAATCTCCGACTTCGGTCGCTTGAGCTCGATGGTCATTTCCGCTATCGTGCCGCGCTCGACTCCGAACGTGACGGTCTCGTTTTCGAATAGCTGAGACTCGAGGGAGAGTCGATGGAGCCCCGTCGCGAGGACGATATCGTCTCCCGTGTAGTCGACCTCTTCCCCGTCGATCGAGAGGGAGAAGTTCCGAAACGCTCCCTGGGCCTCCCGGATCTCCTCACCCTCGGGAGTCATTATCGAAAGCCTCAATGCTCCCCGGTCCAAGAGGAGCGGTCGGGCTGTGACGATAAAGCGGCCCTCCGCCGCTGCGGGGGTAATCCCCTTCATAACCGGGATAATGGAGAACACCAGAGGATAGGATTCGACACCAAGGGGGGCCGGCGCGACCCGGGCATCCACGGTGGACCGGAGCCGGTGGTCCGAGACGGCAGGGACGCTGTAGAAGAACCGGGCGCCGAGTGGAATCGGCTCGAGGGCGACCCGGGTACCCTGAAGGGTCATCACCGAGGGTTCCGGTTCCGGGGAGACGTCCCGGAGAACGTAGAGAGCGAAACTCCCGGGAAACTCTTGGGCCGATGCGGGAACCTGAATTTCCAACTGAACCCCCCGAAGAAATCGGTGGTCCCCCTCTATGTCGAGAGCGCCGAGATCGTTCATTCCGAGGTCGAATCGTTTCGCGGTGCCGGCTTCAATCACCAGGGTCTCAACCCGCTCTACGCTACCCCGCAGGGTCTCACTGAATCCTGATTGAAACGAAGAAAGGAGGAATAGGATAAGAAGAGCGAACGACTTCATCGGTTCAGGCCCGGCAAATGCAAGAGGGGATCCCGCGGTATCCCGTCCAGTCGAACTTCAAAGTGAAGATGAGAACCGGTCGAAAGACCGGTGTTCCCTACGGCGCCAATGATACTACCCGATGAGACCTTATCATTCAACCGTACATCGACGTGGTCGAGATGCCCGTAGAAGGTGTGGTAGTCGCCGTCGTGAGCCAGGAGGACATAGTTGCCCATAATCGGGTCTACGCCGATCGCCTCGACCACACCGGCCCGGGCTGCGAGAACGTCGGTTCCGATCGGAGCGGCAAAGTCGACCCCCGCATGGACCGTCATAAGCCCTGTAAAGGGACTCCGCCGGGGACCGAAGTGGGACGAGATGCGAACGTTCTGCACCGGCCGTCGAAACAGAATCCCCAGAAAAGAAAGACGTTCGACCCGGTCGAAATCTGCCCCCGGATGGAAGTCGTAGCTGACCGTCCTGTCCCGCCGGTGTACCCGCACCTCCAGCGAGGCCGGGTCCCCCTCGGATCGCAGCTCTCTCATCAGCCGCTCGAGGTCCGTCTCCGGCTCCCGGGGCACGAAGATTCCGGGAATACTCGGAATCAACAGCTCGTCTACCGTTGGGGAAAGCTCCGCCGAGGGAAGGCGGTTCAGACTTGCCAAGGCGCCGTAGGATATCGAGAAACGGGAGGCTACCTGAATGAGGCTTTCCTCCGGCTGGGGCCGGTAGCTGTATATGACCAAGGGCGGCAGCGGGTCGCCGGATCTCTCCGCCGCGTAGTAGCGCCGGAGAGACTCCTGGTGCTGCTGAAAAAGCACATCCTGAGGCGACGTCCTCCCGATGAGCGGATAGTCTGCCTGGGCTTGCACCGAAACAAGCGTCAAGACAACAAGGAAAAAGACGTTCCGGATTCTTCGCTGTTCATGCCTGGTTACCCGGTTTCCGGCTCGACCGACCTGAAACGCGGCGACCGAAGGACGCACCGAGCCAAACCAGGTAGAGCAGTCCCAGAACCACAGCGCCCCAAATATGCCCCTCCCAAACCAGAACCGCAAAGGCGTATACTCCTCCCAGGCCGACGGCACCAACGCCGGTCTTTCTTAGTATCGGCAAAAGTGACCGAAGGGTTTGCCCCCGGAGTCGCCTCAGGAGCCCGAGAACAACAAGCCCAAGAACAAGCAGTCCGACGAGGACGTTGTAGGTCCCGGTAGCCCGAGAGGCGAGAAGCCACAAGGGCAAAACGATGATGCCCCCGAGGGCTGCGGCGCACAGTACCCCGAGAAAGAGAGCCCCGACGACCCGACCGAGGCCCAACCAACCCGAGACTACCCGTTGCGAGAAGTCGGAAAGTCCTCTATATGTCTTCAAGCCGTTCCCGTTGCCGTCGATACTCCTCGGCCTGTTCTTCCTCCCCGGCCCGGCGAGAAAGTGCCTCCAACGTCTCGAGTGTCTCTGCGGTTTCCCTGACCATGTTCAGGGCCACGTAGACCTCGAGTGCCCGCCGCGTGTAATCGAGGGCCGCCGGATACTCCTCCATTCCGGCGTGGATCGCCCCGAGGGCTCGCAAATCCTTCGCGATGCCGAGGGAGTTCTCCATCTGCTTATCGAGCTCCAGGGCCCTCCGGGCGTAGTCGGCCGCTTCGGGATAATCCCCCTGCCGGGACCTCAGGGAGGCCAGCATGTACCAATTGGCCGCAGCCTCCGCCTTGCGCGTTTCCGCTTCGTTGAGGGAGAGAGCCTGCCGGAAGGAGACCTCGGCCGCCTCGAGGCTATTCTGCCGCAGAAGGGCAACCCCCAGATTATGCCGGATAATCGCTTCCTGGGCCCGGCCCTCAGGAGAGACATAGTCTAGGGCAGCTTCGAAGGATTCTACGGCCTCCGCGGGCTCCCCCCGCCGGAGGGCGAGCTCCCCGGCGTTGTTGTAGCTCAACGCCAATAGGGCCGGGTCCTCGAGCTTATCGGCAATGGCGATGGCGTCGTCAAAGTTACGCTCCGCCGCATCGAGGTGCCCCGCCGCGAGATAGACGCTCCCTAGGGAGTTGAGACTACGGCAAATCCCCACCTCGTTGTCCACGGCACGGTGCTCGTTGAGAGCGAGTTGGAAGAAGTAGAGAGCTCGTGGGTACTGCCCCTGGGCGAAGTACGCGTTCCCGAAGTCGGCGAAAGAGGCCCCCTGGTTCTGCCTGTCGAAAACCTCTTCCGGTTGGTCCGGGGCGCTCGAACACCCGAGAAGCAGAAGCATAATGCCGAAGGCTGCCGCCGGGAATCGAGCCGTTCTTCTCAAAACTCTGCGTCCCTGTAGCTCTGGAAGGTGCTAGGCTGCTCGATCGTCGCGGGGATACCTCCCCGGAGAAGCGGATTGTTTCGGAGACCGACGAGCACCTCCTGCCCGGTTGAGATAGCCTGGCGCCCCTCCTCGAGGAGCCCGGCCAGTTGAGGCGTCGAGTCGTTGAAGAACTCGGTGATTTCCTGCACCTCGCCGACCGTCTGATTCAACCCGGTCAGTATGCCCTCGATTTGATCGTAGAGAGCGTTGTTGTCGTCCAGAAGCGTTTCGAGGGAACCGTCCGCTCCGAGGAGCAGGGGAACCATCCCCCGGGGATCCCGAAGTTCCGTGGTGGTCGTGGCTATGTTGTCGCTGATGGTTTCCGAATTGTCGAGGATGATGTTGATGCTTTCGAGGGCCTCGTCGGTCTGCAGGAGTATGCTCCCGACGGGACCGACGCCGGTCCCGGCGAAGGCCTCGGACATCTGGTTCATCACCTCGTCGAGGGAGATCAGAACGCGGTTGACGTTACCCAGAACCGGCTCGACCTGGGCGAGAATAGCCGCGATCTGGTCGTCCTGCCGTGGAACGATTACCAGGTTCTCTTGGATCAGAGCCCTGGCTTCCTTGGTGTCCCAGGAAGGAATGGTCGTTCCTTCCGGTGGAGGCTCGCTCTGTGACCGTCCCTGATGAAAAATCAACCCGCCCCCGAGACCCAGGGGATTCGACACCAGCTGAAGAATCGAATGCTCGTAAACCTTGTCGATGTAGTTGTCTTGGATATAGAAACGGACGTCCACCAGGTTTTCGTCGTTCAACGTTATCTCGGTTATCTTACCGATCTCGAAGCCCTTGAACTGAATCGGCATCCCGACATCGAGACCGTTCGCCGAGGGAAAGGTAGTCTGGTAAAAGTAGTTCTTTGCGAACCATCGCTGGTTGGCCCCGATGGAAATCAGGATAACCACGAGAAAACCGATAGCGGCAAGGATGAAAGCGCCGACCACCTGATTCGCAAAACGGATTCGAAACTTCATCCGGGGGCCACTCTAGTCCGAAACTCCGTTATTCGTCAATTAATCAATCTATCGAGTCCCCGGAAATCGAGTCTCCGGGGGCGTCGGCGTCGAGGAGCGAAAGGATGTCCCCGTCGTAGGTCGCCGCTTGGCTCAACACATCGGTAAGAATGTTCGAGACCTCTCGATCGTTGGATCGGACGACCTCGTCGAATCGATCGAAAGCGAGGACACGCCCATCCTTCAAGATCAAAAGATAATCCGCCAATTGGGATGCGAGTTGGGGACTGTGGCTTGCCGAAACGATGGTTCGCCCCCGGCTCTTGAGCTCTCGGATGGAGGCGGTAATTCTCTGTCCCGCCTGATAATCCACACTCGAGAGCGGCTCGTCGAGAAACAGCACCTCGGGCTCGAGCATCAGGGCCCGGAGGTAGGAGACGATCTTCCGCTCTCCCGAGGAAAGGTCCGAAGGCCGGGAGTTCTGAGCAGCAGCCATTCCGTACGGTTCGAGCAGGTTGTAGATGCGCCGCCGGAGGTGGACGTCCTTGATGCTCGGGTCGTGGTAGCGGATCGGAAGGGAGAGGTTCTGATAAACGGTCATGTTTTGCCAGAGGGCAGCGTCTTGGAAAGAAAACCCCGTTCTCCGGCGGGCCTCGACCTCCTCCCGGTGCGACAGGCCGATCAACGGCCGGCCGAACTGTTCCACGGTTCCCCGGGTCGGAGGGATCAGACCACAGGCAACTTTAAGCAGGACGCTCTTCCCCGACCCGGAGCGTCCCATCACCAGGGTGAAGCTCCCTCCGGGAAACGATAGTGAGATGCCGTCGAGGACCGTCTCCTCTTTGTTCTCGAGGAAGACGTCCTTCAAAACAATGGGGTCGGACATTACAGGGTCAGACATAGTAGACCAGCGTCAGAACCGCATTCGCGACAATCAACAGCGTGAATCCCTGGCCGACCGACTTTATCGCCATTTGGGGGACCTCGGTGTAGGAGCGCTCTACTTTGAAGCCGTAATAGGTCGCGACCGTCGAGATAATCGCTCCGAAGACGAGGCTCTTGATGAGAGACGAGACCACGTCGACGACGGCAATGGTGCTCAAGAGGTTCGAGAAGTATTCGGCGAAGCCGATTGACCGAACGAATTGAGTCACAATATAGCTTCCGAGAAGGCCGAAGATGTTGAAATAGAGGTTCAGGACCACCATGGAGATGGTGACGCCCAAGAACCGCGGAACGACGAGGTACGAGATAGGATCGATCCCGGCGGAGACGTACGCCTCGATCTCGTGACTCGTCACCATGTTTCCGAGCTCCGTTGCAATCGCCGTTCCCGATCGTGCGGCGATGATAAACGCCGTAAGAATCGGGCCGAGCTCTCGGGTGATTACCGTTATCAGGATGCTGTAGATAAGGCGGCCCTGTCCGAACTGGGGAAGAAGGCTCAAGCCCTGGACGATTATGACGGCACCGAGGGCTACCGAGAGAACCGCGACGACGCTCAACGCCTCGACGCCGGTAAAAAGAATCTGCATCGTGAGGACCCGGTTCCCGAGGGGGCTCTTTCGGATAGAGCGGAACGTCTCCACAATTACTCGGAAGAAGAATCCGATCGCGTAGAGCCCCTCGCGGAAACGGGCAATCCACCGGGCTCCGAGACGTTCGACAAAACCAGGCCGTTCCGCCGCGTGACGATCGGTCAATTCAGATGCTCCAGGAACGGCGCCGCGAACCGGTCCTCGATTATGCGGCCTCCGGCAGTACGCCCGAGGGCCCGGTCCGTCCGATACGGTCCGTGATAGTCCGACCCGGCGGTGGCAATGAGTCCGTGCTTTGCGGCCAACCGCTCGAGTCGGAGGCACTCCTGCCACTTGGCGTTTGAGTGGTACGCCTCGACCCCGTCGAGGCCATACTCCTTCCACTCCGACAGGGCCTCGTCAAAATCGGAAAGCGAAAGGCCGAGGGTCATCGGATGGGCCACTACCGCCTTCCCCCCGACCGAGTGGATCAGCGCCGTCGCCTCTTCTACCGGCAGACTCGGTTTCGGTTCGTAGGCCTGCTTACCGTCCCCTAGGTAGCGGTAGAAGGCCTCCCGGATGTCTTTGACCGCCCCAATCGATACCAGGTACCGGGCGAAGTGGGGCCTCCCGACGACCGTGCCTCCGGCTTCCCGGGAGATATCGTCGTAATCGGCGGGAATGCCGATGTGCCGGAGCTTGTCGACCATCCGAAGGTTCCGTTGGGTTCGTTTTTCCCGCAGCTTCCCGAGGGAGGCGGAGAAGTCGTGCCCGACATCGGTTAGTCCGAGGCCGAGCATGTGGAATATTCCCGGGCGGAAGGCAATCTCGAGCTCTATTCCGGGAATCAGGGTTACGCCCCCGCGGTTCGCTTCTTCGACTGCCTCCGGGACGCCCTCTATGGTATCGTGATCCGTCAGGGCCAGGACTCGAATCGATAGCCGTCGCGCTTCGCGGACGAGCTCCGTCGGCGTCAGCGTTCCGTCGGAACAGGTAGAATGGGCATGTAAATCAACCACCGCGTGTGATCTTCCGGCTTTTTTTAGCCGATGGTCAATACTGATGCCAATTCGCCTTGCTTGAACTAATGGTCTGAGTCGTTTTAGAGTTTACGTTGGAGGCAATGAGTGCCACGGCCAATGCAGTACAAGGCCAACTCGGTTATCTACTTCAAAGGAGATGCCGGGGACAAGATCTTCATTCTCAAATCCGGTCGGGTCAGCCTGACGTCCAACGATATTGAGACGGGTCAGGAGATCCACGATTACATCCAGACCGGGGAGTTCTTCGGGGTAAAGTCGGCTATGGGGCGCTATCCCCGGGAGGAGAATGCTGTCGTCCTGTCGGATGCGCACGTCATTATGTTCACGGTCCCCGAGTTCGAGGCTGTCGTCGCTCAGAATACCCGGGTTATTATGAAGATGCTCAAGGTGTTCTCCAACCAACTTCGGCGGCTCCACGCCAAGGTTCGGAGCCTCCTTTCCCAGGACGAGCAGGTCGATCCCGAGGAGGGGCTCTTCCGGAACGGGGAGTACTTCATGAAACGGAAGCAGTACTCTCACGCCCTCTACGCCTTCAACAAGTACCTTACCTACTACCCCTCCGGTCGGTTTCACGTGGATGCGAACAAGCTCGCTCAGACTGCCGAAGATTACGCCCAGCGCTACGGCCACGGAAAAGGACCCGCCGCACCGGGTCTCGATTCCGGCGGCGGGATCGGGGCCGGAAGCTCCGGCGGCGCCGGCGCCGGCAAGCCGAAGCTGACCGACGCTGCCAAGCGCTACTACGAGGCGGTGAGCCTCTTCTCGCAACAGCGGTATAACGAGGCGCTCCGAGAATTCAAGGAGATCGTCAAGGAATCAGACGACGAGGAGTACCATGTTAAGTCGCTCTTCGAGATCGGCCGGTGTCTCTACAGCATGACGCAGTACGACGCGGCGATAAAGCATTTTACCGGGGTGATTCAACGGTATCCCAAGTTGCCGGATCTCAAGGACGCCCTCTACTACGTGGGGCAGTGCTATCAGGCAAAGGGGGACAATACCCGGGCCGAAAGCTTCTACCGGAAGATTCTCTCCATGCCCCAGGTGGAAGAGGGACTCAAGCGAAAGGTTAACAAGGCCATCAGGACGCTGGAGGCGGCGAGTTAGTGGAGCCGAACCTTCAGGCCTTCGAGCGCTTTGCGGTCAACTTTCCTAAAGGCGACTTAATCTTCTGCGAGTACGAGCCCGGGGATTCTTTCTACCTTATTCAGGAGGGGAGGGTACAGATCTCCCGCATCATGGGGGACATCGAGAAGACCATCGATATTCTCCACCCCGGCGAAATCTTCGGCGAGATGGCGATTCTCGAAGAGGCTCCTCGCTCGGCGAACGCCATAGCCCTTGACCCCGTAAAGGCGCTGGAGTTCAACCGCGAAAACTTCGAGATCCTGATGCGGGGAAACCCGCAGATAGCTCTTAAGCTCCTTCGCCTCTTTACCAAGCGAATCTACGACCAGCGCCGCCGGTTTATGATTCTTACTCTCGACGATACCCAGGCAAAGGTCGCAGACGTTTTTCTAATGCTGAACGAGCTCAAGCCGGAGCCGGAAGAGGATACCGGGGAGCGGGAGTTTCACACTACCGTGGAGGACATCGCCCACTGGGCCGGAATCTCGCCGGAGCAGAGCCGCAGTGTCTTGAGCCATTTCAACTCCCAACGGCGCATCGAGATCTCAAACGACAAGATCGTTGTAAAGAACATTAACGACTTCGCCCGGTTCGTGAGTAGCCGAAGGAAGACCTAAGGGCGACACCCTTCGACGCCGCCGGCCGGGTCGTCGACTACGAGCCCGGCGGCCGGCGGAGCCGTTAAAGCTCCGGTTATCTAGAGTGGCTTCCGGCCGCGAATGATCGCCGAGTAAACCGGCGGAGCCCCTGCGCTTCCAGCGGCGTCTGTTTCAAAGCCGGTTGCGTCGCCGTTCCACCCCTGGTTGGCCGCCGGAGACTTTGATTCAACGGCGGCCTCTTCGAAACCGACTGCCCGTAAACCTTTCAAGAGTCGATCTGCGGTTTCCGCGCCGGTGATGCACTCGCTGTAACGCCTGGCATCGGCGCGCTCCGGTTCGGAGAAGGGGCGGAGTGCGACGAGGTCCGAAATGGCCAGGCGTCCGCCGGGTTTCAGGACGCGAAAGACCTCTCCGAAGACCCGGTCTTTCTCCGGCGAGAGATTGACCACGCAGTTGGAGATGATTACGTCCACACTCGCGTCTTCCAGAGGAATCTCTTCTATCAACCCTTTCCGGAACTCTACGTTGTCGAAACCGGCCCTGGCTGCGTTTTCCCGGGCCCGTTCGAGCATCTCGTCGGTCATATCTACACCGATTACCCGGCCTTCGGGGCCGACCCGCCGGGCCGCCAAGAAACAGTCGATTCCGGCGCCGCTCCCCAGATCCAGGACGACCTCTCCCGGTTGTAGCTCCGCCACTAGGGTCGGGTTTCCGCATCCGAGACCCAGGTCTGCGCCCCCGGGGACTAATGCCAATTCTTCGAAGGTGTAGCCGCCCCCGCAACAGTCGGACGATGCCTCTTCAGGCTTGCAGCAGGCGGCCGCGGATTTGGCTTTGGCCGCATAGTGCTCTCGGACGGTATCCCGGATCACGCTGCTCTGATTCATGTGGTTCCTCCTCGTTCGCCTTTATCGTCCGGTCTTTGTCTCATAGCCGTCCCTCGGACAGGTCCCGACAGAAGTCCGCGACCTTCTCCTTGATCTGATCGCGAATAGGACGAACGTAGGCAAGCCGCTCTTCCATCGACCCTTCGGCCTTTGAGGGATCGGGGAACGGCCAATGCAGCCGCTTCTTCTCCGCCGGAAAGATGGGACACCGTTCCGCGGCCTCCGGGTCACAGACGGCGATAACGTAGTCGAACGCGTTCCCGGCTTCGTGCAGGTCGTAGACGCTTCGAGTCGCTTTACCCGTGATGTCGATTCCATCCTCTTTGAGGAGCTCGACGACGACGGGATTCAGGTTTCCCGGCTCGATACCGGCGCTCTCCACCTCCAGGTCCGGGCCACCGCAGGCATGCCGGAGGTACTCCTCCGTCATTTGGCTTCGAGCGCTGTTGTGGATACAGATGGCGAGAACGCGTGTTTTAGGCACCCGCTTGCTCCTTCGACTTATCCTTTTCTCTGATCGCCTCTACGAATTGGCGCACCGCCTCTTTGATGACATCACGCACTTCCCGCGTCTTGTGGAGAATCTCGTCCGGGGTTCCTTCGAACTTGGACGGGTCCGGGAACGGCCAGTTCAGCCTTCTCACCGGTCCCGGAAAGATCGGACAGCCCTCTTCGGCCTCTCGACTGCAGACCGTCACGACATAGGCAAACGTTTTTCCGGAGTTGTAGACGTCGAAGACGCTTCGGGTTTGCTTGTCGGAAATATCGATACCTTCTTCCTTCATCACCTTTACCACATTTGCGTTCAGTTCCCCGGGCTCGAGCCCCGCGCTTTCGACCTCGAAGAGGTCGCCGGCAAAGTGGCGTAGGTATTCCTCCGCCATCTGGCTCCGGGCGCTGTTGTGAACACAGACGAAGAGAACCGACTGCTTGTCGTCCGCCATTTTTTTCTCCTTGTGCTGGTATTCCGGCGGGTTATACCCCGCCGTATAGGTCACGATGCAGCGGTCGCCTTGCCGCAGGTCGAGTCGCCATCGAAGTCGATCGAGGTCCTGGTTGAAGGGGGCGTCTTCTCGAGGAATCGTCGCGATGGTATCGAAGAGCCGTAGGGCAAAGGGATCCTCCGTGAGCCGGTAGTACATCAATCTGCCGCGACGGTCCTCTTCGACTAGGCCCGCCGAACGCAGTTGTCCCATGATGCGACTAACCGCGTACTGCGGACGCCGGAGGACGTCGACGAGCTCGCAGACACACAACGGCTCCCCGGCGGCCACGAGGACGCGGAGCGCCCGGAGTCGTGTTTCTTCGGACGAGGCCTTAAGCATGTCCACGTACCGGCTCATATATGCAGTATAGTGCATAGGTGCATAATAAGCAAGCTATAGGAAGTATCAACGAGCGTGTTGATGAGAATTCAGTTAACTCTTTTAGATAAAGATAATTAGCGACGGTTTTTAGAGGTCTTTTCGCTTTTTCGAAACAACAGACGACGGCTAAAGAAGTTAGAGCGAAATATCAACAGGCTTGTTGACACGTTAGCCAAGACGGGGATTCGAACCCCGGACCTGCTCATTACGAGTGAGCTGCTCTACCACTGAGCTATCTTGGCACGTTTGAGCTGTTTACAAGCCGGAAATATACACCAAAGCGACACCGGAGAAAAAGGCCCTTCGCGGAAAGTTGTCGTCACGACAAAGCGTAAGTACCATTGTCGGGAATATGAGTGCCAAACGGATATGCGTCGTCGGGGGGGGCTTCGCCGGGGTGGCGGCGGCCCGGACTATTCTCGATCGTTACTCGGATCTCCGGGTTACCCTTGTCGACCGCACGGGTCTTGCGACAATGGTTCCCGCACTTCCCGACGTTCTCTCGGGACGGGTTTCTAAAGAAGCCTTTGCCCGCCCCTTGGTGGAGGTCTTTAGGAGACATACGCCGGACCGTTTCTCGTTGGCTACCGACGAGATTACCGGGATCGACCTGGCCGAACGGAAGCTGACGGGGAACGAGGGGACCTACCAGTACGATGGTCTGGTCGTCGCAACCGGCTCGACCCCTGAGTATTACGGGTTTGCTCCGGAGAACGGCCGGCTACACACGGTGCATACCCTAACGGCGGCTCTTGCTTTTCGCGACGCCGTAGCCCGGCGTCTGGAGAAAGGCCCCGTCGAGGTCATAGTCGTCGGGGGCGGCTACACCGGTCTCGAAGTCGCCGCCTCTCTTCGGAAAGGGGCGAAGAGCGGTGCCCACCGCCTCGGCATTACGGTGGTCGAAGCCGCACCGGAGGTTGTTACCTTCCTGGACGCCAAGATTCGGCAGCGTATCGCAGACTACTTCGCCGGGTTGGATATACCCATCCGAACGGGCACGACCCTCAAAGAGTATGCCGACGAGACGGCGGTGCTTTCCGACGGCAGCCGGGTAGAGAAATGCCTCGTCTGTTGGTCCGCCGGCATGCGGGCTCCCGAAACCAAAATCTCCGGGGCTCTAGAGCGGGAGAAAGACGGACGGATTTGTGTTTCCGAGCATCTGCAGCTCCCGGGCCACCCGGAAGTGTTCGTCGCCGGGGACACCGCGGCTCTCGAGAAAGAGGGGAGGGTGCTCCGACGGGCGGTGAACTTCTCTTACTATTCCGGAAAAGCTGCGGGGCGTAACGTAGCCGCCTACCTATCCGGGAAACGACTGCGTCCCTTTCGGCCCATCGACTTGGGATGGATTATCCCCCTCGGAGACGTCAGCACCGGCCGCATCTTCGGCTCGATGCGGGTGGGAGACGCGTTCGGGCTACGGCTTCACTACACGATGTGCGGATTTCGTCATTTCGGCGCCAAGGAGGCCTGGGAGTTCTACCGAACGGCCCTTCACCTCGGCCGCTCTCCGGAGCCCTTGTCCTCGCCCTCCTCCCGACCGGAAAGCGGTCCGGCTCCCGGATGACTCCTTTGAATGGTTCCGGGGGACCGGATCGGGCTCCGAGGGACCCCGGTGCGGCTGGTGGCGACTCTTTTCTCCGGCGGTGGGTACGGTCGCTGCGTCCCTATTCGTTTACCGCCTCGGTTATGCCGGTACTCTTAGCCGCCGCAATTGCTTCTACGATCCCGTCGGAAGCCGCGTGGTGGTGCTTGGTGCCCTTTGGCATCGCCGCGGTGCTGCTCCACGCCGGGACAAACGTACTCAACGACTACTACGACTATCTTCACGGAGTCGACACGATCGGCGACCGGGACACCAGCCACGTCATTACCCAAGGCGTTATGACACCGAGGTTCATGAAGATATCGGGGCACCTCTACTTTCTCGCCGGAATTGCCGTCGGCAGCACGATTGCCGTAACCCGGGGGCCTCTCTACTTCGTGGCCGGACTCTTGGGGGCCCTCGGGGCCTACTCCTACACGAACGCCCGGCTGAGCCTTAAGTACCACGCCCTCGGGGATCTCGCGGTATTCGTGTTAATGGGGCCGGCGCTCGTCGTCATGGGCGTCTGGGCTCTCGAGGGGACCCTGGTCGCCACGGCACCTCTTGCCTCAATTCCGGTCGCCATGCTGGTTACAGCGATTCTTCACGGTAACAACACGCGGAATATCGCCGAAGACACGGCCGCGGGAATCAGTACCCTGGCAGGGCTTTTAGGCTTCGGTCCCTCGAAGCTCTTGTTTGCCGGACTCGTCGGCGCCTCCTATGCGGTTACAGTGGCACTGGTGTCATTCGGGACGGTCGGGTTGGGAGCCCTCCTGGCCTTTCTGAGCCTTCCCTTCGGGGTCTCCCTCGTCCGGACCGTTTTGTCGGCGGAGAGCCCTACCTTGCTCCTGCGGCTCCCGATGTCTACGGCTCAGGTTCACCTGGTTTTTTCCGTATTCTACGTTCTTGGGATCTTTCTTGGTGGCCTCACGGGTCTCTGACCAATTATCTTAGCTTTATGCGACGAGTTGGTAAGATTGCGTTGGGGATTTTTGGGGTTCTCGCTGTTGGGCTTATCGGTTTTCTCGGCTATATCTGGTTCTCCGGGGGAACCGCAGAGCCGTCGCGGGAGACGGAAGCCGAAGAGGTCGCGCCCGGTCAACCGGAATCGGTGGTCTACTCCGCGGTTCCCGGAGAGTCGGAGGCTCGGTTCATTATCGAGGAGGTCCTCCGAGGACAACCGAATACAGTGGTCGGCGTTACCGATCAGGTAGACGGTTCGCTTTCCCTCCGGTTTCAGCCCCCGGATGTTGAGATCGGGCAGTTCGTTATCAACGTGAGGAGCGTCGAGACCGACGACGAAGTGCGGGATCGGACAATTCGATCCCTCATCCTCGAGTCGAACAAAGACGAATTCGAGTTTTCGACCTTTCAGCCGGCATCGATAGCCGGGGTTCCTGAATCGATCGCAACCGGGGACACCCTCGACCTCGAGGTTACCGGGGATCTAACCGTTCGGGACGTTACCCGCCCGGTTGTCTTTGACATGGCCCTCGAGGTCTCCTCCCGCGAAGAGATTCGGGGCACCGCAAACACGACGATCACCTGGGACGATTTCGATATCACCATTCCCTACGTCGGGGGAGACTCTATCGTCGCGAGCGTCGGGGACGAGGTGCGTCTCGAGCTCGACTTTCTCGCCCGGGCAACCGAGAACTCGTCTCGGGAGTAAATCGCGCAGTTTAATCCAAACAGTCTACTCCACTTCTCTCCGTGAGGTTGGATACTCTAGGTGGGTTCCTCGCTCCCGAGGGTATTCGGAAAATGAGGACTCCCGGAGGATAGTCAACATGAAGAAACAATCTGACCGTCGCCTCTTTATCGCGTCGGCCATCCTGCTAACCCTTGTGGCCGCCGGAATCCTTGCTTCCTGCGCCCCG
Organism: Spirochaetaceae bacterium; assembly: GCA_046541715.1. Lineage (GTDB taxonomy): Bacteria > Spirochaetota > Spirochaetia > DSM-27196 > PWMO01 > CAYPUT01. Next base: position 46,332 of record JBKHCS010000003.1, read on the forward strand.
GCGGAAGAGGGGGATCAGCCGGTGTCCGTGACGTTCGGCGATATGACCTGGGATAGCGTCCGGGTACACAATCGCATCGTCGCATTCATTCTCGAGGAGGGATACGGCGACTACACCATCGATTACACCGAAGGAGCCACGACGGCGATGGCCACCGGACTTCGACAGGGAGACCTCGACGTAATTCTCGAGTCCTGGCACAACAATTGGAACGACGCCTACGACGAGGCGATGGCGGCGGGCGAGTTTCTCGACCTTGGACCGAACTACCCGGAAGCGCCCCAGGGCTGGTACGTCCCGACCTACGTTATCGAAGGGGACGCCGAGCGCGAAATCGAGCCGATGGCTCCGGATCTCGAAACCATCGAAGATCTTCCCGAATACTGGGAGGTCTTCAAAGACCCGGAAGAGCCGGACAAGGGCCGAATTATGGTGGGCCCCCCGGGATGGGAAGTTACCGAAACAAACGAGGAAGTGATGGAGGAGCACGGGCTCACCGATTACTACACCGCCTTCTTGCCCGGAAGCGACGCCGCCCTGAAGGCCTCCATGGAATCGGCCTACCGCCGGGAAGACCCCTGGCTCGGCTACCATTGGGAACCGACGTGGATCCTCGGAAAGCTCGACATGACGATGATCGAAGGCGTCGGTCTCTCAAGCGGACTGGTCCACAAGCTCGTTCATCCGAGCATGGAGGAACAGGCACCCGAGTTGGTAGAACTCCTCGAGCGCTACGAGACGACCCTGGAGCAGAACAACGCCTTTTTGGCCCAGATGCAGGAAAACGACTGGGACTACGATGACGCTGCCCAATGGTACCTCCGGGAGTACGAAAGCGATTGGACCACCTGGGTCGATGACGAGGTGGCGGAGCGGGTGCGAAGCGCGCTGGAATAGAGCTTATGAGCGAAGAGAGTCCCATTGTCCGCATCGAGGGCATTTGGAAGATTTTCGGTGCCGAACCGAAACGAATCCTAAGAGACGAAGACCGTCACGCGGATAAGGAGGATATTCTGTCTCGAACGGGGCACGTCGTTGCCCTTCGGGACATCAGCCTTACCGTAGACGCCGGAGAGTTCTATGTAATCATGGGGCTCTCCGGGAGCGGTAAGTCCACCCTTATCCGGATTATCGAGCGTTTGATCGAGCCGACGGAGGGGAGGGTTATCGTCAAGGGGGAGGATGTCACCTCTTTCGGCAAGGAGCGGCTGGCGGATTTTCGCAAGCGCACGGTCAGTATGGTCTTTCAGAACTTCGGTCTTCTACCCCATTACACGGTGCTCCAGAACGCCGCCTACGGCCTCAAAGCCCGGGGGGAGGATCGCGAGTCCCGAGAGGAGAAGGCCCGGGAGATTCTCAAAACCGTCGGCCTCAAAGGGTGGGAGGACTACTTCCCCTCATCTTTGAGCGGCGGGATGCAGCAGCGGGTTGGGATTGCCCGGGCTCTCGCAACCGAACCGGATATCCTTCTGATGGACGAGCCCTTCAGCGGCCTCGATCCGCTGATCCGGCGGAACATGCAGGACGAGATGGTCGACCTCCAGGCGTCCCTGAACAAGACCATCGTATTCGTCACCCACGATCTCCACGAAGCCCTCAAGCTGGGGGACCGCATCGCCATCATGCGCAGCGGGGAAATCGTCCAGATCGGTACCCCGGAGGAGATCGTCTCCGAGCCTGCCGACGATTACGTCCAGCTATTCGTTCAGGACGCTTCCCCCGCACGGGTTTTCTCCGCCCAGAGCATCATGCAGGAGCCGACGATCACCGTCTATCGATGGCAGGGTCCGAGCGTCGCCCGCCGGATGATGGTCGACGCCAACCGTGAATGGGCCTACGTTCTCGACCGCCGGCAAAAGTTCTTAGGCGTCGTGCATCTCGACGACATCGAGGAACATCCCAAGGGGAAAGGGCAGGACTTCATGGATATTATTTCCGATGACGTGAGGAGCTGTTCCCCGGAAACCGTCGTCGAAGACCTCTTCCCCCTGGTCAGCGAGTCGAGCTTTCCGGTGGCGGTCCTCGACGAGCAAGACCACCTCCTCGGAGAGGTGCGGCCCCGGCATCTCTTCGAGATCATGAGCAAACAGGAGCAGACCGATGATTGAGTTCCCAGGGTTTCTCAAGGTACCGCTGGCGGCCTGGGTGGATACGGCCATGGATTGGGTCCTGGACAACCTGGGTCCGTTCTTCGACTTTGTGGGTACGGTGGGTCTGCAGATCCTCCTGGCAGTGGAAACGGCGCTCCTCTGGATTCCCTGGTTCGTCGTCATTCTCGGCGTCGCCATCCTCGGCTGGAAGACCCTAGAAAAGTGGTCCTACGGGGTGATTATGGCGGTAATGCTCCTGTCGATCGGAAGCTTCGGCTACTGGGAGCTCGCGATGCGCACCCTCGCCATCGTCTTAGTCTCCGTCGTAATCTCGCTGATCATCGGGATACCCCTCGGCATCCTGATGGCCTGGAACGACCGCTTTCAGGCGTTTATCAAGCCCATCCTCGACGCGATGCAGACCCTCCCGACCTTCGTCTACCTCATCCCGGCCCTGATGCTCTTCGGTCTGGGAAAGGTACCCGCGACCTTCGCTACCATTATTTACGCCGTGCCGCCGGTCATCCGGCTTACCAACGTCGGCATCCGAGAGGTGCCTAAGGACGTCATCGAGGCCGCCCGGGCCTTCGGGTCCAACCGGCGCGAAGTCCTCTTCGACGTCCAGCTCCCCCTCGCGCGGCCTTCGATCCTGGTCGGGGTAAACCAGACGACGATGATGGCCCTTGCCATGGTCGTTATCGGATCGATGATCGGCGCCCGGACCCTCGGTATGGAGGTGCTGGTTGCCATCAACCGTATCGAAATCGGACAGGGCTTCGAGGCCGGTATAAGCATCGTCTTTATGGCGATTATCATCGACCGGATTACCCACGCCTTCGCCGAGCAGGAACACCAACAAACTCAGAAGGCGGAGTCTTAGGGCGCCTCGGCCCGAGTGATCCTTAAGAAAGCCCCGGGGCCACCGATAATGAGTACATGGTAAGAGGCACCTACACTGCCGCGAGCGGTATGGCCGCGCAGGAACACCGATTCAACGCGATCGCGAACAATCTGGCGAACGCCGATACCCACGGGTACAAGCGCGACCTGGCCGTGCAGAAAGCCTTTCCGCAGCTTCTTCTGCGGCGAATGAGCGACGACGGGGTTCTTCGGGTTCCCTACCGGGACCAGGGGATAGGCTCGGTCGACAAGGCGCCGGTTATCGGCGTTCTCGGCACCGGGGTCGAGGAAAACGAGGTCTTTACCGTGTTCGAGCAGGGTTCCTTGGAGCAGACGGAGAACAGCTTCGACCTCGCGCTTCAGGGGGAGGGGTTCTTCGTAGTCCGGACGCCCGGCGGTGAGCGCTACACCCGGAACGGGAGCTTTCTTATCGGCCCCGAAGGGCTTCTGGTTACCAAACAGGGCTACCCGGTTCTTGGGGAGAACGGTCCCATCCGCATAAAACTGAACAATTTCGTCGTCGACGAGAACGGCCGCATCTTCGAAAACGACTCCTTCGGGGACGACCCCGAGCGGCTTATCTCGGTCCGGGAAAACGAATGGCAGAACACCGAAGAGGTGGACCGCCTGAGGATCGTCGACGTCCGCGAGACTCGGTACCTGAGAAAGCAGGGGGATAGCCTCTGGCGATCGACCCGGGAAAGCGGAGACGCGGAGACCATCTACGGCGACAGCAGGCCGAAGGTGCGGCAGGGCTTTCTCGAGACGGCGAATGTAAACCCGGTTACCGAAATGGTTCAAATGATCGAGGTCAACCGCGCTTACGAGGCCAACCAGAAGGTTATCCAATCCCAGGACGACAGCACCAGCCGCCTGATCAACCAGGCCCTACGGATCTAGGAGTAGCGCGCCATGATGCGATCGCTGTACACCGCAGCCTCCGGGATGACCGGACAGCAGTTCAACATTGACACCATTGCCAACAACCTGTCGAACGTGAATACAACCGGATTCAAAAAGAACCGTCCGGACTTCGAGGATCTTCTCTACCAGACCGCTCGGGTAGCCGGAACACCGGCGACCGAAGAGACCCTTGTGCCCGTCGGCGTCCAGGTCGGCCACGGCGTCCGGGTCGCGGCTACACAAAAGATCTTTACCCAAGGCTCCCTCCAGAACACCGGAAACGTAGGCGACATCGCCATATCCGGGGAGGGCTTCTACCGGGTGCTTCTCTACGACGGAAGCTTCGGCTATACCAGAGACGGCGCCTTCAAGATCGACGCGAACGGCCAGTTTGTGACGTCGAACGGCTACCGGATGATGCCGGAGATCATCCTTCCCGAGGGCTTTATCCGGGAAAGCGTCACCGTGAACCAGGACGGCCGGGTAACGGTCCTGGTGCCCGGAAGCGACGATCCGATAGAGGTCGGGCAGGTCGAGCTCTACCGTTTCGTGAACCCCGCGGGGCTTCAGGCGGTGGGGGAAAACGTCTTCAAGGTCTCCAGCGCTTCCGGGGAAGCCATAGGGGGACGTCCCGGCTTCGACGGGATGGGAAGCCTCGAGCACCGCTTTATCGAGGCGTCCAACGTCGAAGTCGTTCAAGAAATGGTAAACATGATCGTCGCCCAGCGGGCCTACGAGCTCAACTCGAAGGCGATCCAGACGAGCGATTCGATGCTCGGTATAGCAAACAACTTGAAGCGATAGGGGTAGCCGATGGATCCAATGAGCCTGATCGATCCCACCATTCGGCGGGATCCGAATAGCATCGCGCCCACCGCGACCCCCCGGACCGAAGGACTCGGTGCCGGTACCGAGGACGCTCGGCTAAAGGAAGTAAGCCGGGAGTTCGAATCGATCTTCGTGGAACAGATGCTTTCCGCGATGCGTGATACATTAGATCCGGAGAGTCGACTCCTCCACGGCGGTTTTGCGGAGGAGGTATTCGACGACATGCTATACCGGGAGTATTCCCGGATAATCTCCAAGTCCGGCGGTTTCGGCCTGGCGGAGCTCGTTTACGATCAGCTCTCCGGTCGAGCGTATCAGGGGGAGCTGTCCCCCCAGGGTCCCGGGGACTCTGTGCAATAAACTATACACTTGGTCCTCGAATGGACAATGACTCCCCGGGAGTCACCACCTATTTTTTTATTCTGAAACAATTTAAAGCACAGACTGTCTCGGCCGACCGCTTGGCACACTGATTGCAACATTGTGCCGGAGAGGCGTATGACCACGAAGAAAAGAAAAGCCGACTACGAAGACAACACCCTCAAGGCGTACTTCGATCAGATAAAGCACTCAGATTTGCTCTCCTTCGAGGAAGAAAAAGACCTGTCGAAGCGGATTCAGAAGGGAGACGATGCGGCAAAGACAAAGCTTATCGAGTCGAACCTGCGGCTGGTCGTAAAGATCGCCAAGGGCTATGTAACCCCGGAGGTAAGCCTCCTCGACCTGATTCAGGAGGGAAACTTGGGGCTCCTCCGCGCCGCCGGCAAGTACGATTATCGAAAGCAGGTTCGCTTTAGCACCTACGCCTCCTGGTGGATCAAGCAGGCGATCACCCGGGCCCTCAGCAACAAACGGCGCCACATCCGCCTTCCCCACCGGAAGGAAGACGCTCTTCGGAAGATCCAGCGGAGTTACACGATGCTCAGCCAGAAGCTGATGCGCTCTCCCTCGGTGGAAGAGGTCGCCGAAGAAGTGGGGCTCAAGCGGGAAGAAGTCGTCCAGATCCTCAACGTCTCCTCCGGGATGGTTAGTCTCGACAGCGACATAAACGAGGATTCGGGTACCTTTCACGACATTATTGAGGATTACTCGTACTCCCCGGACGCGGAGTTTATTCAGCGCTCCTTTCGGGAGCAGACCTTGCAGTTCCTCGATCGTCTGAAAGAGAAGGAACGGCAAATACTTCTCTACCGTTTTGCCTTCCATGGGGGCAAGAAATACACCCTCAAGAGCATTAGCGACGAGATGGGGATCTCTCCCGAAACCGTTCGGCAAATAGAGATTCGCGCGCTAAAAAAGCTAAAGGAACACGCCGAAGAGCTTCGAGAATACGTATACGAGTAGTATTCTTCTCCCCAGGAGGCTCTAATGGCTACCGGCGGCACCTCTCCCGGTGCTAAGACCCGCGTACTGCGACTCTCTCTGCTTGCTATTGCGGTAGCCCTCGGTCTTCTGCCGGCGCTGCTTCCGAGAGAGCGGGAAGAAGCCGCCCGGGGACCGGATGAGGTTCTCTCGGTTCCGGAGACCACAGAGCCGGCCCCCGAAGCGGAACCGCCTGAACCGGCTCCCCCGGAGGTCCCGGCGCCGGTTCCGGAAGGACCCGAGGCGGAGGATCCGGTACCGCCGGCTCCTCTCTCCCCCCAGCCGGAGGCGATTGCGCGCCTCTACCTCGTAGTGGATGACGTGGGAAACCGGCGGGAGGACTTAGACCCGTACCTGAGCCTCGACATTCCGATTACCTTCGCGGTGCTCCCGCAACTTCCGTTCTCCGAGGAATCCGCCGTACGGATTTCCACCCGGGGACAGGAGCTTATTCTGCACCTGCCGATGGAAGCCGAGAGCGGGAAGTATCCCGGTCCGGGGACCATCTACGTCGGCGACTCCCACCGCAGCATTACCGAAACCCTCCGGGCGAATCTCCGGAGCGTTCCCGGAGCCAAAGGAATCAACAACCACATGGGATCCAAGGCCACCGCGGACCGGAACACCATGAACGCCGCCCTCGAGTTCGCCCGGAGAGAGGGACTCTTCTTTCTCGATTCCCGGACAACCCACAATACGGTCGCCCTCGAAGTGGCCCGGGAAAAGAGGGTACCCGCGGCGGAGCGCCACGTCTTTCTCGATAACGTCCGGGAGGTCGAGGCGATCCGGGAGGCCTTAATCCAGGGCGTCGCCCTGGCCCGGGAACAGGGGTACGCCGTTCTTATCGGCCACGCGACAAGCCCGGAGCTCGCCACGGTGCTCCGGGAAGAGGCGTCGGCTCTAGAAGATGCGGGGATCCGGTTCTTCCATCTTTCGGCGTTGTTAGGGACTCCTCATGTTGGTTCTGGGGATTGAAACTTCCTGCGACGAGTGCTCCGTCGCCTTGGTCGAAGACGGTGTCTCGCTTTCGGGTATGCTCATCGCGACCCAGGACGAGGTTCACGCGCCCTACAGCGGTGTAGTCCCCGAGCTGGCCTCCCGACGGCACGTCGAAACCATCTTCCCTATCTACCAGGAAGTCCTTAAGGGGGCCGGATGCCGACCTGCGGACATTGATCTTGTCGCGGTAACGGTCCAGCCGGGCCTCGCCGGCTCCCTCGCGGTTGGGGTCGCCTTCGCGAAGGCGCTCGCTTTGGGATTGGGGCGCCCGGTCGTCGGGGTGGACCACATTTCCGCCCACCTCTACGCGATACAACTCGAACGGAAGGTCGCCTATCCCTTTCTCGGCCTCGTCATATCCGGGGGGCACACCCTGATCGCCCGGTGTCTGAGCCCAACGGAGTTTGAGGTCCTCGGGACGACCATAGACGATGCCTGTGGTGAGGCCTTCGACAAGGTGGCAAAGCATCTCGAGCTGGGCTACCCCGGGGGCGTCGCCATAGACCGTCTTGCCCGTCGGGGGGACCCGAGGGCTTTTCGTTTTCCGGTTCCTTCTCTCCACAAGGGAGACCACCGGTACGATGTTTCCTATTCGGGCCTCAAGACGGCGGTTGTCAACCAGCTCGAGCAGTTCCGGAATCCCGGTTACGAGGCCACACCGGAGAACATCGCCGCCGGCTTCGAGGCCTCCGCCGTCGACATGGCACTAAACCGCCTCCGGAAGGCCCAAAAAGACACCAGGATGGGCCGGATTGTCGTAGCCGGGGGAGTAGCCTCGAACAGCTATCTCCGGAGCCGTTTGAGCGATTGGAAGGGTGCCGAGGTCTTTGTTCCGTCGAAGCGCCTCTGTACGGACAACGGCGCGATGGTCGCGGGGCTCGGATACCACGTCTACCGGGAGCGGGGCGCCGGGAATCTGGATCTCGATATTTTGCCGAAAGTTCCGGAGTTCCGGGGAAACTATCCCTGAGCCTGGACCTAAGAACGGCCCCAGGCTAGGGATTCCTCTTTGAGCTCCGCCAACTCGTCGTCCGCTTCGAAGAGCTTCCAGAGGCCCGGTAGACGCGTCTGGATAATCCGCTCCGCGAGGCGATGAACCGATTGTGAGAAGTCGCAATTCGGATGGGACGCGATAACCGGACGGCGCCGAAGAATCGACTCCGGCACGAGTGGGTTGGTCGGCAGGTAGCCAACGTACTGCGTCTCCACGTCGAGGTTCTTTTCGACGATCGCCTTGAGCTTCGATCCGACCTGAATGTCCTGATCCGATCGCCCCATGTTCATAACGATCCGCGGCTTGAAGGCGTCGAGGTGCGCCGCCGCCCGTTGGCCGGCCTCCGGGTCGATTCGCGCCAATCCGTCAACCAGTCGCCGGAAGCTCTCGGGCCCCCCCTCGAGGCGCTGGGACACGAACTCCGACACGAGGTGGCGTTCCCGGCTCTTACGGGGAAAGCTGCGGTAGAGGAGTCGGTAGAGGGCGGTCTTGAGAAAGCTGTAGGCGTTCAGAATAGCCGTGGTTTCCGGAATCACGACCATTATTCCGTCGGAGGTCGTCAGAAAAAAGTCGACGGTGTTGTACGACGAGCCGGAACCGAGGTCCAGAATCACGTAGTCCGCCACCAGGTTGTTCAAGCCCTTCAGAAGACGGAGTTTCTGATAGTACGGGAGGTTCGCGGTTCCCGGGAGAAGCGAGTCGCCGGGAATAAAATGGAGGCGTCGCTCCTCGGTCTCTACCAAGAGCGATTCCAGATTGTCCTCCTGCTTGTAGATGAGGTTTCCGATTCCCGCCTTGTTGTTTCGGATACCGAGGCAGGTGTGGAGGTTCGCCCCACCGAGATCCAAGTCGACAAGGACGACGGTCTTCCCCGTCCGGGCGAGGGCTATTCCGAGATTCGAGGAGAGAATCGACTTGCCGACACCGCCCTTGCCGGAGGCAATCGGGAGGAGAGTAACCATACGAAAACCATAATAAGTCTAAAGTATGAGAAATGCAAGGTGCACCGTGACGCTATCCCTCCCGGACGATTGACCGGCTGGGGGCGCGTCGGTACTCTGTCCTCCGATGGACGCACCTGATCTCGACAAAGCCATACGAAAAGTCCCGGACTTCCCCCACGAGGGAATTCTCTTTTACGACATCACCGGAGTTCTCAACGATCCGGCCGCCTTCGGCTACTGCATAGACGAGGCGGTTCGGCGCTATTCCGGAAAGGCATTTGGGGCCGTCGCCGGGGTAGAGGCCCGGGGGTTCGCCTTCGCCGCTCCGATCGCCCTCCGGTTGGGCCTTCCCCTGATTCTCGTCCGCAAGAAGGGGAAACTTCCGGGAGAGACCATCTCCGAGGCGTTCGACCTCGAGTATGGGAAAGCCGTGGTAGAGATACAGCCCGTCGAGGTGCCCGGGGGTGCGAAGGTGCTCCTCGTCGACGACCTGATCGCCACCGGCGGCACCCTGAAGGCGGCGATGCGGCTCTTCGAGCGAGTCGGGGCGAAGGTTACCGACATCTTCGCGGTTATTGGGTTGCCCTTTCTGAATTTCTCCGACCAACTCACCGGTGTCGAGATTCAAACGCTTTTGGACTACGCCGGCGAGTAGACCGCTCCAGGGTCGCTTACTCGGCCTCCTTACTTGACATAACAATGGCGGCTCAATACTCTCTGCGAAGAAAGAGCGATTCCCGGTTGTGTAATGGTAGCACCGCAGATTCTGGCTCTGCTAGTGGGGGTTCGAATCCTCCCCGGGAAGCGGAAGGCCCCTTCGTCTATCGGCTAGGACGGTAGATTCTCAGTCTACAAAGAGGGGTTCGATTCCCCTAGGGGCTAAACTCTTTGCGAAGGCCGGCGTTCACGCCGGCTTTTTTTATTCTATTGTGTACTACGTGCGTAGGAATGGGAGCACTCGTAATGATACCGGCACTTCTCGTTCTTCAAGACGGTACCGCCTACCCCGGCTACTCCTTCGGGGCTCCGCCTCTGACGCCGGAGGAGCTAAAGCGGCGGGTAGAAGAGGCGCCTGCCGCAGCCACGGGTATCGGCGAAGTCATCTTCAATACCGCGATGAGCGGCTACCACGAGATTCTCACCGACCCCTCCTACGTGGGACAGATGGTCGTGATGACGCATCCCCACGTCGGCAATTACGGCACCGACCCAGTCTGGCAGGAGCATCATCGTCAGGGCGTCGTGGTGCAGCCGTCGGGGTTCGTGATCCGGGAGAACTACGCCGGCCGTCTGCCCTTCGGGAGGACCTCCCTCGGGGCCTTTCTTCAGGAGTCGCGCGTTCCGGGTATCTGCGACGTCGACACCCGGCGTCTGACCCTCTCCCTACGGAGCGAGGGAAGCCTGACGGGAGCCATTGTCGCGATGCCCGAGGGCGTCACCCGGTGGGAGCGTCCCGAGGCTTTCGCCGGCTACGCCCGGGAGATTGCCGCGATGGTCGGTGCCTTTCCGGGAATGGAGGGCAGGAACCTGGTCGAGCCCTTTGTTTCGCCGGAGAAGGGAACCGCCGAAGCCGCCTCGGAGGCCTTGAGGACCGGGCGTGGGCTTATCGCCGTCGTCGACTACGGGGCTAAGGCGAGCATCGTGGAGAACATTACCCGGCGCGGTCACGAGGTAGTCGTATTCCCGGCCTCCGCCGGGGCACAAGAGATTCTCGCCGCCCGGCCGAAAGGGGTCGTTCTGTCGAACGGTCCCGGCGACCCGGCGGTTCTTACCGGACCCATCGAGACCGCCGGAAACCTTATCGGAAAGGTGCCCCTCCTCGGCATCTGTCTCGGGCACCAGCTTATCGGCCTCGGTCTCGGAGGCAAGACCTACAAGATGAAGTTCGGCCACCACGGGGCAAACCACCCCGTCCGAAACCAGGAAACCGGGAGCGTTCAGGTTACCTCCCAGAACCACGGATTCGCCGTCGACGAGAAGAGCCTTCCGCCGGGGGTCACCGTGTGGCTGCGAAACGCGAACGACGGCAGTGTCGAAGGCCTCAAATCGGAAGAGCGGGGGATGCTTTCGGCTCAGTTTCACCCCGAGGCCGCCCCGGGGCCCCGGGACGCCGAATGGATCTTCGACGAGTTCCTAAAGAGGACCCAGTAATGCCGGCACGACGAGACATTTCCAAGATCATGGTTTTGGGTTCCGGTCCCATCGTTATCGGGCAGGCGTGTGAGTTCGACTACTCCGGGAACCAGGCGGTTCGGGCCCTCAAGGAAGAGGGGTACCAGGTAGTCCTCGTCAACCCGAACCCCGCGAGCTTTATGACGACCCCGGGGCTGGCCGATTCGGTCTACGTCGACCCCCTCGAGCCGGAGTTCCTCGAGGCGATTATCCGCCGGGAGGCCCCGGAGGCCCTCTTGCCGACCATGGGGGGACAGACGGCGCTCAACGTCGCCCGGAGCCTCCACCACCAGGGGATTCTGAGCCGCTACGGCGTGGAGCTTATCGGCGCCGGAATCGACGCGATAGAAGCCGCAGAAGACCGGCTCCGGTTTAAGGAGATCTGCCGGTCCATCGGTCTCGACGTGGCTCGTTCGGCCCTCGTCGGCCACGTTTCCGAAGCCCGGGATTTCTTGACCCAGACGAGGCTTCCGCTGATTATCCGCCCGAGCTACACCCTCGGCGGAAAGGGCGGAAGCATAGCCTACACCGAGGAAGAGCTCGAGGGGCTCGTCTCCCGTGCCCTCGACGAAAGCCCGATCCATACCGCGCTTCTCGAGGAGTCGCTTCTCGGGTGGCAGGAGTTCGAGCTCGAGGTAATGCGGGATAGCCAGGACAACGCGGTCGTCGTCTGCTCGATAGAGAATATCGACCCGATGGGGGTCCACACCGGGGACAGCATTACCGTGGCGCCGATCCAGACCCTCCCGGACCGGGAGTATCAAAAGATGCGGACCGATTCCCTCGAGGTGCTCCGGGCCGTCGGTGTCGACTGCGGCGGATCGAACGTCCAGTTCGCCCTGGACCCGGAGTCCAGACGGCAGGTGGTCATCGAGATGAACCCCCGGGTCTCCCGGTCGAGCGCCTTAGCGAGCAAGGCAACCGGCTTCCCGATCGCTCGATGCGCAGCCAGGCTCGCCGTGGGCTTCTCTCTCGACGAGGTTATCAACGACATTACCGGGAAAACCGTCTCCTGCTTCGAGCCCGCCCTGGACTATTGCGCCGTCAAGGTGCCCCGTTTCGAGACGGACAAGTTTCAAGAGCGGCACGGAACTCTCGGTACTCAGATGAAGTCCGTCGGAGAATCGCTGGCGATCGGCCGCTCCTTTCTCGAAGCGTTGAACAAGGCCATTCGGGCCGGAGAGTTCGGTTTCGAGGGTCTCGAGCCCCTGGACCTGGTCTCCACGGCGGTCGACGCCATCATCGACTCCCTCCATCCCCGGCGGATCTTCGCCGTCTATACCGAGCTCCTCGAGAAAGGGACGGCCGCGATCGAAGATCTGGCGGCCCGGACCGGCTACCATCCCTGGGTACTCGAACAGATGGCCCGACAAGCGGAGGTAGAGCGAACCCTCAAGGCCGAGGGAAACGCCGAAGGAAACCGGTTGGCCGGGGCTTTGGGAGGGGCTGCCGGTACCGAGAACCCGGATCTGCTTATGGAAGCAAAGCGTCTCGGGTACAGTGACCTTCGGCTCGCGTCCCTCTTCGGTATCGACGTCCGAGAGATAGAACAGATGCGGAAGGAGCGGGGAATCCGCCGGGCGTATCATATCGTCGACACCTGTGCCGGGGAGTTCGAAGCCGAGACGCCCTATTTCTATTCGACCTTCGGGGAAATCGACGAGTTCGGAGGTCTCGGAGGCGAGTCAGTTGTTATCGTAGGTTCCGGTCCAAACCGGATCGGACAGGGGCTCGAGTTCGACACCTGCTGTACGATGGCCTCCTTGTCCTTCCGGGACCGTGGAAGGCCGAGCATCATGGTCAACTCGAATCCCGAGACGGTTTCCACCGACTTCAACGTCTCCCGGCGTCTCTACCTCGAGCCGGTTACCTTCGAAGAGGTCCAGGAGGTTCTCGAGAAGGAGGGTACCAAGAAGGTCGTGGTGCAACTCGGGGGGCAGACCGCCTTGAACATGGCCAAACGGCTGGAGGAGCAGGGAGCGGAGATTCTCGGAACGCCCCTGGACGCAATTCTCGGAGCCGAGGACCGCTCCCTCTTTACCGATATGGTGGCAACCCTAAGTCTCAGGCAGCCGGCGAACCGGGCGGCCCGGTCGGTGGAGGAAGCGATCCGGTCGGTGGAAGAGATCGGATTTCCGGTGCTCCTGCGCCCCTCCTTTGTCCTCGGAGGGCGCAGTATGGCCGTCGTCTACACCCGGGACGAGCTGACCGCCTTTCTGAACCGGGGGATTCTCGTTACCCCCGAGAGCCCGGTCCTGGTGGATCAGTTTCTCGAGGACGCCTTCGAGTACGATGTCGACGCCCTCTGTGACGGCGAGAACGTCTACATCGCCGGGATTCTGCAACACATCGAGGCCGCCGGGGTCCACTCCGGGGACTCCGCCGCGGTGTTCCCTCCGTACAAGGGAGACACCGAGGCGCTCATGCGGATTCGCGAGGCTACCGCGACCATCGCTCGACGTCTGGGCATTAAGGGTTTTATCAATCTGCAATTCGCGGTCAAAGGGTCCGACGTCTACGTCCTGGAGGTGAATCCCCGGGCATCGAGGACCGTACCCTTTCTCGCCAAGTCCTCCGGGGTCGACCTGGTCAACCTGGCGGTTGGAATCTGGTCCGGAGAGTCCCTCGCAGACCAAGGGGTTATGACCGAGGAGGCCCCGGGACTTCCGGGCGTCTCCGAGGGACGCTGCATCTTCGGCTGGGCCGTCAAGGAAGCGGTCTTCTCCTTCGACCGTTTTGCCGCCGTGGACCCGATTCTCGGACCGGAAATGCGGTCCACCGGAGAGTCGATCGGTCTCGGAAAAAGCTTCGGCGAGGCATTCGCCAAGGCGACCCTCTCCGCCGGGAGCACGCTCCCCACCCGGGGAAGCGTCTTTGTCTCCGTCCACGACGCGGACAAGGAGACGATTCTTCCGGTAGTCCGGAGTCTGGCGGATATGGGGTTCCATATCGCCGCGACCCGGGGGACCGCCGATTTCCTCTTCCGGAACGGCATGTTCCCCGACGTCATCCTGAAGATCCACGAGGGACACCCGAATATCGTCGATCACCTCAAGGAGGGAAAGGTGTCCTTGGTCATCAACACGCCCCTCGGGCGCTACACCCAGAAGGACGACGATTACCTTCGCATCGAGGCGATAAAGGCCAAGGTACCGTACACGACCACCACGAGCGCCGCCGAAGCGGCACTCGAGGGAATCCGCTACTTCCGGAACCAGAGCGCGGATCCCCAAGTGCTCCCGGATAGCTTGCGATTCGGCCTTTCGAATCTCTTAGGCTGATGCCTCCGTTAGGCTGATGTCTCCGTCGCCTCGGCGACGAAGTTGTTGTAGTAGTACTCCATACTATCAACCAGAGCCTCCCAGGAGGCCTCGACGATGTTCTCGTGAACGCCGACGGTGTCCCAGGATTGGGTGCCGTCACTGGAAGTAATAAAGACCCGGACCTTGGCTGCGGCGTGGGATTCGGGGTTCAGCACCCGAACCCGGTAGTCGATCAGGCTGATCGTCCGGAGAAAGGGGTAGAGCGGTTCCAGGGCGTCCCGGAGCGCGTGGTCGAGGGTCTCGACGGGACCGATCCCCACGGCGGCTCCCATCAGCTCTTGAGCTCCCGAGGCGGTCATAAAGATCCGTCCGACGGTTTTCGACGGCGTTTGGCTGCTCTTGAAGGACTCTAGATGATAGTTCTTTAGCTCCATCAACGGCTGATACCGCCCGAGACTCCGGCGCATCAAGAGGTCGAAAGACGCCTCAGCCGCTTCGTATTCGTAGCCTTCGTTCTCCCGAGTCTTGAGCACCTGGATGAGCTCCCCGACGATGGGGGAGGCTTTTTCGTACTCGCCGTACTTTCTGATTTTTTCGAGAATCGTCGATTTACCCGCAAGCTCGCTCAAGAGGATCTTGCGTTTGTTTCCCACGAGAGCCGCGTCGGTGTGTTCCATGAGGTAGTCCGCCTTGGCCAAGACGTCGGCGTGCTGCCCCGCCTTGTGGCTGAACGCCGCCTCCCCGACGTAGGGTTGCCGCTTGTCGGGAATGATGTTGGCCTTCTCGGCTACGTATCGCGACAGGAGCGTTAGATGCTCGAGCTGCGCCGCCATGGCCGGCTTGAGCCCCATCTTGATCACGGCGTTCGGAACGAAGACGCAGAGGTTGGCGTTTCCCGACCGCTCTCCCCAACCGTTTATGGTGCCCTGAATATGGATTGCCCCGGCATCTACCGCCGCGAGGGAGTTGGCTACCGCGGTCCCGCAGTCGTTGTGAAAGTGGCCTCCGAGGGGGCCGAGGTCCGGCTGGGGGAGGGCGTTCATGATGGAGGTTACCTCCGCCGGCAGGGTGCCCCCGTTGGTGTCGCAGAGAACCAGAACGTCGGCCCCTGCTTCGGTTCCTCGGCGGAGCACCTGTAGGGCGTAGTCCGGGTCGTCCTTGTAGCCGTCGAAAAAATGCTCCAAGTCGAAGACGACCTCCCGGCCCTCGTCCTTGAGAAACTTTATCGAGTCGTAGACCATGTTCAGGTTCTCTTCGTAGGTCGTCTGGAGCACCTTGTCGACGTGGGCCTTCCAGGTCTTTCCGACCACGACAACCGCCGGCGTTTCCGCCGCCAGAATGGCCCGGATATTCGGGTCGGCGTCCGCCTTGGTGTTGGGTTTCCGGGTCGACCCGAAAGCCGCCACCCGGGCGTGCTCGAAGTGCTCGTGGCGCACCCGTTCGAAGAAAGCCGCTTCTTTCTCGTTCGAGGCGGGGAATCCCCCCTCGATGTAGTCGATGCGCATTTCGTCTAGCTTGTGGGCGATCTGGAGCTTGTCCTCCAGCGTGTAGCTGATGCCTGTTCCCTGCATTCCGTCCCGAAGGGTCGTATCAAAGACGAATAGCTGTTTCTCCACCGTTCTCTCCTTTCACAGGCTTTGCCCGACCCGGTTGGGAAGGCCTAAAAAAAGGCCGCCCCTGCAGGAAGGACGGCCTGATAGTCGCGCTACGTTCGGCGCTAAGCCCGCTGCACTTCCTGCCTGGTGCCTCCAGGCGGAATAATGAGACCGATAATCTCGATAGCAGCAGTAAGGCATAGGGCCTTGGCTCGTTTCACGGGTTAGAGAGTAGTCAAACTTTCATGTCGGTGTCAACTGAGTCTTGACAACGCAAGACGACAAACTTGAGAGTCAAACTCTTCCCGTGGTAAGCTAAAGGAAGAAGAATGGGAGATTCTGAAGTTTTTGATATCCTCGCACGACAGCTGACCCATCAAGAGCGGCGAGACATGCTCGATCGGCTCAACCTCGAGGGCCTCGACGACATTGCGCCTCCTGAGGAAGACGATCGGCCCCCGGAAACCGTCGACCCTCAAAAGGAGTTCGAGAGCTTTGGCTTCTTCCGGCGTCTAATGGTCTATCTTCAGGCCATCATCGCGGGACGTCCGAAGGAGGAGGTCGTTATCGATCTTCTCCTCAAGGAGCTCTCGAAGGAGATTCAGGCCGAGCGTCGTGACATCGTCGATTTTCGCCGGGGCCTCGCGCTGCGCCCCTTTGCCCAGGAGCTCGAAGACATCGGCGATGCGGTCGAGCGCCTGAGCCGTGCTCTTACCGGCATCGAGTCGGTTAATCCCGGGGTGCTGTCGGCGGTCATCCTCGGGATAGCTTCCCCGGACATCTACTCCCGGTTGCTCATGGAGACCGACCCCTTCGTCGTGGCGGAAGACGAATCGGAGCTGCCCCCCTTTCAGGTCAAGAAGCGCTGCCTCCGGAATCTCGACGACGGGCTCCTCTTACTTCCCACGGAGCTGCAGGAGCGCATTTCTTCAGACGAGATGGCACTCTCGGCACTGAAACGTCTGATTCGTCTCGATCTATCCCCGGCTCTCCGGCCCTTCGCAGAAGGCGGAACGACCGACGCGCCCCTCCATACCCTCAAGCAGTCGATTGTCGATATCGCCGAACGTTTCCACCGACGGCAATTCGTCCCTTCGGATCGGCTCCTCAAGGCTATCTACCTGATTCTGAAGCGGACCGAATCCTCGGAGGAACAGATTCCTCCGGATGACTGGGCCCGCCACGTTACGATGCTCCTGCGGCGTCTGGTGGACCTCCGGGAAGGGATACCCTTTACCCGCCTTGCCCGGTACCTCCGGAGAGAGCTCCACTACGTCCCCCAGGGCCCCGAATCCCCGGGAGACTGGACGGCGCATCTGAAGCGATTCTGGACCGGCCGACTGGAAAAGCAGTATCAGGCCTTTGTCGCCGAGGAAAAGAAGCGCGCGATTCTGCTCGAGGCTTCCGAGTGGATAACCACGAACAAGTTTGCCGGCTATCCCGCAGTCGATCCGGGGGATACGGGAACCCATGCCTTCTCCGTGGCGATTCTCCAGGCGGTCCTTAGAAAGCTCTTTGCGGGTGAGGAGGCCCGGGCCCTCAAAGCGCTCTTGATCGAGGGAGACTTCTACAAGGAACAGAACCGTGCCGATTTTACCGACGCCTACAACGGGATCGCTCGCCGCCTCGAAGAGATTTCGGATCTGGAGGCCCGGGTCGCACCGGAAGGGGGCTTGACCCGGCGACTCGACGCGGTTGCCAGACAGGGAAGCTCCTTGGGTACCCGCCGGGCCCAGCGGAGGACTACCGTTCGCGCCTTCGATGCCGATGTGGAGACCATTATCCGCAGGGGCTTGGAAGACATTCGGATACTCCACGACGTTCTCGCCGGTATCCTCTACGGCGAAATCGGGGGACACTACGACACCCTCGCGAACCTCACCGACATCGCCGGCCGGGGGAACAAGGAGCTCATGGCGAAACTGGCGGATCTCGTTACCTTCCTCAAGAAATCGCAGGAAGTTATCGGGGGGGTTTTTGACGTCGAGCGGAACGCCCTCCGGCGTCTCGAAAACCTCGAGTCGCGTCTCGCCTAATGCGCACGACGCGCAAGGTTGACCTGCCGGGCACCTTGGTCTACCATCTCGCCGCGTGAGGGACGATGCCCCAATAGCAGCCGAGGTACTCGATTTTCCCGTCCCCTTCTTTCTTTCGAACCGGAGCGCCGGGGATATGGGACCGACGAGTCGGCCGAACCACCCGGAGCGAGAAGCTCTCTTGGTCACTTTGGGTATTCGACCGGAACGGCTCAGGATGGTCCGGCAGATCCATTCGCGGATCGTCCGGCGGGCGGGTCCCTCGGTTCCGGTGGGAGACGGGCTGATGACCGACGACCCGCGTGATGTCCTCGGGATTACCGTCGCGGATTGCATGCCGATCTGCCTCTACGACCGCCGCCGGGGCGTCTTGGCGCTCCTTCACTCCGGGTGGCGAGGGACCGGAATCGTCCGAAACGCCCTCGCCGCGATGAGCGGTGTCTACGGCTCGAAGCCGCAGGACGTCGTCGCCGCTCTCGGCCCCTCGATCGGTCCCTGCTGCTACCGGGTCGACGAGGCCCGGGGAGAGCTCTTTTCCCGGCGCTTCGGGGAGGCGTCGGTGGTCCGCCGGGGCGACGGTCCTTGCCTCGATCTGCCGGCGGCGAATCGGGGTCTTTTGGAACGGGCGGGGGTGCCGGAGATACGGAACCTCCACCGGTGCACCGTTTGTGACCCGTCCCTCGGTTCCTTCCGTCGTGAAGGGCCCGAAAGCTTTACCCGAATGCTGGCCCTGGCCACCCTGGGACCACGGAGATGATCGAATGCGACGAGATAGAGAGTACTGGAAGAATGCCATCGCCGGGGCGATCGCCGAGGTTGCAAAGGCCCGGGGAGCGGAACTCCCCCAAGACTACCGGGAATTGGTGTCTCTGGAAATTCCGCCCCGGCCGGAACTCGGGGATCTCGCAGTTCCGATGTTTCCCTTTGCAAAGCTGCTCCGGGACGCACCGCCGAGAATCGCCGCAGCTGTTGTCGATGCGGTCGGCGACGACCCCCGGGGCACCCTCGAGGTCGCCGGGCCCTACGTAAACCTGCGCCTCTTTCGGCCGGCGTACGCCTCGGTGGTCCTTACCGCCCTCTTCGACGGGCACGCCCTCAAGACGGATTCCCGGGCCGGTCGCCGGATAATGGTCGAGTTTTCGGCGCCGAATACCAACAAGCCGCTCCATCTGGGTCACTTGCGGAATGACGCCCTCGGTGAGAGCATTTCCCGGATCCTCGACGCCGCCGGGGCCGAGGTGCGCAAAGTAAACCTTATCAACGACCGGGGCATCCACATCTGCAAGTCGATGCTCGCCTACGAGAGATTCTCCGGCGGTGCGACCCCCGAGTCCACGGGTACCAAGCCGGACCACTTCGTCGGGGACTACTACGTCAAGTTCAACCAGTGGGCCAAGGAGAACCCCGAGGCCGAAGAGCAGGCCCGGGAGCTCTTACAGCGGTGGGAAGAGGGCGACAAAGAGGTTGTCGCTCTCTGGAGAACCATGAACGGCTGGACCATGGAGGGGATTCTCGCGACCTACGAACGCACCGGGATCTCCTTCGACAAGATCTACTACGAGAGCGATCTCTACCAGGCGGGACGAACCGAGGTGTTACGGGGTCTCGACGAGGGGGTCTTCTACAAGGATGACAAAGGGACCATCTGGGTGGATCTGGAGGATATCGGCCTCGACAAGAAGGTTCTCCTCCGGGGGGACGGAACCTCCCTCTATCTGACGCAGGACATCGGTACCGCGATGACCCGCTACCGGGAGTGGCCCTTCGACCAGTTGGTCTACGTTGTCGGCTCGGAACAGCGCTACCATTTTACCGTCCTCTTCAGCGTTCTAAGTCGCCTCGGGATGGAATGGGCCGACTCGCTCTATCACCTCGCCTACGGCATGGTCAATCTCCCGGAAGGTAAGATGAAGTCCCGGGAAGGGACGGTCGTCGATGCCGACGACCTGCTGGACCGTTTACGGGACCTTGCTTTGGAGGAGATCCGCGAGAAGGAGAGGGAATCGCTCATCGAGAATCCCGAGACGACCGCCGAGGCCATCGCCCTCGGGGCCCTGCATTACTACGTCCTCCAGACCAGCCCCGGGAAGGACATGATCTTCGACCCGAAGGAATCCCTCTCCTTTACCGGGAACACCGGTCCCTACCTGCAGTACACCGGGGCTCGGATTTCGAGCATGATGCGCAAGTACGGCGAAGAGGTTCCCGCAGTGGACGATATCGACCCCGAGGTTCTGAGGGAGGACGACGAGTGGGAGCTCGTCAAATTGATTGGTGACTTTCCGGATATGCTCGATCAGGCCGCGGAAGGGTTGAACCCATCGGTGCTGGTGGGCTACCTCTACGAGGTCGGGAGGGTCTTCTCGAAATACTACCACGACCATCCGATTGTCACCCAGGAGGACCGCACCTTGAGGGCCGCCCGGGTCGTCCTCGCCGAAGCCGTTCGTCGAACCCTCCGCCGGGGTCTCGAGCTCTCGGTGATCCCCTTCCTGGAGATTATGTAGCGCAGCCGGCGGATGCCCTACCGAAATGTAGGATTTTGCGTCTTCGGGTCCACATTATTGTAGGACTTTTCCTACCGAATCGTCGTTTTACGCTTCTATTGTCTCCAAAAAAGCTGTAATTACCCGCTATTTCGCTCTGGCACGTAATTTGCATCCTACTCTTACTGAGGTTTCAGGAGAGCAGACAATGAGCTATCGACAACGCCCGGGCCGGCAGGGCCTTTACCACCCCGATTACGAGCACGACGCCTGCGGCGTCGGCTTTGTCGCGGATATAAAAGGGCGCCGAAGCCACGACATCGTGGAGAAGGCGAAGACCGTTCTTATCAACATGACCCACCGTGGAGCCGTCGGGAGCGACAAGAACTCCGGCGACGGAGCGGGAATCTTAACCGCCTTGCCCCACAGGTTTCTCGAAAAGGTGATGGCGACGGAGCTCGACGTCTCTCTTCCGGAGCGGGGGCGCTACTCCGCGGGTCTGGTCTTTCTCCCGACGGACCCGGGCCTCGAGAAGCTCTGCATGGAGCGGACCGCGGAGATCGTTACCCGGGAGGGGCAGAAGCTTCTCGGGTGGCGGGACGTTCCCCGGGACAACAGCATGATCGGGCCCACGGCGCTTGCCGCGGAGCCGACGATGAAGCAGCTTTTCGTCGCCGCCGGAGACGGTCTGGCCGACGACGCCTTCGAACGGAAGCTCTACGTTATCCGGAAGCAGATGCAGACCCTAATTCGCGGAAGCGAGATTGACCCGGAATCGTTCTTCTACGTCTGCAGCCTTTCGACAAAGGTTATCGTGTACAAGGGCATGTTGATGCCCGAGCAGCTCTTCGACTACTTCCGCGATCTCGGCGACCCGGCTTACCAGACCCACCTCGCGATGATCCACTCGCGCTTCTCTACGAACACCTTTCCGAGCTGGGACCGGGCGCAGCCCATGCGCTTTATGAGCCACAACGGCGAGATCAACACCCTCCGGGGGAACGTGAATAAGATGCGCGCCCGGGAAGGCACCCTATCGACCGAGCTTTTCGGCGACGATTTGCAGAAGGCCTTCCCGATTATCGAGGAGGATAGCTCCGACTCCGGAAACTTCGATAACACCCTGGAGCTTCTCTTGCTCTCCGGGCGGGAGCTGCCGGAAGCGGTCATGATGATGGTTCCCGAAGCCTGGCATCATCACGAGCACATGCCCCGGCACGGGAAGGACGTCTACGAGTACATGAGCTGCGTCATGGAGCCCTGGGACGGTCCGGCCTCGATCTCCTTTACCGACGGCAGAGTGATAGGCGCGCTTCTCGACCGGAACGGGCTGCGACCGAGCCGGTACTACGTAACCAAGGACGACCTGGTCGTGATGGCGAGTGAGGTCGGCGTCCTCGACATACCGCCGGGGGAAATCAAGCTCAAGGGACGCCTTCAGCCGGGGCGCATGTTCCTCGTAGACTTCGAAAAGGGCAGGATCGTCGACGACGAGGAGCTCAAGGACGGCATCGCCCTGGCACGTCCCTACGGCAAGTGGCTCGAGGAGCAGCGGATCCGCTTAGATGAGCTCCCGGAGGTAAGCCACAACGGACAACGGGAGACAGCCGACCTGCTGCCGCTTCTTCGGACATTCGGCTACACCCTCGAGCACCTGAACATCATCCTGAAGCCGATGGCGGAAGCAGGAAAGGAGCCCCTCGGCTCGATGGGAAACGACTCGCCCCTCGCGGTTCTCTCCGAACGGCCCCGGCTTCTCTACGACTACTTCAAGCAACTTTTCGCCCAGGTTACCAACCCTCCCATCGATTCGATTCGGGAGGATATTATCATGAGCCTCGGCTCCTACATCGGCCCGGAGCAGAACCTCCTCGACACCTCGCCGGCCCACTGCCACCGCCTCTGGATCGACCACCCGGTCTTGAGAGACTCGGAGCTCGCGAAGCTGAAGAAGATTACCTACCGAGGTTGGAAGTCCAAGACCGTCGACATCACCTTCCCGGTCGACGACGGAGAGGCCGGTCTCCGTCCCGCCCTCGAGCGCATCTCCCGGGAGGCCGAGGAGGCGATCGCAGAAGGTTATAGCCTCGTCATTCTCTCGGACCGACGGGCAGGGGAAGAACGAGTGCCGGTGCCGGCCCTCATGGCAACAGGGACGGTCCACCACCATCTGGTGCGTCGGGCCAAGCGGACCCAGATTGGTCTGGTCGTCGAAAGCGGCGAGCCGAGGGAAGTTCATCATTTCTGCACCCTGGTTGGGTACGGCGCCGACGCCATCAATCCCTACGGGGCCCTCGACGCGATGCGGATGCTCCGCCGGGACGGCATCATCAATCCCGAGCTGACGACGGCGCAGATCGAGGAGCACTACTTTCGCGCTTTGGCGTATGGGATGAGGAAGGTCTTCGGGAAGATGGGTATCTCCACCATAGACAGCTACAAGGGCGCACAAATTTTCGAGATCGTCGGGCTCCACCAGGAGGTCGTGGACCTCTGTTTCGCCGGGACCCCGAGCCGTATCTCCGGGGCCGGCTTCGACACCATCGCCAAAGAAGCGATTCTGCGGCACGACATGGGGTTTCCGAAGGGGAACGAGCCGATCGGCGCCGAGTACTACAATCCCGGAGACTACCAGTGGCGCTTCGGCGGCGAAAAGCACATGTGGGACCCCGAGTCCGTCGCCGACCTCCAGGTCGCAGCGAGAAACGAGGACCGGGCCGCCTTTAAGCGGTTTACCGCGCGGCAGAACGAGCGATCGAAACAACAGGCGACCATACGGGGCCTTTTAAAGTTCAAGCCGGGGAACCCGATTCCGCTTTCCGAAGTGGAGCCCGCGGCAAACATCGTCCGGCGTTTCGTAACCGGCGCCATGAGCTTCGGGTCCATCTCCCAAGAGGCCCACGAGACCCTCGCCGTCGCGATGAACCGCCTCGGGGGAAAGTCGAATACCGGGGAGGGCGGGGAGATGCCCGAGCGCTACCGGAAGCTTCCGAACGGCGACTCCAAGCGCTCGGCGATCAAGCAGGTAGCCTCCGGGCGCTTCGGGGTTACCATCGAGTACCTCTCGGAGAGCGACGAGCTCCAGATCAAGATGGCCCAAGGCGCGAAACCCGGGGAGGGTGGTGAGCTTCCGGGACACAAGGTTTTCGACATTATCGCCAAGACCCGTTACTCGACCCCGGGGGTGGGCCTTATCAGTCCGCCGCCCCACCACGATATCTACTCTATCGAGGATCTCGCCCAGCTTATCTTCGACCTAAAGAACGCGAATCCCAAGGCGCGGATTAGCGTAAAGCTGGTCTCCGAGGTCGGTGTCGGGACGGTAGCCGCCGGAGTTGCCAAGGCCCACGCGGACCATATTCTGGTCTCCGGCCAGGACGGAGGCACCGGGGCGTCTCCCCTTACGGGAATCAAGCACGCCGGTCTTCCCTGGGAGCTCGGTCTTTCCGAGACGCACCAAACCCTGGTTATGAACGACCTGCGAACCCGGGTGGTGGTGCAGACCGACGGGCAGATAAAGACCGGCCGGGACGTGGTTATCGCCGCAATGCTCGGCGCCGAGGAGATGGGGTTTTCCACCTCGGCCCTTGTCAGCGTCGGGTGCATTATGATGCGCGTCTGCCACAAGAATACCTGTCCCGTCGGGGTCGCGACCCAGGACGAAAGCCTTCGAAAGAAGTTTGTCGGTAAGCCGGAGCACGTCGTCACCTTTATGACCTTTCTCGCGGAGGAAGTCCGGGAGTTAATGGCCGAGCTCGGCTTTAGGACTTTCGACGAAATGGTCGGACGGGTCGACATGCTCGAAGAAGACCCGGACGTCCGGCATTGGAAGAGCGCGGGTATCGACCTCTCGGCGTTGTTGACTCCGGCGGTTCCCCAGCCCGGGGCCACCGACCGCGTTATTTGCTGCGTCCCCCAGGACCACGGCATCGACACCGTCTTGGATCGACAGCTCATCAAGCTCGCCGAGAAGGTGCTCCTCCATCGGGAGCCGCTGCGCCTCGACTTGCCGATCCGGAACACCGACCGGGCCACCGGAACGATGCTCAGCCATCATCTGACCACCCGGTGGGGACCGAGGGGGCTTCCCCCGGACACCCTCTGGATAAAATTGACCGGCTCCGCCGGCCAAAGCTTCGGCGCCTGGATGACCAACGGTGTCACTCTGGAGCTCGAAGGGGACGCGAACGACTACTGCGGCAAGGGGCTTTCGGGGGGCAAGCTGATCGTCTACCCGCCGAAGGACGCGGGCTTTGTCCCGGAGGAGAACATCATCATCGGGAACGTGGCCCTCTACGGGGCGACGATGGGCCGGGCCTACTTTCGCGGCCAGGCGGCGGAGCGTTTCTGCGTGCGGAACTCCGGCGCCTACGTGGTGGTCGAAGGGGTCGGGGACCACGGGTGCGAATACATGACCGGCGGCCGGGCCGTTATTATCGGTCCCACGGGACGGAACTTTGCTGCGGGCATGTCCGGGGGCATCGCCTACATATGGGACCCCGAAGATCGCCTCGCGTCCCGGGTCAACAAGGGGATGGTGGAGATCTCTCCGCTCGAGGAGGAGGAATGCCAAGAGGTGCTCCAACTCTTGCGGGAGCACCAGTTCCACACCGATTCTACCGTGGCGGCGCACATACTTGAGACCTGGGAGGACCGGAAGTCGGAATTTCGCAAGGTCATTTCCCCGGCGTACCGCCGGATTCTCGAACTGCAGCAGCTGAACAAGCAACAGGAGGTGGCGCATGGGTAAGCCCACCGGTTTTATGGAATATCAGCGCCAGGGGGTGGCCGACCGAAACCCCCTCGAGCGCATTCAGGACTTCAACGAGTTTCACAAAGAGATCGATGAACCTGCGCGACAGGAGCAGGGTGCCCGGTGCATGGACTGCGGCATTCCCTTCTGTCAGTCGAACTACGGTTGCCCGGTTGACAATCTTATTCCCGAGTGGAACGACCTGGTCTACCGAGGCCGCTGGGAAGACGCATGGAAGCGTCTGATGAAGACCAACAACTTTCCGGAGTACACCGGGAGGGTCTGTCCGGCGCCCTGCGAGAGTGCCTGTGTCCTCGGCATCAACGAGCCGGCGGTAACCATAAAAGACAACGAGTGTGCCATTATCGACAAGGCCTACGACGCCGGGCTGATGGTCCCCCGGATTCCCGAGGTCCGTACCGGAAAACGGGTGGCTATCGTCGGCTCGGGTCCCGCGGGCCTGGCGGCGGCGGACCAGCTGAACCAGGCGGGCCACCTCGTAACCGTCTTCGAACGGGACGATCGGATCGGCGGGCTCTTGATGTACGGCATCCCGAACATGAAGCTAGACAAGAGCCTCGTCGAGAAACGAAACGCTCTGATGCGGGAAGAGGGCATAGAGTTCCGTCCCGGGGTCAACGTCGGTACCGACATCGATCCGGTGCGGCTCGTCGAGGAATACGACGCCGTGCTCCTCGCCTGCGGCGCGACAAACCCTCGTGACCTTCCGGCACCGGGGCGGGAAAAATCGGGTATCCACTTTGCGATGGAGTTCTTGCGGGCCAACACCAAGAGTCTTCTCGATTCGAGCTTTGCCGACGGCAACTACATCTCTGCGAAGGACAAACACGTGGTCGTTATCGGCGGCGGGGACACCGGGAACGACTGCATCGGCACCTCGGTGCGTCATGGCGCGGCGAGCATCACCAACTTCGAGCTCCTCCCGGAGCCGGCACCCCACCGGACCGAGGAGTATCCCTGGCCGACCTACCCCCGGCTCAAGAAGATGGATTACGGTCACGAAGAAGTGAACGCCCGGGACGGGGCGGACCCCCGGGTCTACAGTATCCTTACCAAGGAGTTTCTCGGGAACGGGAAGGTCGAAGGCATCCGCACGGTCCGGGTGGCCTGGAAGAAGGAACCCGGCGAGCGTCCCACCTTCGAAGAGATCCCCGGCAGCGAGGAGGAGTGGAAGGCGGACCTCGTGCTCCTGGCGATGGGGTTCTTAGGCCCTGAGGCACCTATCGGAGAGGCCCTCGGTGTCGAGACCGACCCCCGGTCCAACTTCAGGGCGGAATACGAGCGCTTTTCTACGAGCGTGCCGAAGGTCTTCGCCGCCGGAGACGCCCGGCGGGGCCAGTCCCTGGTTGTCTGGGCCATCAAGGAGGGGCGCGGCGCCGCCCGGGAGATCGACCGCTACCTGATGGGGCGGACCTTGTTGCCCTAGGAGAGCTCGGTACTAAAGGTAACCCGGTCCCCGCGAATCACGCTCCGACGAAACTCGATAACCTCTCCTTCGGTGCTCCTGGTTATCCGTTCGGTCTGGAAGACCGGGGAGTGGAGGGGTATCCGGAGGATTTCGGATTCGTAAGCGTCGGAGATTCTCGGGTAGAGAAACTCTTTGGCCCGCTCTATCGAGCAGTTACACTTGCTTTCGAGAAGATCGTAGAGCGATTGGCCTTCGAGGTCGCTTTCGCTTATCGAAGGCACGATGCCTTCCGGAACGTAGGAGAACTCTAGAATAAGAGGCTGCTGTTTGTAGTAGCGTAACCGGATTATTTCGTGGGTGCGGCCCTTTCCCGTCAGCCCGAGCTTCTTCTGCACCTGGGTAGGCGCGAGAATTTGACGTATGGCGATAATGCGCGAAGTGGCCGCCCTCCCGGTAGATCCGATCTCCCGGCCGAAACTGTAGAACTGGAGCAGGCTCTGTTCGATTCGGGAATTGGCGACGACTGAACCCTTTCCTCGTTCGGTCTTGATGACGCCTTCCCGGCGAAGCTCGTCCAGAGCTTTGCGAACCGTCGCTCGGGTTACGTCGAACTCCGTCGCCAAGGACTGTTCCGAGGGAAGCGCCATGCCCGGTGTGTAGCGATCGTTTCGCATCGCCTCGAGGAGTGCTTCCTTTACCTGGACGTAATAGGGTATGTAACTCTCTTTGTCGATTCGCCTCATCTGCGGGGTCGGTAGAATCATTGACGCCGGTACCCGTTCTCGTCAAGGCCCGGCGGGTGCCGGGCAATCGTCGTGATATGGAAAGGCCGACGCCGGGATTCCCGGCGTCGGCGGCTTCTGAGTGAGAAGAAACGGATCAGTTCGACGGGGCGGGAGTCGCCGGCTGCTGTTGCCCGCCGCCACTCGGTGCGGGGGGCTGCTCCTCTACCTCCGGCGGAGCGATTGCTTCCTCGATCTCTGCGAGTCTCGAGGCAACCGCCTGGACCTCTTCGATGGCGAAGCTCACCGACTCTTCGACGTTTGAGGGTACCTCCTCACCGTTGGAACCGACCTCGTCGAGCCTCGCTTCGACCTCCGAGAGTCTTTCCTGCAAGTCCGCTATCTCCGCCTCGTACTCCTCGGCCTCGTCGTAGCTAATCGGGCCACCGCAGGATGATAGGACTATCACCATCACTACGGCCAGTACACCGAGGCCAACCAGTTTCTTCTTGCCTGCTTTCCCTTCCATACTCTCCTCCTAATCCATATAGCGGTCCAGTCGGTTTCGTAGCTCTTCGTCCGAACCAGCGGCCGCTATAATCTCGTTAAACCGGGACACACTCAGCCCGGTCTCTTCGACCATTTCGACCATTTCCGTTTGGGACGACTGTTGTGTTTCGGAAATTTCCGAAATAGTCGTCTGGTATTCCTGGAAATCGTTTCGATCGACGCCTTGTGGAGCGCCCTCTCCCGGCGTCTGCTGAGCCATTTCGTGTATCTGATAGAACTGTTCTTCGCTCAAGTTGGAGTTACCGATGGTCGAATCGATCTCCTCCTGGAGCTCCGCCTGAACCTCCTGAACGCCCTCGAGGGCAATGACGAAGTTCTCAAGCTCCGTATCGGACACAGGCTCGATGGACTGCCCTGGGGGCTGCTGGGCCAAGAGCGGCGCAGCGGCGGTTAGCGCGAACAGTAGTACCAGCGCCGAAATGGTGGCGCTCCTAAATTTGGACAACATGTGCATGTTCCCTCCCTATTCGTTGGGTAAATCTATTGAGGTGACCTCCCCGATCCGCGGGAAAGCCCCCTATCTCCAGTAACAAGTATAGTCATGTGTACAAGTAGACGTCAACTCGATTGGCGGGGGTATCTACAAGACTGTTGATGCCGCCGGCTTGCGTCCTCGCCGATGATATCGCGGGAGACGGCCACGAAGTCCTGATCTTGGCTATGATAACCGGCACCAAACGAAGGCGTTGAGACCGGGATGTAGAAATCAAGGACCGAAAGGGCGGGGTGCGGTTACGACGTCGGATGAGCAGCGAATACCCAAATCGTTTCGCACCGTTTTTGCCCGGCCGATTTAGACTTCATGTGCCGGTCGCCGGCCCGCGTCGACTCCGAGAATCAAGCCTGCCGCCGCTTGCCCTTTTTACCGCTGGGCCGGTCGTTTGGTCGTCGATTCTTTCCAAACTGCCGACGGGGAGCGCCGCTCTTCCCCGTTGCCGGGCGCTCATCTTCGACACGCGCTACCCGCACCTGGGTGCCCTGGTAACTGAAGCCCGCGAGGGCCTCTTCGACCCGAGCTGCCATCGCTGCGTCGACCTGGACTTCGCTCGAATTGGCGTTGATGTCGATCCGGCCGAGGCGGATGTCGCCGGAGTTGGTCGCCCGGTTTATCAGACCGATGATCTGCGGCGGAAGCGCAGCCTGGCGTCGGCCCAGGTTGATCCGGAGTCGGACCATACCCTTACTCGGCGCGCGAGCGTTCCGCGGCTGGAAGCCCGAACGGGGCTGATGCGGCGACGGGTTCAGATCCGGAGCGCCGTCGTACTCCTCGAGGAAACGGTTGAACTCGACCGAAACAAAACGCTGCAACAGCTCTTCCCGATCGAGGCCGGCGAGGGATTTCCGGACAGCCTCAAGATACGGACCGACTGCATCCTGGTTCACTTCCACGGTCGTTACCCGTGAGAGGAGATCCATGAGGCGTGCCTCGCAGATGTCGCGTCCCCGCGGAATCTTGGCTTCCTCGAGTTTTCGGCCGATCGCTCGCTCGATAAGCCCAATCCGATGTCCCTCGCGCATATGCACGAGGGCGAGAGACGCGCCGGTCTTCCCCGCTCGTCCCGTTCGCCCGCTACGGTGTGTGTACGCGGAGACCTCGTCAGGTAGGTCGTAGTGGATCACGTGCGAGAGGTCGTCGACGTCCAAGCCCCGGGCGGCGACGTCCGTTGCGACGAGAAGCGACGGGTTGCCCTCTCGGAAGCGTCCCATCACCGAGTCGCGGTGCACTTGCGAGAGCTCGCCGTGGAGGGCATCGGCGGCGTAACCGTCCCTCGCCAACCGGGCGGCGACGTCCTTCACCATTTCCCGGGTACGGCAGAAGACGATGGCGTAGATGCCGGAGTTCACGTCGATAAGCCGTCTGAGCGCCGCGTATTTGTCCTGGGCGTGGACCCGGTAGTAGTAGTGAGAGACAGTTCCCGTGCTCTGGTTTCGCGTTCCGGCAACAATCTCGTGCGGGTGGTCCATGTAGGTTGCGGCGATCCTCGCCACCTGCGGCTGCATGGTTGCGGAGAACAGCAGGGTTCGCCGTTGGGGGCTCGCGGTTTCAAGAATCGCGTCGAGCTCGTCCTTGAACCCCATGTCGAGCATCTGGTCCGCCTCATCGAGTACAACGAACCGGAGAGCAGAAAGGTCGGCGATGCCCTTGTCGAGGAGATCCTTCAGGCGCCCCGGCGTGGCGGTAATGATGTGCGGGCCCGCCTTCAGATCTCGTACCTGAGGCCCGAAGGGTGCGCCACCGTAGACCGTCGTGGTCCGCAGGCCGACCAGGTTGCGGCCGTAGTCCGCGATTTCCCGGGCGACCTGTATGCCGAGCTCCCTCGTGGGCGTCAGGATGAGCGCCTGACTCGATCGGGAGTGGAGATCGAGTTTCTGAAGGATCGGCAACCCGAACGCGGCGGTCTTGCCGGTCCCGGTCTGGGCGAGACCGGTCACGTCTCGGTCCTCGGTGAGGAGGAACGGAATCATCTCGGCTTGAATGGGTGTCGGAATAGAAAATCCTCTCTCGGCTATCGCGTCGAGGAGGGCGGAGATGAGCCCCAGCTGATCAAATGTAGTCACTAATTCCTCGCATCGAAGGTTGTCAGAGAGTACGAACCGGCGAGTGGGAAGTCAAATCGACAGACAAAGGCGTTTCGGGGTCTTGGAACTGTGCGAGCAGCACAGGTCCAGCCCCCTTGATGAGTATATATAAGTAATATATACTACAACTGATGAAAAAGGCAAAGTTGTTCAAGAACGGACAAAGCCAGGCTGTTCGCCTCCCAAAGGAGTTCCGGTTCCGGGGCGACGAGGTTTACATCAAACGGCAAGGCAAATCCGTTGTACTCATTTCCGAGCTAGACTCGTGGGATAGCCTGATTGAGAGCACAAAGCACTTCACTGAGGACTTCATGGCCGAACGCAATCAACCCGCTCTCCAACAACGCGAAGGCTTTGACGCATGAAGTACATGTTGGATACCGACACCTGCATCTATGTTATAAACGAATCCCCCCAAGGAGTCTTCGATCGGTTCAAGCAGGAACGTGTCGGAGATGTCGGATTGTCTTCCATTAGCCTTTCTGAACTACACTACGGAGCCGAGAAAAGCTCGAATCCCGGAAAGAATCTCTCCGCGCTGGAGAACTTCATTGCTCCTTTGGAAGTACTGGAGTACGGAGAACAAGAAGCAGAAGAGTACGGGCAGATTCGCAGTTATCTAGAGAAGAGAGGAGAACCGATCGGTTCCATGGATATGCTAATCGCAGCTCACGCAAGAAGCATTGGTGTGACTTTGGTAACCAACAACAGCCGGGAGTTCAAGAAAGTGCCTGGACTCCCAATTGAAACGTGGACCTAACATGGCACGGTGTGTAACTCAGCCGGCTGTGATCGGTGTACTCTGCTCCTATGGAGTTTACCACGGCAATGATCGAC
>JBKHCS010000028.1:0-30240 GCA_046541715.1 Spirochaetaceae bacterium
TCCAGCCGCCGACCCCAGAGGTGGGCGATTCCTACGACCAAGGGAACGGCGACGAGATACCGGATAGCCGTGAAAGGCAGCCCCAATGTGGAGATTTCGAAGAGCGTCATCGGGATCCGTGCGACCCCGGAAAGGGTGATGTAGGCCAAGACGAAGCTTAGCCGGGCGCCCTTTTGACGTAAGGCGTAGGCGACCGGAAAGGAGACGTAGATACCGCCGACAGTCGACCCCGCTAAGAGTATCGCCCAGATGTACGAAAGCGTTCCGGTACCCTCGCCGACGTGGCGCTCGACCACCTCTCTCGGGACCCATACCTCGAAGAGACCGATCAAGACGAAGGCCGCCGGGAGAATCGCCGCCATACTCGCGGTAAAGGAGAAGAGGGTCCGGGC
Source organism: Spirochaetaceae bacterium (assembly GCA_046541715.1). Taxonomy (GTDB): domain Bacteria; phylum Spirochaetota; class Spirochaetia; order DSM-27196; family PWMO01; genus CAYPUT01. The sequence continues at coordinate 393 of JBKHCS010000028.1, forward strand.
CGCCTCGGCCCCCACCGGCACTTCGAAGTAGACAAGGCCTGCGAGGACCACCGCGTAGGCGCCAAGGCCAAGGAACAGAAGACGGTCTCGCCGACGCTTTTTCGCGAGCGCTGGGGTGCCGCCCTTCACGGCAGTTCTCCGAAGTACACGCCGGTCACCAAGGCGACGACGATCGAAACCAGGAGGGCGAAGGTGTTGCGGAGGAGGGCCACCCGGCGGCCAAGGTACCGCATCTCTATCGGTAGTGTGACCACGCCGACCATCATCAAGGTCGTGGTAAAAAGCGAGAGCGTCAGCCGGGCTACACCGCGACTCAACAGCATTGCCGCGAGCGGAAAGGCGACGAAACCGGGCATCACGCTCACCGATCCGAGCGCCCCGGCGGCGAGGGCCCCGACGGCGGGATGGTTACTGCTGAGATACCGGGAGTACACTTCCTCGGGAATCAGGGACAAAACGAGGGACGCTCCGGCGATCATCGTCAGGAATATCGGGAGAATAGTCACGAAGCGCTTCCACCCCACCCGGATCGCGGCGAGCGTCTTTTTTTTGTCTGCAATGCCGGAGACCACGAGAACTACCACCGCGATTCCCGGAAAGAGAAACTGTTCCATATGCCCTACCTTGACTTGTCGGGCGGCTTAGATCAAGACGTAGCTAGGCGCCGGAAAGACCCTTCTCGAAATCGCCGACCGAAATCTTCCTTCCCTCGTCGAGGATCAAGCCGTACCGGATGAGGCTTGCTCCCTTACCCATCGTTCCTACCGCGGCGAGGCTCCCGTCCGTAAAGTAGCCGATCAGAAACTTCCCGTTCTCCACGTCCCCGTCGATCCGGATCTCGTCGAATTCCGGTGCAAAGCCGATGTAGGCGAAGGAGGTCTCGAACTGCCGGGTCCAGAAGAAGGGCGCGTAGGCGAGGCCCTTTCCGGTTCCCAGAATCGATCGGGCCACCTCCTGACCGTGGCGCTGGGCGACGACCCAATGCTCGACGCGAGTGCCCCCGTCGGTTACGTCGGCCCGGTCTGTCCCTTGGACCCGGGCTATGTCGCCGATCGCGAATACTCCGGGAGCCGGGGTTTCGAGGTGCTTGTTGACCGGCACCGCACCGTCAATCGAGAGGCCCGAACTCTCGACGTAATCGACGACGGGGGTGACACCGATGCCCACGACGACGAGGTCCGCCGGAAGCGTGGTGCCGTCGGAAAGCTCGACGCCGTCGGCTTTTCCGTTACCGGTAATCTTGGACACCCCGGTTCCCAATCGCAGCTTTACACCGCCGTCGGTGTGCATCTTTACGAAGCGCTTGCCGACCTCGGGACCGAAGACGTGCTCGAAGGGGACCGACTCGGGGGCAACGACCGTTACATCGATACCCCGGCCGACCATGTAGGCGGCGGTCTCGGTGCCGATAAAGCTCGCTCCGACCACGACGGCCTTCTCGGCGGCCGCGACCGCCTCTCGAAGCTTCTGTCCTTCTGCGAAGGAGCGCAGAACAAACACTCCCGGCAGGTCCGCCCCGGGAACCGGAAGCTTCTTGGGGGCAGCGCCGGTCGCGAGAATCAGAAAATCGCCGGAAACCTCGGTGCCGTCGTCGAGTATTACCCCCCGGGCAGCAGGCCGGACCTCGGTGGCCCGCCGGGCGGTCAGGAGCTCTATCTTCATCTCGTCGTAGAAGTCCGCGGGGCGCATCGCCAGGGCGTCGAAGCCCATATCGCCTGCAAGGTAGAACTTCGATAAGAGGGTCCGGTCGTAGGGTCGCTGTTCTTCCGGGGTAATCATGACGATGCGGCCTGCAAATCCCTCCCGGCGAAGAGACTCCGCCGCGGCGTTGCCCCCGGCGCCGGCTCCGACGATAACCACCGTCCGGTTGTCGCTCCCGGAAGGCATCGAAAAGGAAACGGGTAGCTGCTTTCCGACGAAAACCTCGCCGTCTTCCTCCCGGACCTCGTACGCCGGAAGGTCGTCGACCCCCGGGGCGCTCCGGAGCTTCCCGGTGGTTATGTCGAAGCGGGCGTTGTGGCATCCGCAGACGATCTCATCGCCGTGGATGTAACCCCAGGACAGAGGGCACCCGACGTGGGGACAGGCGTTGCCCCAGGCGAAGAGGTTCTCGCCCTTTCGGACGAGAAGAACGCTCTCCTCATCGCTTAGGTCGGCGGAGAAGGGCGAGCCTTCTTGGATATCCTTGCTTTGGGCTACCTTCTTCCAGGAACTGTCTGCCATATCGCGTACCTCCATGGTCAAAGCTAAGAAAGCGCGGCAGCTATTGCAAGGTCTTCGACTCCCGCCGGCTCCGGCGGGTCGCCTTTGCGTACCGAAAGATTGTTATACTGAAATAAGAGAGGAACCCCATGAACATTCGCCAAAACAGCATTTCCATCCGTCCCCGGTCCCGGGGGTGCCATTTGATAACCGGGGAGATCGAGAAGGGGCTCCCGGACCTCGCGGGCGAAAACGGCCTGGTCCACATCTTCCTGCAGCACACCTCCGCCTCCCTCACCTTGAACGAAAACGCCAGCCCCGACGTCCGGGGAGACCTCGAGCGCCTGGCAAGCAACGTCATCCCCGACGGCGCGCGGTACTATCAGCACACCCTGGAAGGTCCCGACGACATGTCCGCCCACGGAAAGAGTAGCTTCGTCGGTACCTCCCTCACCGTGCCGATCAGCGGCGGACGTCTGAGCTTAGGCACCTGGCAGGGCATCTACCTCTGGGAGCACCGCGACCGGGCCCGGGAACGGCGAATCGTGATTACCACGATTACCGGTTGATGCCTTACGCTCCTTGACGGCCCGGGACGCCGTTCCTATAGTGGCCTAACCATGAAGCGACGACTGATAACCTCTGCGCTACCCTACGTTAACAACATCCCCCACCTGGGAAACCTCGTGCAGGTTCTTTCCGCGGATGTCTTTGCCCGGTTCTGCCGGCAGCGGGGCTACGAGACCCTCTACGTCTGCGGCACCGACGAGTACGGTACCGCCACCGAGACCCGGGCCCGGGAAGAGGGTATTACCCCGGCGGAGCTCTGCACCCGCTACTTTACCATCCACGACGATATCTACCGCTGGTTCAACATTTCCTTCGACAAATTCGGCCGGACCTCTACTCATCACCATACCGAGATTACCCAGCACATTTTTTTGAAGCTCCACGAGAACGGCTACATAACTGAGCACACGATAGAACAGCTCTACTCCGAGAAGTCCGACATGTTCCTCGCCGACCGCTACGTCCGGGGAACCTGTCCCCACTGCGGATACGAGGATGCCCGGGGGGACCAGTGTGAGAACTGCGGGAAGCTCCTCGATCCGACCGACCTCGTCAACCCCCGGAGTATCCTCGATGACTCGACCCCGGTGGTGCGAGAGACGAGCCACCTCTACATCAACCTTCCGGCAATTGCACCGAAGCTCGAGGCGTGGCTCGAGGAGTCGGGTGCCAACCAGAGGTGGGCGAAGAACGCCGTGCAGATGACCCAGGCCTGGATCCGCGACGGACTCAAGGAGCGCTCGATTACCCGGGACCTGAAGTGGGGAATCCCGGTGCCCTTGGAGGAGTACAAGGAGAAAGTCTTCTACGTCTGGTTCGACGCGCCGATCGGCTACATTTCGATTACGGCGAGTCTCCGGGACGACTGGGAAACGTGGTGGCGGGATCCCGACAACGTGGAGCTTTTTCAATTCGTCGGCAAGGACAACATTCCCTTCCACACCGTCGTCTTTCCTTCGTCCCTCCTTGGGACCGGAGAGACCTGGACTCTTTTGAAGAATATGTCCTCCAGCGAATACCTCAACTACGAGGGCGGTATGTTCTCCAAGAGCCGGGGGATCGGCGTCTTCGGCACCGACGCCCAGGAAACGGGAATTCCCGCCGACGTCTGGCGCTTCTACATCTTCTACAATCGACCCGAGACCTCCGACTTTACCTTTACCTGGGACGACTTCCAGGAAAAGGTGAACGGCGAGCTTATCGGGAACCTGGCGAACTTCGTAAACCGCACGCTTACCTTTGTTTCGAAGTATTTCGACGGGCAGGTGCCGGAGCTCGGGACCGACGCCTCGGCACCCGAATCCGGCGGGTTCGACCCCGGGGCTTTCTGGTCCGACGTCGCCGACCGCGAGGCTCGCATCACGGAGCTCCTCGAGAAAGCCTCGATCCGGGACGCCTTTCGGGAGCTCTTTGCCTTGAGCAGCCTCGGGAACCGAACCTTTCAGGCCGGGGAGCCCTGGCGCACCAGAAAAGAGAATCCCCCGGCCGCGGCGGCGCTTCTGGCGAATCTCTGCTTCCTTCTGAAAGATCTTGCCGTCCTCGCGAGGCCGTTTATGCCTGAGACCGCCGAGCGGATCGGCAGATTCTTGGGTATGACGAGCTATTCCTGGGACAACCTCGGTGGCCCGGCGGGGTCATCGGCGGCGGGAGGCGCCGCCTCCGAAGCCGCGGCGGCGACAGCTACAGCACACGCCCTCGGCAGGATTCAGTCCCCGGAAATCCTCTTCAAGACCCTAGAGGACGAGGTGATCGCCGATCTTCGGGAACGCTTTTCCGGGAGCCAAGCCGAGCGGGCGCAACGGAAAGCCGGCGCCGACATGACAGCAACTCCGGTTGAAGGCGGCACCCAGCCCGCCCAGCCCGCCGAGCCCACCCTCGAGGAGCGCTTCGTCTCCTCCGTGGATATCCGGACCGCAAAGATCGTCAACGTCGAGCGCCATCCGAAGGCGGATAAGCTCTACGTCGAGACGGTGGACGACGGGGATAACGCCGAGAGGGTTATCGTCTCGGGGCTCGTTCCCTACTATTCCGAAGACGAGCTCTTGGGCAAGACGATACTTCTTGTCTCGAACCTCAAGCCGGCCAAGCTCCGGGGAATCGAGAGCCAGGGCATGCTCCTTGCCGCAGATACCAAGACCGACGAAGGAGAGCGTCTCGTGGAAGTCCTCTTCGTCGAGGGTGTCGACCCCGGGATTCGGGTGGTGCCCGAGAGCTCCGGCGAGGCGGGGGCCCCAGGGGTCGCGGCGGCCGATGTCCCGGAGATTTCCATCGACGACTTCTTCGCGATTCCCATCCGGGTCGAGAACCATTCGGTGCTGGTCGGGAATGCGGCCCTTACCGTCGGGGGGAATCCGATCAGAACCAAACGGATTGCCGACGGTAACGTAGGGTAGGGTGGCCCAGGGACGGGTGGCCACGACGGGACAGGAGTTCGATAGCTTTCTCCAGTCGGATTTCTGGCTCGAGTTCAAGGCCCGCTTCGGCTGGGAGTCCCATCGCGTTTCCCTCGTTGACGACCCGAGGGGGCTTGGAGCCCTCTCCCGGTCCCTTCCTACGGGGGACTGTCTCGTCTACGTTCCCCACGCCCCCCGGAAGGTGCCGGAGAGCCATGAGCTATCCGAGTTGGTCCGGCGGATCGAGTCCGTGGTCTCCGCTTCCGCACAGGCACCCCTTCTTATCCGGTTCGACCTCCCCTGGGGCCTCGGGCAGGCCCCTACCGCCGAAGCCCTCGGGCTCCGACGGGCCCCGGTGACGGTCCAACCGCCGAGCACGGTGATTCTAGACCTCTCGGAGGACGAAGACGCGCTTCTCAAGGCGATGAAGTCCAAGACCCGGTACAACGTCCGGCTTGCGGCGAAACGGGGGGTCACCGTCCGGGAGGCCGGCGCCGAGGAGCTTTCCCTCTGGTATCGGCTCTATCGCGAGACCGCCCGGAGGGACCGAATCTCCATCCATAGCGAAGCGTATTACAGCGCTCTTTTCGAGGTCGTCCGAGGCTCCGACGCCGGCACTAGGGGAGCCGGGCCCCGGCTTTCGCTCTACTTCGCGGAGCTCGACGGAGCCTTGCTCGCCGGGAACATCATCCTCGAGTGGGAGGGTACTGCTACCTACCTCTACGGGGCCTCTTCGAGCCACCGGCGGGAGCTGATGGCGCCCTACCTTCTTCAGTGGGAGGCGATGCGGCAGGCCCGGAGCCGTGGCCTCGATCGGTACGACCTCTTCGGCGTCCCCCCGACACCGGACCCGAAGCACCCGATGCACGGGCTCTATCGATTCAAGACGGGGTTCGGGGGGCGCATCCTCGACCGGCTCGGTGCCTGGGACTATCCGTGCCGGCCCCTCCGTTACCGCGTCTACCGGGGCGCAGAACGGGTTAGGGACTACTATCATAAAGTATTGAGGAAACGCTTTGGTTGATACACGCACCCCCAGGACCGCCGGCTTTCTTGTCGTTCTCTGTCTCGGGCTTCTCATGGGAGGATGCGGCTCCCTCGGTGACTTCCCCGGGGACGGGGGCCCGGGGGAGACTCCCGGCGGCGCTCCGGAAGGGGAGGCCGCCGGCGACGAGGCGCCGTCCGGGGACGCCGAGGCCTTTTCCGACCCATTGACAGTGACTCCCGAGCTCCTCGCGCCCCTCGACGGCGAACAGTCGGTTACCAACCCCCCGGTCCTGGTGTGGCAGCCGGTTGTCGGAGCCGATTCTTACGAGGTGGAGGTTACTCGACCCGGTGGAGCCCCCGAGAGCCGTACCGTTCCGGCTGCAGTTTCCGGCGACGACGCCGGGACCAGGGGAGCTCCGGAATCCTTTCGGCCCTTCGCCGAAGCCCCGGACGTCGGAGAAGAGGTTCGGTGGCGTATCAGAACGCGTCTCGGGGACGAGGTGGGGCCTTGGTCGGAGGAGGTGAGATTTGTCGCCGGTTCCCTCGGGCTCGATTTCTTGCCGGTCCTCTCCCCTGAAGAGGTCGGGCAGCTTCAGATGGGAAACGAGGCGGGAGAGGCCGACGAATCGCCGGTTCACACGGTCTCACTGACCCGGCCCTTCAGCCTGATGCGCCGGGAACTTACCAACGATCAGGCCCTGGCGCTACTGGAGGCCGGTCTCCGGCGGGGTGTCTTCGTGACAATCGGGGACGCCGTTGTCCGGGCTAAGGGCGAACAGCTGGTTCTATCGACCGGGAGTCTCGACTACGGGGAGCAGCTCGGCCTTACCCTTGGCGAGAACGAGCTGCGAGTCGTCGACGGTCGGGGGAGCCATCCGGCCGTAGGGTTTACCTGGTACGGGGCGGTGGTCCTCGCCGACTTTCTCAGCCTGCTCTATGGGCAGGCGTCCCCCTATGCTATCGAAAACGGAGAGCCGGAAAGAGCCGAAGTAGACTGGGACCGGACCCGCCGGGGAATCCGGCTACCCACCGAGGCGGAGTGGGAGTTCGCGGGCCGCCGCCCCGATGGACGCCTCTACCCCTGGGGAAGCGCGACACCCTACGGGCGGGCAAACTTCTATCGAAGCGGTGACGCCTTCGAAGCTATCTCGCCCCCCTACACCCAAGCCGGGGGGCCGACTACCCCGGTTGGCGCGTTTCCCGGGGGCCGGTCGGCCCCGCCGGGTTTCGACGACCTCTTGGGAAACGTCTGGGAGTGGTGCTGGGATGCCTACTCCATCGATACGTACACGCTCCGAACGGAAGTATCGCCGGAGAATCCGACGGTCGATCCGGCGGGACCGGAGGATCCGGCTCCGAACCGTTTCGGCATTGTCGAGCGGGTGGTACGGGGGGGCGCATGGAACACCCGGGTCGAAGATCTCGTTCTGACTAATCGCGGGCGCTTCGATCCCGCCGCCGCCAGCTTCAGCATCGGTATTCGATTCGCCCGGGACCTTTAGAGCTATCCGAGGTGCTCCTTTTCGATCTTCTCGTAGTAGTCGATCACCTGTCGGACGTACCGCCGCTTCTCCCCGTAGGATCTCGGGAAGAACGATCGCTTGAATCCATAGATGATGATGTTCTTGAGCTGCTTTGGGGGTATCGAGAAGCTCGATGTCGCTAGCTCCAATTCTTGGGTGACCGAGGTGTTCGATACCAGACGGTTGTCGGTGCAGATGGTTACCGACAGGTTTCGCTTTAGCATCTCGCCGAGGGAGTGGCGCCTTGCGTCTGAGATATCCGGGGAGGTCTGCAGATTGCTGGTTAGGCAGACCTCGATGGTCGTCCGGTGGTTCGCGATAAAATCGGCGAGCTCCGCGACGTAGGAATCGGGATCGGATATTTCCGGGTCCTGCACCGAGGCGGCGTCGAAGAGGCGCAATCCGTGGCCGATACGGTCGGCGTGGAGCTTGGTGATCGCCTGGAAGATCGACTCCGGCCCGTAGGCTTCCCCCGCGTGGACCGTCTTGTTCATGAAGTGCCGATGAACGAGGCCGAAGGCCTCCCGGTGGAGCGCCGCCGGGTGTCCCATCTCAGCTCCCGCGAGATCGAACCCGACGACCTGCACATCCGACTGCTCGCGAAAGCGTACGACCGCCCGGGCCAGCTCCAGAGACGCCAGCCGGGCTACCTCCGCCGACGAGGAATAGGGGTGTGCCTCGAACAGCTTTCTGAAGTAGTGGGAGAAGTTCTTGGTGAAGAAGCGCATCGCGCAGACGATGATGCCGTATTCGAAGGGCGGTTCGTCTTCTGCTAGTCCCCGATTGATCTGCTCCCGGGCCCGACGAAGGCCCCGGTCGACGGCTTCCATTACTTCTTCGAAGCTCAGCCGATCGTGCATGTTCAGTTGGGGGGCAAACCGCACTTCGATGTATCGGACCCCTTCGTTCCAGTTGTCCTCCGCAAGCTCGAAGGCGACGCGCTCGAGGGCTTCCGCATCCTGCAGGACCGCCGTGGTCCATTGGAACCCGGAGAGATAGTCATTGAGGTCGGCGTAGCTGTCCTTGAAGACGAGCTCTCGTAAGCCCGCCTCCTCGAAGGAGGGAAGCTCTACCCCCCGAGCCTTTGCGAGGTCGATCAAGGTTGGAATCCGGAGGCTGCCGTCGAGATGGACATGGACATCGGTTTTGGGGATGGCGAGAAGAAACTCCTTGCTGAAGGTCATGGCGTGCTCCTTTTGGATTCGACGATGGACTTAAAGACCCGGCCCCTATGGAACTCATTATCGAACTTCTCGAAGGAGGCGCAACCCGGGGAGAAGACGATTACCTCTCCGGCGGCTGCGTCACCGAGGGCAGCGTCGAGGCATTCGCCCAGGGATCCGAAAGGCCCCCCGATGAAGGCGGACCCGCCCGACCCGGACACCGCAGCGAGCATCTTCTCCGTCGCCGACCCTTCGAGAAAGTAGGTGCCCGCCGCTTCGGCCGCCGCCTCGGCCAGAGCGCCGTAGTCGAGGATCTTGTCCGTCCCTCCGGCTATGAGTCGGACCGGAACGGAGAAGCTCCGTACGGCCGCCAAGGTCGCCTCCGGAACGGTCGCCGCGGAATCGTTGTAGACAGGGCAACCGCCGACGGTGCCGCAATATTCGAGCCGATGCTCCACGCCGGTGAAACCTTCGAGACACCTGGGGAGGATCTCCGGCTCGACCCCGTAGAGAAACAGCGAAAGAAGCGTCATACCGTAATTCAGCCGGAGAGGCCCGGCACGGGGCGTCCCCTCGGGTAGGGGAATCTCGAGGGGATCGGCTCCCCGGGAAGGAACGACGAGGGAGACACCGTGGTCGGTAAGGGCAACCCCCGGGGCCCGGGCCGGTGCCCCCCAACCCGGTCCCGCGTCGGCCCAATACACCGGGGCTCGACTTGCCAGCGAAAAGCGGCGGCCGTACTCTCCGGTCGCGCCGAGGACGACGGACCCTTCCGGTGGAACCGCTGCGGCGAGAATGGCTTTATCGGCAAAGTAGCGCTCCATCGAACCGTAGTAGTCCTGGTGGTCCCGAAAGAAGGAGGTGATCACGCCGATACGCGGGACCAGCACCCCGATCCCCCCGTCGACCATCGTCAAATCTCCGAGCTGAAAAGACGAGAGCTCGAGAACGACGGGGTAATCACCCGGCTCTTCCCCGAGGAAGGTGAGGGGAGAGATCGTTATGTTGCCCCCCAGTTTTGCCGGGACCCCCCCACGGGTAAGGCCGTAGTGGAGCGCACCGGCGGTGGTAGATTTTCCCTTGGTCCCGGTAACGGCGAGAACCGGTCCCGAGAACCGTCGGAGGAAGAGGGAGAGGTCCGTCTCGATTCTCTTCGCCTTCTCGAGGTACGGAGAATGCCGCGGCACCGCGGGGTTCTTGAGAACGAAATCGGCTCCGGTAAAATCGCCGTCCTCGTGGCGCCCGAGGACCAGGCGAACCGGAAGGCCGGCGATATCCTCGAGACTCGAAGCCAAGCGTCCCTCGTCCCGGAGGTCGGTAACCGTCACCTCGGCCCCCTGGGAGACCAAGAACCGGGTGGCGGCGACCCCTCCACCGTGGAGGCCTAGTCCCATTACGGTGACCCGGGCGCCGGAGAGATTCCCGCATAGTCTACTCTGTTTCAAGGGCAAACTCCCGCATGTCGTAATCGTTCAAATAGGGACGCGTGGAAAAGCGTCTCCAAGGTTCGGTGAGCTCCGGCGCCATCTGATTCCTGAGCTCCTCCAGGAGGGGCATCTTCGGGTCGTAGTCCTGCTCCTTTAGGGCTGCTTCGATCTCCCGGGCCCTCGGTTCGATGCTCTCGCATACGCCGGTAAGGAGGGAGGCGTACCCCTCCAAGGCTTCGGCGGCAAACTCGACGAGAGCGATGCCGAGAGAGCGGTACTTGCAGCTGACGGGAAAGTAGGGATAGAGCCGGTGCCCCCGAGGGGTGACTGCCGCCGAGAGAAACCGGGTAAGATCCCGGTCTATCCAGATCCCCTGGACAAAATAGCCGCGCCCGGTTTCCCCCACCCAGGTTTCCGAGAATACCTCCCGGATCCGGAGGGTCTCTTCGTCCATCTCCGGTTCCAACGGCAGCAGGTCGGCCTCCAGGGGAAGCTCTCGCGTACGGTAGACCGGCGCCCGATCGTTGCTTCCCGCCTCGAGAACCTCGTGGACCGAAGGGCGGTACCGAAGATCCAGGCGAACGAGATAGAGAAACGATCCGTCGTCCGTGTCCAGCCGGCGGTAGAACGCCGGGCGGCCGATATCTCCGGGATCAAAGAAGTAACGGAGCCCCGTAAGAAGATCCGGCGCGCCGGACGAAACCTGCTCCACGACGCTTTGAACCAGCCGCAGGTATCCCTCTTGGGGCCTCGCCATACGGACATCGTGATGGATCGGAAACGACGGTACCACGAAGGGCACCTCGAGCTTGAGGAAGAACTGCTCGTCGTTCGAAAAATGACGCGTGTAGCGTCCGGTAGAGGATTCCGTCGCCGTAAGCGAGTGGTTTATGCCCTCGTCACTGACGGCGACGCTAATTGCTCGTGCCACCGCCGTAAGGAATGCGAACGCGCCGCCCCGTACGGTTAAGCGTTCTCCGCTCGACAATTCTCCAACTATCCCGGTACCGCTCGAGAAAGAGAAGGTCCTCGGTCTCGTGCACGATTCCGAAGTAGTTCCGGTCCTCGTCTCCATCCCCCTCCGACGGAGCGGGTTGCCAGAAGTGGTAGGAAACTTCGACGGCGGTCCGACCCTCTGTCTCCTTGAGCCCGGCGACTTCGAGGTCGCTCACCCCGAAGATGGACGTCCCCGGAGGCAGGCTGGAGCGGTCCGACGCGATCCATTGATCCGGAGGAATTATCGGCGGGCGCCCCTCGAGGGCGCCTCGTAACCGGGAAAGAACAAAGATGTGGTCCACGGTCTGCCTTCGTCCGGCGTCGACCCGGGGGGCGACGGAGTCCTGGAGGAATGTCGTATCGAGACGGTTGATAGCCGAAAAGTAACCCTCTACGACTTCGATGGCGTCGAGCCCCGAGGTCTCCAGGGGTCGAAGCGTCCGCATCGCGATAGTGCCGGGAACCGTGACCGCGAGGGTGGCAATCAGTGCGACCGCGACGAGCTGTTTCCACCGCTCCCGGAAGAACTGCCGTCGGCGGAAGCGCTTACGCCGTAGCTGGTAGCTCCGCTGGTAGGCCGCACGACGGATGTCCGGGAGTTTCGTCTCCTTATCGACATGGGTTCCGGTTCGAAACCAGCTGCTGAAGGTCTCTTCCCACTCGGCTGCGCTTCGGACGCGCCCCGGAGCAAGGGATAAGCAGGCCGCGACGTCCCGGGAGACATCCTCCCGGAGATCCGGGACCAGGAGTATCGGCGGGGGAACGATGCCCCCCGCGAGGGCCCGGGAAAAGGGAACCCCCGGATCGGGAGACGCCGGAAGAGTGCCCGTCAGTCCGAAGTAGGCCATTATTGCGAAGCGAAGTGAAGTTCGGGCCTGCCAGGAGAGGCTCTGGAGATGCTCGTCGTTTCCGAAGAGATCGTCCCCGGTGGACTCGGCGACCAGATGTTCGAAGGCATCCGGAAGAAAGAGAACCCCGCCGTCTTCCTCCATGATTACGGTGCGAGGATGGAGGCGAGGGCGTAAATCGCTCCGTCTTTGCAAGAGATCGACGGCCCGGGCAAGCCGAGAGAGGACCGGCAGCACGGCGCTATCTTCATCCTCCAGCGCCTCCCCGAGGGTGACCCCCTCGATATGGGGTCCCAGGAGGTAGATCTCCTCGTTGTGCTCGGTAATCCCGGTGATGGGCCACTTTGCCGCACCCTCGACCGTCACGAGGACGCCGGCGCTCCGGGGAAGGGTAACCAAGGTCCGGGCGCGAAGAGTCTTCGGCGATATGCCCGTGCCGATCCCAAGAAAAACATCGTCGCCCCGTGTAACGGTAATGAGTTGGTCCATCGCTGTTGTATTAATAGTCACATAGGCAGACTGGATTCGTCAAACACCGTGGCGGTGAAAAGAGAGAGGCCGACCAGCTCGTCCTTCCAGCACCCGGGCTTTAGTCCGGCTTTCAGGCAGCCGTGGTCAAGAAATGTTTCCCGGTCCCATCCTCTCTCCGAGGCCACCTGGGGAAGCAGAAGCCCGGTCCGAGGTCCCCTGCGCAGAATAATGCCGTGGACTCCCGGGATAACGTCCTCCGGTGACGCCGGTTCGGGAACGGAAAGGACGGAGATCTCGAGAAGAAGCTCCGGTAGCTCGTCGGCCGTTACCGGGGGAAACCGGGGGTCTTTCGTCGCTGCTTCCGCCGTCATCTTGACGACCGTCTTCGATAACGCCTCTTCGGCGATTATTTTGCCGATGCATCCCCGGAGGTGGCGCTCTCCGCCCTCTAGACGCCAGATGGTTACGAAGGCTCCTCCGGGTTCCCGGACGACGCTGAGGGTGTCCAACTCCGCCGGGGGCCTGGTTCCGACGGTTACCTCGAGGGCCAACCGGGCAGTCGCCAAGAGTAGTCTTTTGTCGGCGACCGAGAGCATTAGAAGCCGCTCCGTGGAAAGAAGGCGAAGCTCCCGTATTCGACGGTGCTCGTCGGGTCGTCCAGCTGGGCTGCGGAGGATTCCCGGCAGATAAGCTCCACCCGGTGGCTCTCCCGCCGGCTTTCGGTAACCGCGGCGAGGAGAACCAATCCCCTGGCGCTCAAAGAGCCGTCCTCGGCTCCTGCGAGAAGCTCGGCCTCGTCCTGGCTCAAAAGCGCGTCGACGACACGCCCGGCCTCCTGCCTCGCTCTCCGGACATCGACGGTACTCGTAAGGTTAACGGATACGACCATCAAAAGGTCCTCGGTACCCTCCCTACGAAGCTCGGCGATCAGAGCCTGTACCGCCCGGTAGCAGACCGGCCCCTCGTCCCCGACGAGTACCGGGATAATCCCCGCTTCGGGAAACAGGTACTGAATGAACGGGAGCTGGATTTCCAGGCAGTGCTCTTCGAGGTGAGGAATATCGCGCTTCAGGAGCGGCAGTCTGTCGCTTGCGTTCATCGTTTCCAGCGTATCAATAACCGGGATCGTCCCCAAGGGGGTCGAGAAACCGCCACTTTCGGGAACGATGAGGGCCGGCTCCGGGTCCCGGTAGACCGGACCGAGAATCAATACCCGCCTGACGGGGCGTCCGGAAACCGACCGGTACGCCGAGGCAAGACACCTCCCACAGTACGCGAGACTCGCGTGAGGCGCCACGATACCGTCGGCGTCGCCGGGGGATGTTGTACTTTCCGAGAGGAGGCGTCGAATCTCTCTGCGCAGCTGTTCTCGCTCCGCCGGATAGAAGATCCCATCTACGATCGGCTCCCGGATCGGACCGAGGTCCCGCTCTTGATCCATCCTCCTAAGTATTCGCTACGCGAATTGGCAATGCAAATTGTCGGAAATGTCAGGTGATTCGTCCGAGAAGACGGTCGAGCCGCTCCGGGTCCATCTCTATCCGGAGGTTCTTCTCCTGGGTCGGGAGTACCGTTCCGGTCTTGCCGTGCTTGCCACGCCTGAGATATTTGACCTGGGTGTAGTAGACGTCGCTGTTTCCGCCGCTCCGGGCTTTACTGAAGTAGAGCGCCAGATTGCCTGCGTCGAGGAGGACATCCAGGGGTACGCTCTTGTTCTTCTTGCCCTTGATAAAGACGTGGCCCCCGGCGTGATCCCGGACGTGAAGCCAGTAGTCGTTTCCCCGGACATGGCGCCGGAGAAGCTGATCGCTCTCCTGGGAGGAGCGCCCGACCAGAACGGTAAAGCCACCGGATTCCAGACGGATTCCCGGCGCTAAAGGCCCGGACTCTTCGCTTTGCCTCCGGTGGATCGAACTACGCTCCTGAAGCTCTTCGATATCCGCGTCGGGGATCCAGGCCTCCTCCTCCTCGAGCTCCTCCAAACGATGCCGGAGCCGCGTCAGGTCTTCCTGCAGCTCGACCGCCTTCTGTTTTTGCTCCTTGTACCGGTCGTAGAGATGCCCGGCCACCTCGATGGGCGACCGGTCGCCGTGCGCCTCGAGGGTGATTGTCTCCCCAGGGTGATAGATGTCCGGAACGACGAGCCATCCGTCCCGGGCTTCAATGAGATGGGGAGACGCCATAATGCTGTCCGCATACTCCTTGAGCTGCTCGGTCCCTCCAAGCTCGCCTCGTCGCTTTTCCACCCCCTCGAGGGCCCGATGTACCTTCTGCCGCTCCCGGCGGATCTCTTTCAAGAGATCTAACACCAGTTGTTCCCGCCGGCCCGATTGCTCCGCCTCTCCGTACTGCTCGGCGACGAACCGATTGAAGGACTCGGCTCCCTGGTGGGGTCGAACCTCGAAGGTCTTGTCCCCCGTCTCCCGGCTCTCCGGCAGCTCGAAGCGTCGTCCCGTAATCTCGCCCCGTTTGGGACGGCGGTAGAAGCTGTCGAGTATCGTCCCCCCGGAATCGGTTGCGAGAATGTTGGCCGCGTTCGACCAGAGACGAACGAAGAGGAGCGTCTCTTCTCCTCCGGATTGAACGGAGAACCGGATTATTCGTTCGGTGCCGATTTGGGAGACTTCCCGGATCTTCCCGCCGAGGATTCTCGAGCGGAGTAGCTGAGCGAAGCGCTGGTTCTTCGCCGGCTTTTGTGGTTTTCCGTCGGTCGCGTGGAGGCGGGTCGCCCCGGGGGTCAGGCAGAAACGCAACCAATACCGGGTTCCCCGCTCATTGATCAGGAAGTAGAGATTGTGGAAATCGGGTTGGACGATCTTGGCAATAAACGCATCGACGAGATCGAGCTCCGAGAGAATCGCATCGATTTCTTTCCAGTTGAGGGACACGGCGGACGCTATTCCTCGAGGGCCCTCAAGAATAGCTCTCGGTCCTCGTCGGAAAAGAAGACGAAGAAGACGTCCCGGGGAACCGTGTTCCGCTGCAGGTGCTTCGTAACCGCCCGGTAGGCGACCCGAGCCGCTTCCTCTTTGGGGTATCCATAGACTCCCGTTGAGATCGCCGGAAAGGCGATGCTCGACACGCTCCGTCCGGCGGCGACATCGAGGGAGTTTCGGTACGCCGCCTCGAGGAGCGCTTCTTCTTTCTCGCCGCCCCCGTGCCAGACCGGTCCGACGGTATGGATAACGTACTGTGCCGGGAGCTCGCCCCCGGTGGTTATTACCGCCTTTCCCGTCGGAAGCCCGTTCGGGTAGTCGTGGCGCCGGATCTCCTTGCACTGCCTCAGGATCTCCGGACCGCCTGCCCGGTGGATTGCCCCATCGACTCCGCCGCCGCCCATCAGGGAGGAGTTGGCGGCGTTGACGACGGCCTCCACTTCGAGCTTCGTGATGTCGCCGGTAATAACGTGAATCCGCTTGTGAATGTCAGCCATGGTAGGTAGAACTTAGTCTAGCTCTCGGTACTTGGCAAATCCGGCCCCGACAGAAGTCGGCGCCGGGCTGCGCCGACGAGGTAGAACGAACCGGTTACGACGAAGCCCTTTTCCCCGGCGGCGTCGGTCGCCTGTGAGAGGGCTTCGGCCACACTCGGAGCCTGGAAAATGTGAAGGCTCCCGGCCTCTTCGAGCGCCGCAACGAGAGCCGGCATGTCGACCCGGCGCTGGGGATGGCCGTCGCAGAGGATGACATTCCGTGCGAAGGCCGCCACCAGGGGGGCCATCTCGGCGTAGCGCTTGCCGGCGACGGGGCCGAACACCATCGTGTCCATGGTCGGATAGCGGCGCCGGACCTCTTCGAGGAAGAGCCGCAAGGAATCCGGGGTGTGCGCTCCGTCTATCACGATCGGGGGCTTCTCACAGGCCACCTCGAAGCGCCCGGGAAGTCGCGCTTTCTCGATTCCCCGGCGGAGTGCGTCGAAGTCGGCGTCCGGATACTGGGAGAGAACCGCCGTCAACGCGAGGAGGGCGTTCTCTGCCTGGTGCCGCCCGGCCATCCCGGCGTCCAGGGTCAACTCCCCGTTCGGCAGGGTGATGGTATATCCACCCGAGGGCGATTCACCGACCATCCGTTCCGGGTCCGCGACCAACAACGGCACGCCCACCGACCGGGCCCGTTCGGCGATTACCTTTAGCGCTTCGGGGCGCTGTCTGCCGGTTATCACCGGGGCCCCTGGTTTGATGATCCCCGCCTTTTCTCCGGCGATTTCCCGGATGGTCTCCCCGAGGTACTCGGTATGCTCGAGCTCGATTGGGGTAATGATTGTGACCGACGGCGTTACGACGTTGGTGGCGTCGAGACGCCCACCGAGTCCCGTCTCGATGACCTGCCAATCGCACCGCTCCCGCTCGAAGAGGAGAAAGCCAACGAGGGTCAAGAGTTCAAAGGCGGTGGGAAGCTCTGCCTCCGGCCGTAAAGGGCGGATCTCCTCTTCGACGAGCCGCTCGATATCCTCGAGGACCGCAACGTAGCGCTCGGCTGGGATCTGATCGTTGACGACGAAAAAGCGCTCCCGGTAGTCCTCTACGTGGGGAGAGAGGTAGACGCCGGCCCGGTAGCCGAGCTCGTCGAGGAGCGAGGCCACCATGATCGCCGTGGAACCCTTACCCTTGGAGCCGGCAAGGTGGATGGCCGGACGCCCTAGCTCCGGATGACCCGTGCGATCGAGAAGGTCCTTCATCCGTTCGAGACGGAATACCCGGGTCGTCAGACCCCCGCGCTCGATGGTTACAAAGGACTCTAAATAGGTGAAGAGCTTCCCGAGCCGGCTTTCTTGGTCGGTCACGGCGGGCGGTCAGGAACCGAGGTGTTCTTGGGACGGATCCGGATTCTTACGCCGCCGGAGGGCCCACGCGTGGCTCCAAAACCCCTCGTAGTCGGACAATCGGATTACGTGATCTTCCAGGCGGTGGTACCCTTCTTCTTGAAGGTGGATGACCGAGGTGACTTTCATAAAATCACGGACCGAAACCGGGGAATAGGTCCGGGCACCGCCCCCGGTGGGGAGAACCGAGTTTGCCCCGGTCGCGTAGTTGGCGATACTGAAGGGTGTAAAACGGCCGATAAGAACCTCACCGGCATTCCTGATTTCCTGGATGGTCGCATACGGTTCCGAGACCCGGAGTTGGAGGTGCTCCGGGGCGTACCGGTTGACGATCTCTACCCCCTCGGCGAGGGAATCGCAGAGGAGTATGCCGCCGTATCCCGCAAAGACGTCTTCGAGGAACCCGCGTCGCGGTTCCGGCGCCTTCGGCACCATCTCCATTAAATGCGCGGCGACCTCCTCCGCAAGGGAGTCGCTCGGGGTAATCAACAGCGCGGAGGAGTCGCTCCCGTGTTCGGCTTCTATCATCAGGTCCAGGGCGCAGGTGAAGGAATCCGTGGAATCGTCGGCAAGAATGACCGATTCCGTCGGGCCCGCGGGAGATCCGGTGTCGACGACCGAGGAGAGCAACTGCTTCGCGGCAGCTACGTAGCGGCTTCCGGGACCGAGGATCTTGATGACCGGCGCAATCGAGTCGGTTCCCAGAGCGAGGGCCGCTATCGCTTGAGCGCCGCCCACCCGGTAGATCTCTTCTATTTCCAAGAGCTCCGCGGCGTAGAGACAGGCCGCGTCGACGCTCCCGTCGGGCATCGGCGGGGTCACGACGACGGTCCGGGGTACTTCGGCGGCGATCGCCGGCGCGGCGAGCATGTAGAACATCGACGGGAAGCTTCCGCGGCCCCGGGGCACGTAGAGACCCACCGAGTCGATGGAGGTCCACCGCTCTCCCAAGAGCATCCCACCGGTCGTATGATAGTTTACCCATGGCTCCGGCCGCTGACGGCGGTGAAACTCCATGGCGTTATCTACGGCGGTTTCGATGGCGAGGCGCAGCTCGGCGTCGAGCCCTCCCCGGGCCTGGGCGATCTCCTCCGGCTGCACCCGCAAGGGGCGGTCCGTTAGGTCCGCGTGGTCGTACCGGTGAGAAAGCTCCCGGAGGGCCACATCGCCCCGCTTGGCGACGTCGTCTATGATGGTCTTGACCGCCGGCTTTATATCTTCTATATCGCTTCCCGAGCGGGCAAGTATCCGCCTGCGCTGCTCCTCGGAGAGCTCCTTCCAACGGGTGATATTTATGTGCATCCCCGCAAGAATATCTCCGCCTTCCCGCCGCGGTCAATCCTTACGATATTCGGTCGACGACCGATTCTTTGTTGTGTTCTTATGCTCTGTCAATTGAGAAAGAAACAAAAACGGCATAGCCGCGCTCCCCTGGGGAGCTCATAGCCTTCGGGAACGCATAGACGTAGATGCCGGCGCAACGCGAGGGAGCTATGGGGGAGACATGCCGTAACAGAGCGGGGCCGAAGGATGCTCGAGGAGGCCCGGGGTATCCTCGAAGCTTCGATCAAGAACCCGCCGACGATCGGCGAGCCGGCTCGAATGGCCGGAACCTAGCCCTCGGCGGGCAGCTCTACCGTCGTCCCATTATCGAACCGAAGAGCCGGTGTCCTTCTCTCGGGGACGAAACCCGTAGGCACCGCTCCGGCGGAGAGGGCCTGGTTGACCCCGGGAATATCGGCCGGGGTGGGGTAGGGCGCCTGGAAGAGAAGGTACTCTCCTGCGACCCGGCCTCCGGATTCCCGGGGAACCGAGTAGACGAGGGCCCATTGGTTGGTGGTATCGCTTTCGATCAGTTGATAGACCCGGCTGTGGCTTTGGGCGAGGATGCGCCCCCGGACGTCCGGGGTATCGTAGTAGATGGTTCCCTCCCTCTCGTAGACCTGGGTCGAATGGAAACGATTCTTGTTGAAGGCGCGTAGCTCGGTAATACAGGTATCATCCCAACTGCTGCCGCGATAGACTTCCCTGATTTCGAGGCGGAGGAAGAATCCGTGGTCGGACATCCTTGGGGGAAGCCCCCGGCTGCCGGCGAGGCCGGTGTAGACCTGCCTCCAGTAGCTCTCGATTACCGGTACGGCATCCCAGCGGAAGGGAAGGGTGAACTCCTGAAGCTCGTAATGATCCTGGAACCGGAGGACGAGTCGCTCGTCGAGGGGCTCGATAAAGTAGACGGGTCCGACTTCGGTAATCATACCCTCGGGAAAGAAGCCGTGATGAAGGGTTACCTCGGCGGTTTGAATCCGGCTGTTTCGATAGTAAAGGGACTCCGTCCTGGCGAATCCGTTTATGACCGCAAGGGTGTCGGTTCCATGGGGCACCCGGAGCCAGATGCTCTCACCGATGCCGTATCCTGAGACCCCCTCGGACCAGCCGGTGTAGCGCCGGCCGTCGAAGAGCGTGTGCCCCCCGTAGGTGCCGAGCTCCCCGAACCCGGGAGCCTCTAACTCGGAGGAGGTGGCGAAGACCTGGCCGTAAAGGTCCGTAAAGAGCATCTCACGGTAGTCATCCGGCGCGGCTTCCACCGTGGAGACGAAGGCGACCGTAAACAGAAGGGTCGAGAGTATGGGACCTCGGAGCATATACCACCTCCTACGCCAGGCTACCACTCCCCAAGGCTATACTCAAGGGTAGCCGAATCTCGGTGGTCGAACTACACTACCGGCGTGGCGCTGACAGCCTATCTGCACTACGACATAAACTTCTACGCGATGCTGCTTCTTGTGGCCGTCCTCGCGGTAATGCACTGGCGGCGGGACAGCTCGGGTTACGCGACCCGGCTCTACCGCCGGGTGGTCTTCGCAAACCTCGTGGTGCTTGTGCTGGAAGTTCTCTCCTGGGCCTTCGACCGTCAACCCGGAGAGACAAATCGGCTTCTCAACTACGCTTTCAATTGGGTCTTTATCTCGCTTAACCCTCTGGTACCCTGCCTCTGGGCGGCCTACATCGACTACCGCATATTCGGCTCTCCGGAGCGTCTCAAGCAGAGGATCTACTATAGCCACATCATCATACTCTCTACCGTTCTGATGATTGCGAACTTCTTCCACCCAATCGTTTTCGAGGTGAGCGGGGAAAACGTCTACTCCCGGGGCCCAGGGCTCTGGGTTATCCTGCTGGTGATATACGGACAGATGCTCTATCTCGTGCTGGTTGCCTACCGAAACCGGCGACGGGTCCGGGATCAAGTACTCGTCGCCATCTTTGCGATTGTCTCGGCACCGGCGGTGGGAGCCGCCGTCCAGCTTCTGGTCTTCGGCGTCTTTCTTACCTGGCCGCTGATGGCTCTGGCGATCACTATGACCTACGTCATCCTCGAAACGGTGACAGCTTCCCGGGATTACCTGACGGGGCTCGCGAGTCGTTTCCGGGCCGACGACTACATCCAGCGTTTGGTTGAGAATCGAGCTTCCTTCGGGTTGGCAATTATCGACCTCGACGACTTTAAATACATCAACGATAACCTCGGACACCAGGCGGGAGACCAGCACCTGAAGTACTTCGCCGAGGTGCTCAGGAAGGTATTCGCCGACGCTCGACTGGTCGGCCGTCTCGGAGGGGATGAGTTTGTCGCCGTTACCCGAGATGCCAACCTGGAAGAGATGTCCCGGTATCGCGAGAGCCTCCGGCTTGCGCTCTTGCGAAGCTCCCTTTCGGACATACGGACGAACCTTCTTCGCTTCAGCTACGGTACCGTCGTCTACAACGGAGAGCCGGGGGTAAGCTGGGACGACCTCTACGCCCGGGCGGACAAGGCGATGTACACAGACAAGGCGATCAACAAGAACCGTAAACGCCGAGTCTCCGACCGGTAGGTTCGCGACGTCCCGAACCTACTTTACTTTTTGATTCTATTGGGATAGTTTAAGCGCTAGTATCAGCACGACCCGCCGTCCAAGCACCTACCTTGTGACCTGCGCTCCTCCTGGTATTCACTAAAACCTGTGCGTAACCTACTCAAGGACGAGCGCACCCCAAGGATAATCATGACAACGAAAGACTTTGCCTCTCTTGGACTGACCGAGAGAACTCTCTCTGCGGTCCAAGCCGCAGGATACACGATCCCGACGGAGGTCCAGGAAAGGACTATTCCGGAGCTCCTCGCAGGCCGGGACGTATTGGCTACCGCCCAGACCGGCACCGGGAAGACCGCGGCCTTCGTTTTGCCGTTGGTACAGACCCTCATCAAGGACGTACGCCCTTCGGGCCGAAAAAGCGGCGCTTCCGCCGTAGCCCGGCCGAAGGCTCTTGTCCTCACTCCGACCCGGGAGCTTGCCGCCCAGGTGCAGGAAAGCATCGTAACCTACGGGCGCGGCAGCGGAATACACTCAGTCCCGATCTTCGGCGGTGCTTCTAAGAACAAGCAGATGACACTGTTGGCACAGCGGCCGGACGTCCTGGTCGCCACGCCGGGGCGGCTTCTCGACTTTATGTCCGAAGGGCGCATCGACCTGGCTGCGGTCTCCTACCTGGTTCTCGACGAGGCCGACCGAATGCTCGACATGGGGTTTATCCCGGACGTCCGGCGAATCGTTTCCAAGGTCTCGGAAAACCGGCAGACGGCTCTCTTCTCGGCCACCATGCCCCCTGCCATCGCCGGGCTTGCCAAGGAGCTTCTCAAGACGCCCGTCCGGGTCGCGGCGGAAGCCGGGCAGGTTCGGGTGGAACGGATAGACCAGTCGGTCATGTACGTCGACCAGGGGAACAAGATTTCGCTGCTCCCGGAGCTGATCCACGACCGGCAGATGTACAAGGTGCTGGTCTTTACCCGGACCAAGCACCGTGCCCGGAAGGTGGCGAAGGTCCTCGAGAAGCACGACCTGACCTGTGACTCCATTCACGGCGACAAGAGCCAGGGAGCGAGAAACCGGGCCCTCGCCGACTTCAAGAACGGCAAGACGCGGGTTCTCGTGGCGACCGACGTTGCAAGCCGGGGTCTCGACGTCGACGATGTAACCCACGTCGTCAACTTCGAGCTGCCGAACGAGGCGGAAACCTACGTCCACCGAATCGGCCGGACCGCCCGGGCCGGAGCCGACGGCATCGCCATCTCGTTCTGCGACGCCGCCGAACGGCCCCACCTCCGGGACATCGAGCAGCTTATCGGGGCCAAGCTCGCGGTCGATAAGACCCACGGCTATCCGACGACCGGTCCCCAGATCCCCGACGAGAGGTCCGGGAATCGAGGGGTGCGCCATGCCTCACCTCGGCAACCGGGGCCTCGACAAGGGGGATCCCGGCCGGGAGCCCCTCGCGGGACGGTCGGGGCCGGCGGGGGACCCTCGGGCGCTAGACGCCCACGGTTCGGCCGGTAGCCGATACAAGTTTTCTCTTCCCTTGTAGCACAAATGGGTTACTATAGGGGGGTGAGCGACGAGCAATCGATTCGTACTTTTCCGGAGCTCCTCGGTTTTGTCACCGAGAGCTATGGTGACCATCCCGGCCTTGGTTCCCTCGACGGATCCATGATGACCTACCGGGAGGTCGGGGAACGTGCCCAGGCGGCTTCCGTCTGGCTTCGGAGCAAGGGAGTCGGAAAGGGCGACCGCGTCGCCCTGGTCTCCGAAAACCGCCCCGAGTGGCCCATCTGGTACCTCGGCATCGTGGGCATGGGTGCCGTGGTTGTTCCTGTGCTTACGGATTTCCACCCCCGGCAGGTGGAGAACATCCTCTACCATTCACAACCGACTCTGGTCGTTTCCGGCGATTCAACCGAAGCCCTGGTCGAGCACTCGCCTGTGCCGGTCTATCCGATCTCGTCCCTCCGGGAGCTTCCGGCGGCGTCCCCCGGCGCGACGGAGGGGAGCCTCCGAGAGATAGGCCCGGACGACCTCGCTACCATCATCTACACCTCGGGCACCACGGGTAACCCGAAGGGCGTCATGCTCTCCCATTTCAATCTCATTTCCAACGCCCAGGGAGCTTTTGCCCTCTTTCCGATCAACACCGAAGACAACCTTCTTTCTATTCTTCCCCTGGCCCACAGCTACGAGTGGACCATCGGTTTTCTGACCCCGATTCTCGGCGGGGCATCGATAACCTACCTCGGTGGACCGCCGACCATCAGCAAGCTGCTTTCGGCATTCGCGACGGTGCGACCGACGATAGTCCTTTCGGTACCCTTGATTCTGGAGAAGATCCATCGCGCCCGGGTGCTTCCGGTATTCGCGAAGCTTCCGAGACCGCTCGGCGGGTTTCCTCCGGTTCGGAAGCTTATTCACCGTATCGCCGTCAAAAAGATTCTGAAGCAATTCGGCGGGAGAATCCGCTTCTTCGGGGTCGGGGGTGCGGCTATCTCACCGGCGACGGAGCGGTTCCTCCGGGAGGGACGCTTTCCCTATGCAGTCGGGTATGGGCTTACTGAAACCGCGCCTCTCTTGGCCGGGACCGACGTTCAGGGTACCCGCTACCGGTCGACGGGCCCGGCGCTCCGGAACGTCGAGTTACGGCTGGAGGAAGGGGAGATCCAGGCCCGGGGGCCGAACATCATGCTCGGCTACTACCGGAACCCCGAGGCGACGGCCGAGGTCTTTACCGACGACGGCTGGTTCAAGACCGGCGATCTCGGCGCCTTCGACAAGAACGGCTATCTCTACATCAAAGGCCGGGCCAAATCCGTCATCGTCGGACCGAGCGGGGAGAACATCTACCCCGAGGAGATAGAGGCCGAAATCGATGCCGAGCCGCTGGTAGAGGAGTCCCTGGTTCTATCCAAGGGAGACAGGCTCGTCGCCCTGGTCCGGCTAAACATCGAGGCCCTCGCGGAACAGATTGGGATCGCCGCTTCCAAGGTCGACGTCGAGGCGGTGCGCAGCGCGGCCGAAGAGGCGCTCGGGCGGCTCCAGCGGAGTGTTAACGCCCGGCTGAACCACTTTTCCCGCTTGGCGGAAATCATTCTCCAGACCGAAGAGCTCGAACGAACCCCCACCAAGAAGATCAAGCGGTTCTTGTATCAGCAGGATCATACCTCCGGTGGCAGTCCGGCTGCGGGTTGAACGAGGCGTCCGGCAGATTGCGCTCGCTACGTCTCGGATACCCGGGGGCGAAAGAGCCCGACAAGAGCCTGCCAGAGAGGGCAGCGGTCGTGGACCGCGGAGAAAAAGAGCAGCCCCCCGAGGGCGTACATCGACCAGCTCGGGTTAACCCGGCCGGCGATGCCGAACGCGACGGCCGCCGCGACGATGCGAAAAATGCGTTTCCGGTTGGTCAGTTTTGGGACGGCCTCGCCCTCAACCGCTGCCGTAAAGAGGGCCCGCAGATCCCCGGCGCCTTGGGCGCCCATTCGCCGGGCCACTTCCCGGCCGCCGGAGTAAACCAGAACCGTCGGAATCGCGAAGATCTTCAACGCGGACGCGACCTCCGGGCTTTCGTCGGCGTTTATCGCCACCACCCGGGCCCGGTCCGAAAACTCCTCTCCGAGCCTTTCGAACACCGGTTTCATCGCTTTGCAGGGGCCGCACCAGGGGGCCCAGACGTCTAGGACAACGGGACGGTCTTCTTCGGATAAAATGGCATCGAACTCTTCCTTGGTCATGTCGTTAATATATAGTATTTCATATATTGTGTCTACGGCTGGCGCTACGAGGAGTCGGCGATTTCCCGGCTGAAGGTGGCGCTATAGACCTTCCAGGATTGGACGAACACCGCCATGACGATGGGGCCGATAATAAGACCGGTTATTCCGAAGAGGGAGAGGCCTCCGAGTATGCCCACCAGAATCAACAGCGGGTGGAGCGCCGTATCGGTTCCGATAAGTCGGGGGCGCAAGAGATAGTCCGGCATCGCGATTACGATACCCCCGACACCGGCCATAATAGCGGCTCTTCCCCAATCCCCGAGAAACGCAAGCACCACCGCCGTCGGAAGCCATACCATTACCGCGCCGAAGTTCGGAATAGTCGCGAGAACTGCGAAGGTAACCCCGAAGACCAGGGGTGACGGAAGACCGAGAACCCAGAAGAGGATTCCTCCGAGGGCGCCCTGGATTACCCCCATGACGACGGTACTCTTTAGCGTGGCTCTGGTTACCGAGACAAACTGGGAGAGTAGTAGCAGCTTCTGGTCTTTTTCGAGGGGAATGGCGTCCTCGATGGCCCGGCGAATCGAGCGTCGGTCAACGAGAAAGTAGTAGAGCGCGAGAACGAAGACGACCGCCAGAAGAGCGCTCCGGCCGATGTCCCCCAGGGCTCGAGCCGCGCCCTCTATCACACGGGCCTCTGGTCCCCCTTCCTGAAGCGCCTGGAGCAACCGGCCGGATTCCGTAAGACTTTGGAAGTCGAAGTCCCGTATGACCGGCAGATCCTGAAGTCCGGCGAGGATGTCCTCCTGCTCCGCTCCGAGGGATACAAGCTCGGATTGCACCAGGTTGATCATGCCGAAGACCGCGGCCGTCACGAGACCGGAGATCGGGAGCACCAGAAGGAACATTGCCAGCACGGTGGTCACCGCGGCGGCTAACGACCGGTTACCAACCCACGCCTCGAGTCGGTCCATAATTCCCTTAGAGAGGCCGGCGGTAATCGCCGCGAGAAGAAGGACCTCGATAAACTGACTCCCGATTAACAACGCCATGGCAAGGGAGAAAAGGAGGAAGACGACGACCGTCGTCCTATGGACACTCAAGGTTTTTTTATCGGCCACGGGCTAAAGCTACTCCCCGGGCGGCCGCCGGTACAAGCCCTCTGTTCGGAGCAGAGTGAAGATGCAAGAGTTGTGATAGACCGATAGGGACGTCGCTTCACTCGGTGGACGCGTTCTACCAGCAGCTGTCGACGCGTGACCCCGGAGTGGAGTCTGGTCGTCACTGATGTTGTGAGCTCGACGAAGGCCGTCGACGAGGGGAGATATCAGGATATAGATACCGCGGGAAGCATTGCGGGAAACATGGAGTTTCCTTTCTCCCGGTAGCCGTCGCCCCCGACCGGCCGTACCGCTACCGGTGGATTCTACCGGGTTTATCTGCCGCTGGAAGGACACTCCCGGACGATTCTTAAGCAAATCCTCCGGGAGATCGAGGATGCTCGACGGTTGGCGACGGAGGAGCAGGAGATCAGCCGGGAGGTCCGGGTAGAAAGTCGGAGAAACAGCGGCCTGCTCTGCCGCCTCGCGCTCCTTTCGATCCGGAGCCAGATCCGGATCCTCTTTGTTCGCGTCTTTGCGACGTCAAGCGGGATAACATCATCAATTCCGACTTCCGGAAGTTTGACGGAACCTTAAGGATGGTTCTCTCAGGCGACCGCGCTCAACCGTAAGCTCTCGCGGCACTCCTCGATCGCCTCCGAGAAGCCTACCGCGTCTACTACGGTATCCACGTATCCGACCGGACGCTTGTAACCTGCCTTATCCACCCGGAGTCCGATCTTGACCGGGACTCGCCGGATACCGCCCGTCTCCCTATAGGCGAATGGCAGGACCGTACGGTAATCTCCGGGGATGACTCCCCGGACCGAGCCGATCGGGTTTGCCGTTATTCAGTTTCTCTTCTGGTCGTCGATCGTCACGTTCGAAGCGTTCATGGTGCCGTACTTGAGGAGTAACGGGTACGCCGCCGGGGCCATCGGACCCGTGATGGGCGCGGTCTTCGGGTTGGCCGTTCTGGGTCAGCCCCTTCTCGGCGGAATCGCCGACAGGGTATCCTCTCCGAGAAGACTGATCGCCGCTGCCCTCGGAATAGCCGGTTGTGCGGTCCTTCTGATTCCCGTTACCGTCTCGTGGTATCCGGGCATTCTTATGATCGCCCTGGTTTATTCACTTTCTGCGAACTCCTTACCCGCAGTTCTCGACGGATGGATTATGGCTCGAAGGGAGGAGAACCCCCGGATCAACTTCGGGCTGGCCCGGGGTTTCGGATCCGCCGGCTTTGCCGTCGCTGCCGCGGCAATTGGCGCTTTAGCGGGCCGATTCGGAACGTCGATAATATTTCCGGTCTACGCAGGGATTTCTCTGGCAACTGCGGCCCTCGTTCTGAGAGTACCGGCGGTTCATTCTTCGGCAGCGCCCCGCCTCCTTTTCTCGGGACTTTCCGTCGCGGTACCCGAGAGTGTCAAGGCGGTTGTTCGTAATAGAGCCTACCTCGCATTGCTGTTGGCATCGCTATTTGCCTTCGTCGGACTCCGCGCCGCTCTGACCTTTCTCCCGATACTGGTGGAGGAGCTCGGCGGTTCGGTCGCCGACGTCGGGTTTGCGCATTCGATCGCGGCGTTGTCGGAGATTCCTTTTCTGTTTCTCTCATCATGGATTCTCGCAAGATACCGTGGCCCCGCACTGATCACCTTCTTGCTGGGAGTCCTGTCCTTGCGGCTTTTCGGGTACACGCTACTCGTCGATACTACGCAACTGTTTCTTCTGCAACTGAGCCATGGGCCTACCTTCGGTCTCTTCCTCGCGGCAACGGTCGCCTATATCCATCAGATCGCCCCGCCGAAGCACCGTGGTCTCTTTCAGGCCCTTGCGCCGTCGATCTACTTCGGGGTCGGGAGCATCGCCGGAAGCTGGGTCGGCGGCCTCGTCATCGAGCGGTTTACGGTCGAGACGATGTACCGTCTTGCGGCGTTATCCGCGCTTATCGGTACAATCATTCTTTGCGTCGCGGCCGGGGATAAGGAACGAGCTATCGATACGTGAATCTATCAGCGCGATACAAAGAGGACCCGTCGTATCCGCGAAAGAGGGCTCGGGGGACGACGCCGGACCGAACTCCCGGCCGCCGGCTTCGTCGCGTTGTTCTTTGTCGCACAGCGCTTCTTCCGGGACTACATGAGGGTCCCTTCGGGTCCACGACCCTCGAGTTGCTCCACCGCCCACCGGGCGTGCTCGGCGATGATCTCGTTTTCGTCCATCGTCAGGCGGCGTAGCTGAGGGAGCAGTTCCCGGGCCCCGTTGTTGGCCGAAACCACGCAGGCGTTTCGTATCAGGCCGACGCGGCCCGGGCGCATGAGGGGGCTCCCGGCGAAGCGATTCTTGAAGGTTTCCTCATCCGGAATCGAGAGAATCTCGTCGAGCTCCGCGGTTGCTCCGGCGTTGATCCTTAGAAAGTCGGTCTCCCCGGTTATCTGACGCCGGACGTTCAAGGGGCAGACCTCCTGGCAGAGGTCACAGCCGAAGAGCCAATTACCGACTTTGGACCGTAGCTCTTCGGGAATAGAGCCTTTGTGCTCGATCGTGAGATAGGAGATACAGCGGGAGGCGTCGATCCGGTACGGAGCGTAGAGCGCCCCGGTGGGACAGATGTCGATGCACTTGCGGCAGGAGGAAGGACAGGCCCCGTGGTGCCCCGGGGGAGCCGAGGTGGGCGGAAAGCGGCGGGTCGAAAGAACCTCTCCGATCAGAAACCAGGAGCCGTACCGCTCCGAGATCAGCAAGGTGTTCCGCCCCTGAAAACCGATTCCCGCTCGTTCTGCGTAGTAGCGTTCCGCCAGAGGCGTGGCGTCGGTGAAGTTGCGAAACTGATCGTCCGGAAACCGGTCTTCTAAGCGACGGCGGATCCGCTTGAGCCGCTTGCCGAGCACCTTGTGATAGTCTCTTCCCCAGGCATACCGGGCGATTTTCCCTTGCCGATTCGTAGCCGCCGGGGCGTCTTGGTAGTAGTTGAGCCCGACCACGAGAATGGACCGGCAGCCCGGGAGGAGCTCTTCCGGCCGGAACTTTGCCGCTGCGTGGCGCTCCATGTAGGTCATCGAGCCGTGGAAGTTCCGCCGGATCCACTCCTGGTAGTCCGCCTCCCCGGACTCGTTCACAACCGCGTCGGCTACGCCCATCAGGGTCAGTCCTTCTTCGGCAAAGAGCTCTCGCATGCGCGCTACGCCGGGCCCTCCGAGAGAAACGACGCTACGTCGGAGTACCGGTGACCGAGGTCATTCCCATTTCTGCTCACAAAGAGCCCTCCATTCGCTTGGCCCGAATCATAGGTGCGAGGGTGCCTGATGTGCAACACCAAGAATCCGACCCTGAGCGCGGCCATCTTTCCCGGAAGGGCTGCTTGAGATATTGTAAACCGAGGTGATGCCGCAGCTTAAAGAGCATCATAGTACGCCGTTTCGAAGGGGTGTAACCGCTACACTATTGGCCACCGGGACGGGCATGCGTCGGGAATAACCGGGTACTCTCCACGAGCGGGCTGTGAGGAGTGACGACCGAAGATGGAAACTGACGACAGCCTTACCCAGATTCTCCGCCACATCGATGGAATTGAGTCGGAGCCTGCTCGATGGTTCCGGCTGCGGGAGGAGTACATCACGCGTCTGAGGGAGTGTGGGCTGGACCTCTGGTCGCCGGTTAAGTTCGTGCTTCCCAGCCTGCTCGAACCGGCGGGGGACGATCCCGAGGCGTTTGCGGCTTTGAGCGCCCGGGCGTGTGAGCTGATCTCGCGACTCGATGAGCGCGGCATCC